>CAZUKY010000026.1:0-3561 GCA_964621085.1 uncultured Gammaproteobacteria bacterium | reverse complement strand
TCGCGCTTCCGGAAGGGACTGAGATGATCATGCCTGGCGACACGGTAAACCTTGGCGTGAAACTGATCGCACCGGTCGCTCTGGAAGAGAAGCAGCGGTTTGCCGTCCGCGAGGGCGGACTGACCGTCGGCGCCGGCGTCGTAACAAAGATCATTAAGTAATCGGCCGCGTCCTCGGAAATTCTCGTATGTCAGCAGCGCAAAAAGACGATAAGACGCGGATTCGCATCAAGCTTCGCGCGTACGACCACAAGATCATCGATCAGTCTGCGCACAGCATTCTTGATGCCGTGCAGCGCTCCGGCGCTACGGTCCGCGGTCCGATTCCGCTGCCGACAGAAAAACGCAAGTATACCGTCTTAAAATCGACCTGCGTCCACAAGGACTCCCGCGACCAGTTCGAAATGCGCGTTCACAAGCGCCTGATCGATATCGTGGAGCCGACCAGTAAAACTACGGATATTCTGACATCGCTGTCCCTGCCGGCCGGAGTCGATCTCGAAATCAAAATGCTATAGCGCCGATCCGGACATTGGGTAACCCCCCACAGGGAAGTGCCCATCGGCCGGACTCGCGCACAAGGAGCACATTCTTTCCACCCGAACCGTTTCCATTATCTCCTCAGACACGCCCAAAAAAGTCATGGGCTCGAGAGAGTTCATGATTTTTTTGTACCAAACGAAAGCGACAAGCAACCGATATGAAAAGCATCTTGGGTAAAAAATTAGACATGTCGCAGATCTATGCGGCCGATGGCACACTCAAGCCGGTTACGGCTGTTCAGGTCGGTCCGTGCTATGTGACTGGAATGAAAACGCAAGAGAGAGACGGGTATACCGCCCTTCAGTTTGGCTATGGGGAAAAAAAGCGCGTATCTCGCGCGCTCTCAACCCAGTTTTCCGGCGTGAAGGCGTTTGGGAAAAACCGCGGTTTTCGGTATGTTCGCGAGGAACGGGTCGATTCGGTCGATGGGGTCGAAAAGGGGGACATGATTGATGCAACCCAGTTTGCGGTCGGCGAAAAAGTGCAGGTTATCGGTTGGTCGAAAGGACGCGGGTATGCAGGTGTTGTGAAGCGCCATGGATTTCGCGGCCATCCGCCGACCCATGGCCACAAAGATCAGGAGCGCATGCCTGGATCCATCGGTTCGGGCGGCGTGCAGCATGTCTTTAAGGGCATGCGCATGGCCGGACGCATGGGCTGCGAACGCGTGACCGTCAAAGGCCTCGATATCATCGCGGTCGATTACGATAAGGGCATCTTGTACATCAAGGGGGCGATCCCTGGCGCGCGCAACGGTTTTGTTATCGTACGTGCGGATGGAATCTTCGCCTTCAAGAAGCAGGAAGAGAAGAGACAGGAAGAAAACGCAGTGTCGGCACCGAGCGGCGAGGAAACGGCCGTGGCTGCTTCTGCAGCTACAGTCGCTTCTGCGGCAGGTGCAGACGAAGCAACCGACGCCACCCCAATAACAGCAGAGGGGGCGGAATCGGATCAGGCAGACGCCGCTCAGGAGGCTGCCGTGCCAAAACCGGAAGAGCTGTCCGAAGATGCGCCATCGCAGATTGAAGAGGTTGAGCGGCTGATCGAGCCCCATGTGCACGAAGCCGGCATGACCACTGACGAAATCCAGCACGACGCCGTCCGTCAGGAAGGCAGTCCGCAGGAAGAGGCGGAGCAGTCAAACCGCCAGGTCGCGTCAGCGGACGAGTTGCCCACAGATGTTGATGAGGCAACGGGCGAAGTGAAGCCGCAGGAGTAGTATATGAAAGGCGCCACAGCGACACGAAGGGCACCGCACCCAAAAAACGCACCAATCAGTATGGATACCCAAAACGCAAAAAAAATTATCCTGCCGGTCTATAACGCCGAGGGAGAGAAGGTTTCCGAACGCGAACTGCCGTCCGAACTTTTCGGTCTGGCGGTGAAAAAGGGATTGCTTCACTTGGCAACCGTTGCGCAGGCTGCCTCATCGCGCGTCGTCCGATCCGCGACAAAAACGCGGGGCGAGGTGCGCGGCGGCGGCAAGAAGCCGTGGAAGCAAAAGGGAACCGGACGTGCGCGTCACGGGTCCATTCGATCCCCGATCTGGCGCGGCGGCGGCATCGTGTGGGGACCGCGGCCAGAGCGTACCTTTGCCGTAAAGCTGAACCGCAAGGTCAAGCGCACGGCAATTGCGATGGCGCTTTCCCAGAAGGCACATGACGGGGCGATCGTGCTCGTTGAACAGATGCCGCAATCGGGAAAGACCAAGGATACGGCTGCTTTTCTTGCAAAGTTGCCCATTGCAATGGATGCGAAAAAGAAACCGACCATCGGCGTCATCTCGCCCTTGGGCGCTCATGCATCAAACCGAAGCTTGAGAAATATTCCGAACGTGTCGATCGTTCCGGCGCACAGCCTCAACATCATTGACGTCCTGCGCTCAAAGGCGCTGGTCATGCCGCTTGAGAGCATTTCGCAGATCGAGCAGCGCTACCAAAAGGCGTAGGAGACATATATGGGTATTTTTAAGAAAAAAGAAGATCAGCTCCCCAAAGAGGCGAAAGCCGCTCTGACCGAAAGCGCGAAGAGTGAAGACGGAAAAGCAGCAGCTGCAAAGGAAGAGGGGAAACCCCTGGAATTCAAGCGCGCGGGCGAGCGGAAGTTCACATCAATCCGTGAGGACCGGATTCTCAGAAAGCCCTTGGTAACCGAAAAGGCGATCGTTTCGGGCCGCTATGTTTTTGAAGTCGCATCGGATGCGAACAAGATCGATATCAAGAAGGCTTTTTTCAATCTGTACGGCATCGAGCCTGCGTCCGTGCATACGGCTCGCCAAAAAGGCAAGCAGGTCCGTTTCGGCCGCAGGGCTGGAATCCGCAAAGATTGGAAAAAGGCGATTATCACCTTGCAGAAGGGACAAAAAATAGAGACGCTCTAAGCGTTGGACGATCAATCCGAATTTTGTATGGCAATCCGCATTTACAAACCGACAAGCCCCGGCCGCCGCAAATCAAGCGTGTTGGATTTTTCTGATTTGACGAAAAAAAGGCCGGAAAAGAGCCTGATCGAGATTAAAAAGAGAACGGCAGGACGGAACAACCAGGGCAAGATCACCGTTCGCCACCGCGGCGGCGGCACCAAGCGGTATTACCGCATCGTCGATTTCAAGCGCCGAAAATACGATGTTCCGGCGAGCGTAACGGCGCTGGAATACGACCCGAACCGCACGTGCCGGATCGCGTTGGTGGAATATTCTGACGGCGAGAAGGCCTACATTATCGCGCCGGAAGGGCTTGCCGTCGGCGAAACGGTCGTTTCCTCGCTCACCGAAGCCGAGATCAAGTCCGGCAACCGGCTTCCGTTGTCCCTCATACCGGTCGGTCAGACGATTCATGCACTTGAGCTTTTGCCCGGGCAAGGCGCAAAGATCGCCCGCTCGGCAGGGCAGAGCTGCCGCTTGATGGCACTTGAAGGCGATCGCGCGCATGTTAAGATGCCGTCGGGCGAAGTGCGGATCTTTTCCGCCCGCTGCTCGGCAACGATCGGGCAGGTCGGCAATGCCGATCATCGCCACGTG
>CAZUKY010000025.1:0-4474 GCA_964621085.1 uncultured Gammaproteobacteria bacterium | reverse complement strand
TTCTTCTCTTCCTGAATGGCTGCCAAGCGCTCTTCCTTTTCGCGGATCTGGGGCAAGATATTTTTGTAAATTGAGCCAAGCACGCCGTTGACGAACTTTGATGATGACGGACCGCCATAGGCCTTGGCAAGTTCGATCGCCTCATTAATAGCAACGCGAGCAGGAATATCCTGATCGATCATCATCTCGTAGATGCCCAAGCGCAAAATATTCCGATCGATGAGTGTGATGTTTTCAAGCGGCCACTCGGGCGCATACTCCTCAATCAGCGCATTAATCTTGCCGACATGCGAAAGCACCCCATCTACGAGGTGCTTTGCGAACGCTTCATCATTGAAATCAGGGGCGAATTCCTCGAAATTATAGGTCAAGATAGCCGGAACCGTGTCGCTGGTCTGTCCGCGAACGTCCCACTCATACAGCGTCTGGATTGCGAGCGTGCGTGAAAGGTAGCGGTTTGCCATACTGAGGAATTCGTCAAAGAACGTATTTTATTTTTCAGCCTTTGCCGGAAGCTTTGGGGTCTTCAGTGCGAGCGCTTGGCGGCCCTTGTAATTGCCGCACGCCGGGCAGGCGCGATGTGAAAGAATTCGCTTCTTGCACGTACCGCACTCCGTCAAAATGACCTTTTTTAAAGCAAAATGGGATGCGCGACGCCGTTTCGAAGATCGGGACAACCGTTTGCCAGGTAAGCCCATAGAATTTCAGAGACAAATTATGAGATAATTATAGCACTTTTCGGTCCCCTTGGCAAGTCCTGTGTCGTTTATACCCTATAGTATGAAATAAAGGGGGTTACTGTTGACTTTTTAGACAAATCGCGTATTATCCGTCGTACACTCTGCGCAGCTGTTATGAAAAGAAAGGAGGGCTCGCGCATGGCTACCAGTCCTCATCGGCGTCCCGGCGAGCTCGACGACGAGCCCCGCTCCCCAGATCCGGATCGCGGTGATGATGACGAAGATGACGGGGGAGAAACCGACGAACAGCGTGCCGCGCGGCGACGCGGGGCATGGATAAACGTCGGGCTCGGCATTCTCGCTCTCGCACTGATCGCCGGCCTCGCGATCCTTGGCTGGCCCTATCTCACCGGACAGCCGCCGCTCATCGCGGGCAATGGCGACAAGTGGGTCACGCGACCGATCTCGGACAAGGAAATCGACCTGGCACCCTTTGCCGACCGCCTCCAGAAGGAGGTCGACCCCTACGGGGCACTCGTCTATCCTCGCAAGGATGGCGGCGTGGACGTCCGGGCCCCGGGCCGTGAGTTCAAGGAGGTTGAAGAACGCCTCAGGGAAGAGGCGCGACGGATCCGAGCCGAGACCCCGGGCAAGGTCGACGGGCTCGACAAGACGGTCAAAGACCATGGCAGGCTTCTGACAGCACTCGCCAGTGACTCGACCGCCCACGGCAAAGCCATCGGCACCCTGGAGGCGAGCATGAGCAAGGTCTTCTCGGAAGACTGGTGTCCGCCGGGCTGTAAGAAGCTCCACGGCCATCGCTATCCGCCCGTTGCGGCCGCAACCCCGCCCGCGGCCGTCGAGCGCCCGAAGCCGGCCAAGACAAAAGCGCCTGACAAGCGGCCTCGTTTCGCACAGCAGAAGCGCGTACCGAAAGCGCCGAAGAAGCTCGCGAAAAAGCCGCACATCTGCTCCACCCTCGAGTGCAAACTCACCGGGCACGGACGCACGGCCGATCCGACCAAGCCCTTCGGGCCCGTCACTGTCGTCAGCAACACCGACTGACGGGGAGACCCGAAAGACCGCCAATGACAACGGCGCGCGACCACCATATCGCGCGCCGTATTTCTTTTTTATTTTTTCCGAATCGCTACACCATCGTTACTGAGGCGATGTGGTCGTTGGCTTCCTTGAAGCGCATCACGCGCACGCCCTGCGTCGCCCGACCCAGCACCGAGACGCTCTTTAACGCAATGCGAATCACCTGCCCCTTTGCCGAGATGATCAGCAGATCGCCGGTCGTGCCCTCGGGAAGCGCGGTCGGGTTGACAACGCGGGCCATGACGATCGCGCCGGTTTTATCCGTTACGTTCCCGGTCTTGATGCCCGACCCTCCGCGTCCTTGTGTCTTGTATTCTTTGAGTTTGCTTCGCTTGCCATAACCCTTTTCCGTCATGATCAAAAGTTCCGCGTCCTTGCTCGGGCCCGAGACTACATCCATGCCGACGATCACGTCGTTTTTCTTCAGGCGCATGCCGCGCACGCCGGCCGCTGTCCGCCCCATCGGGCGGACATCCTCCTCCTTGAATCGAATCGACTGACCCTGGGCGCTGACGAGCGAAATCTCATCGGTTCCCTTTGTCGGCTTGACCCACTCGAGCACGTCATCGCCGACAAGCTTAATCGCGATCAGGCCGTTGCGCCGGACCTGCGAGAAGTCTTCGATATCGCACTTCTTGATAACTCCCTTTGCCGTAACCATTGTCAGGTACTTGTACGCCTTCAGGTCTGCCACAGACAGCGCGACTGACACCTTTTCGTTTGGCGCAAGCTGCAGGAAGTTTACGATCGCCTGGCCCTTGGCAGTCCGCGATGCGACCGGAACGTCGTACGCCTTCAGCTGAAAGACGCGGCCTTTGGTCGTGAAAAAGAGAAGGTCGCTGTGCGTCATGCAGGCAAAAAGCTGGTCGACCGTGTCTTCTTCTTTTGTCGTCAGGCCGATGATGCCCTTCCCGCCGCGCGCCTGAAGCTTGAATGTATCGGGCGGAAGGCGCTTGATGTACCCGTCACGCGTAATCATGACGATCGCCGACTCGTTGGGGATCAGATCCTCATGACTGATCTTGTCGACGCCGGACTTGACCACCTGCGTTTTGCGCTCGTCCGCGTACGCCGCGCCGATCGCGCGCGTCTCATCTTTCACAATGCCGAGTATTTTTTTCGGAGACGCGAGAATCGACTCGAGCTCCTTTATCAACGCCTTCTTTTCTTTCAGCTCGTCTTCCACCTTCATGCGCTCAAGATTGGCGAGGTTTTGCAAACGCATCTCAAGAATCGCGATCGCCTGCGCTGCCGAAAGTTTGAATTTTTTCATGAGCGCATCCTTTGCCGCATCCCGGTCGCGTGATGATCGGATCGTCTTGATGACCGCATCGATATGGTCGAGGGCGATCTTGAGTCCCTCGAGAATGTGCGCGCGATCGCGCGCGCGATTGAGCTCGAACTGCGTACGCCGCGTTATGACGTCCTTTCGGTGCTTGATGAACTCTTCCAGGATCGTCTTGAGGTTGAGAATGCGCGGTTGGATGCCGTCCACGAGTGCGAGCATGTTGAAGTGGAAGGTATCCTGCAGCTGCGTGAACTTGAAAAGCTGATTGAGAATCTTTTTGGGGTAGGCGTCTTTTTTCAGCTCGATGACGACACGGACGCCGTCCTTGTTCGATTCGTCGCGCAGGTCCTTGATGCCTTCGATCTTTTTTTCGCGCACCAGGTCGGCGATTTTTTCAAGGACATTGGCCTTGTTCACCTGGTAGGGGACTTCGGTGATGATGATATTGAACTGGCCGGTCTTTGTCTCAACGATATCTGTCTTTGCGCGCATGACGACGCCGCCACGCCCAGTGGCATATGCGGTATGCAGCGCCTTGACGTCGTAAATGATTCCGCCGGTTGGGAAATCGGGGCCTTTGACGAACTCGAACAAATCTTCGACGGCGCAATCGGGATTGTCCGCCAAATGCTCGATCGCCGCGCACAGCTCGCCAAGATTGTGCGGCGGAATGTTGGTCGCCATACCCACCGCAATGCCGACGGTGCCGTTAAGGAGCAGGTTCGGCACGCGCGCCGGAAGGACGAGCGGCTCCTTGTGCGACCCGTCATAGTTTGGCACGAAGCCGACAGTCTCCTTTTCGATATCGGTCAAAAGTTCCTCGGCGATTTTTCGCAGCTTCGCCTCGGTATACCGCATAGCGGCGGCCGAATCGCCGTCCATCGAGCCGAAGTTCCCCTGGCCGTTGACCAACGTATAGCGCATTGCAAAGTCCTGCGCCATACGCACGAGCGCATCGTATACGGGGGCATCGCCGTGCGGGTGGTATTTGGCAAGCACTTCTCCGACAACCGCAGCTGACTTCTTGAATTTCGCACCTGCTTTCAACCCGACATCCCACATCGCATAGAGAATGCGGCGATGGACGGGCTTGAGCCCATCGCGGACATCCGGCAGCGCGCGCGATACGATGACAGACATGGCGTAGTCGAGGTACGCCTCCTGCATCTCGTCGGTGATGTTACGGGGAATGATTGTTCCGATCGCTCCGTCATTCGGCTCGTTCGTCTGATTTTTTTTATTGTCCTTCATAGATTGATATTTTTAGACGCTTCATTACCGACAGGTTCTTTCTTTTCCTCTTCAGCATTTTGCGGGGGTACTCCCTGGTCGGGTGGAGACGTCTGTCGGTCTAATGTTTCGAAAATAACCCGCTGCTTATCTTTAACCTCTTGCGCAAATGAGC
>CAZUKY010000024.1:0-6122 GCA_964621085.1 uncultured Gammaproteobacteria bacterium | reverse complement strand
CATCACGCGATCAAAAAAAGACGGTCTTTCGCGCATCCATTTTTACGGGCATGACCGCGTTGGCGCTGAAATCGTGCGCCGCATATTCGAGCGTCTCCGTTTTTCAAGCGTCGAGCGTTTCAACGTGGCTGCCGATGACGCGCACTGGCTTGTGAAGCACCATCTGCTGCTGCTCAACAGCGATATCGCTGTCATGAAAAACACGACAATCGAAAAATATTTTTTTGCAAATCCGCGGCGCGGGAAGTTGCTGCTGCAGCTGATTTTTTGCGACTCGTGCGCGACGGTCCGCGCGGACAAGAAAACGAGCCTTGGCAGCTACCGCCAATTTTTGCGACGTCTCGAGATCTTCCGAAAGACAGCGCGCGCGAAAAAAGTGCTGCCAAAAAGCGTTTTGAATGGAAAGGAGATTATGAAAACGCTTTCTTTGTCTCCGGGTCCGCGCATTGGAGAGCTCTTGGAAGCCCTTCGCGAGGAACAGCTTGCCGGGCGCGTGAAAACAAAACAGCAGGCACTCACATTTCTGAGAATGTATGAAAATAATCATCCCAAAGGAGCAGGCAGGTCAACGGATCGATAGTGCGCTGTCCGCGCTGACGGCACGAACTCGGTCATCGATTCAGGTCGAGATGCGGGAGGGCCGTGTCCGCATCAATGGCCGCATCGCCAAAAAAAATGAGCGGGTCACGCCCGGCGACGAGGTGGTCATAGAAGAACAGAGCCAGGCATCCGAACGTGTGATGGCCGATCCGCGGATTGTCACTGAAACTGAAGAGTATCTGATTCTCGATAAGCCTTCTGGCATGGCCGTGCATTCGGCATCGCATCATCGGTTGCGCACTGTCGTCGATTTTATTCTCGAAAAATATCCTGCAATCGCTTCTGTCGG
Organism: uncultured Gammaproteobacteria bacterium; assembly: GCA_964621085.1. Taxonomy (GTDB): domain Bacteria; phylum Patescibacteriota; class Patescibacteriia; order JACQRZ01; family JACQRZ01; genus CAZUKY01. Next base: position 5,233 of record CAZUKY010000024.1, on the reverse strand, counting down.
TGAGGACCCGATCCGTCCCGGCATCGTGCATCGCCTGGACATGGACGCATCTGGCGTGATGGTTGTCGCAAAAACGCAAGAGAGCTTCGAGTCGCTCAAGCGACAGTTCAAGCTCCGTCGGGTGAGAAAACAGTACGTGATTCTCGTGTTTGGCCGCGTGACGCCGATCGAAGGAGAAATTCGCAGCTTCCTTTCCCGTTCCCGCGAGCGCTATACGCGTTACGCCGCCAGCGCACAGCCAGGCGGACGGGAGGCGCTCACGCGCTACTGGGTTGAGCAGCAGTTTAAAGACACATGCCTGGTGCGCGTCGAGCCGCAGACCGGACGCACGCATCAGATTCGGGTGCACTTCTTCTCGCGCGGCTATCCGCTCGTCGGGGATCGGGTATATCGCTCAAAAAAACAGCCCCTTCCTCTCGAGTCGCGGCTCATGCTCCACGCCTCCCTTCTCGGCTTCAAAGATGGCAGCGGCGCCTATCAGGAGTACGGCGTGGCGCTGGGAGAGGATTTCACCAACGTGTTGGAGCGCGTCAAAAAATAAGCGAAATGCGGCTGTTTTCTTTCGAGAGAAAACATGACACGGCCGTCTCATTTTGATACAATAGCGGCGTACAGATATGCCAACTTCTTCCACGCGCCATGATACGCCCGTCGAATTTCGGAAGGCGAACGCCGAAGTCCCGATGGCCGCGTTTTATGAAAAATACAATGCGGGACCGCAGGGCCTTCTCGCCCAGCGCCGCGCTCTTGGATTTTCCGCATTTCGGGACGTCTATGATGATCAAGTACTCGAAGGATATCAGGCGGAGCTGCGTCGGGCGCGCGCATCCGCAAATAGACGCGAGAGCGGCGAAGACGGGCCTACGCTTGAGGTGGCTGTCTGGCAGGCGTTTGAGTGTTACCAGCCTTTTGGTCCGGACGTGCGCCTTATTCCCACCTCTGAGTACGATGACGATTGCCGTGGCACAGACTTTGTTCTCGAATGGAAAGACGGGGACTCGATCGTGCGCATTGGCGTTGACGACACACTCGAGGAACCCGAAACGAAGCGGGCAAAAGAAGAAAAAAAGAAGGGCACGTATGCTCATTCTCTCGACTATGAGTTAGACGGATCCTTGCGTCGCGTCGCATTTTTCAAGTCGCAGTTTACCGACTTTCCCGGCTATGAAGAGGAAGACGGAAAACGCTATCCCGGGATATGGATGCCGCGTATCTTCGCTTCGATCGCGAACAAAGACCTCTATCAATACTGCATAGAGCAGTATGACCCCGTTTCCAAGCAACTGAAAACCCCTCAAGAATTTTTAAACGAGCATCCGAACCATCCATTTTTCGAAGCAATACGGGAGAGTATTCTCAAGGGAATTGATGCCGAACTCGTAGAGGTAAAAAAATTCGAATCCCAAGAGCCTGACCTTGTCGCCCGCGTCGAACGCGCATTAGACGCAATGCGGTCCCGCATCGAGCGTCCCCTTGAGCCAAGGGTGACAGAAGACGCGACGGCGGATGCGACGGAAAAAAGAAACCTGCCGTACGCGAAAAGAAGGCGTCGACCCCCAGTCCTGTTCGCACCGTTGCCCGTACGCCGGCAATCGGAGAAAAAACCGATGAAGAAAATGCGGAAATCGAGCGATTAAGAGAGACACTGAAGGAGTTTGAGGGTGTGGAGCGCGCACGTCGCACGGCGGCAAAAGCGCGTGCCAAACTTTCGCTTACGGAAAAGGAGATTGAGAGCGGTAAAAAGCGGAAGAGTCCCAAGATCCGCACGCTGCTGAAGAAAAAACTCCTTACCGTCGATGACTCGGCGGATGCCGTCGGGTCAGCAACGGAAAAGTACGAAAAAGAAAAATACGCGCAAAAGCAACGCATCGAAGAAAAGATCTCGGCGCGCGAAGCGAAGGCAGCGACAATGAATGCGCGTCTTCGTTCTGATGCCGAGAGTCAACTGAAAAACATCGATACGTTCCATGCCGTACGCAAGGAGCATTCGCTCATCGAAGCGGTCAGGCGTCTCTTCGGATGGGGTCCCAAGCAAGAAGAGGAACACTTCGAATACCAAGCCATGCTTTCCGATTCAGATGAGATTCTCGATACGTTCGAGGCAAAAAGCGTAGAGGCATTCGCTGCGGTCGAACAGATTATTCCCAAGGACGATATCGACCATGCTCGAGGAATGGAGTCGGTTTCCGATGCGGTTGACTTCCTTAAGAACCTGTTCGATGCTCGGTTAAAGGCAGGTATGATCACCGAAGCGCAGATCGATGGATTCATTGCGCAGTTTCCCGGCAGCGACGAGCTGAAGAAATATTTCAAAGAAAACGACAAGGATCTGATTATCGGACTCCAGCACGACCTCTCGGAAAAAAAGAATCGAACAGATCAGGAGCAACGCCTCTTTGAGCGGATTGCCAAGTGGGAGAAAGAAGGCGAGCTTTTGGACGCGATTTCATCTCAGATAAAATGAGCGGATAAAAAAGAGACCCTGCCGACAGGAAGAGTCGGCAGGGCTGTGTGCCCGTCAGTGCAGTACTCATCGGGATGGTGCAAGGTAGCACCGGTTCAGTAGCGCTACTTGCTCCGTCCGTCGCAGGATCGCGTCGAGGAGATCCTTACTGGACGAGTATTCTCGATCCTGGCGATTCCGCGGAGAATCCCGCTTCCGCTGGGCGCGACGCAGCTGAGGCCGTCCGACGCCCCGCCTTTGGTTGTTGCTCATGGATCCCTCCATTTACTGATCGGCGCTGCTGCTCGGTGCGCTTGAGTATAGCGCATTTGTAATAGGGTGTCAATGGCCCCCTGGCCTGCTGTTGACGGAATACCGAGCCTGATGTATACTGTAAAAGCTGTTTATTTATCATATGACTTCACAGGAACAAGAAAATCAATTCGATGGCGTCGTCCCTGGCATGACGATCCGCGTCCACCAGAAAATCAAGGAAGTAAACCCGAAAGGTGAGGAAAAGGAGCGCATTCAGGTTTTTGAGGGATTGGTCATCAAGCGTAAGGGCGGATCCAATAACGGAGCAACCGTGACCGTCCGCAAGATCTCCAACGGCATCGGCGTCGAGAAGGTGTATCCGATCAATCTGCCCGCAATCGCAAAGGTTGAGAAGGTCAAACAGGCGCGCGTCCGACGCGCGAAACTCAACTACGTTCGAGCATCGAAGAAAAAACTCAAGGAAAAAGCGCTCGCCTAGGCGGGCGCTTTTCGCGTTCCGCGGTCCCTTGCCAAGCGGACCGCTTTGACATATACTTGAAACTGCGCCGTTTACGGGCCCAGGTGGCGGAATTGGTATACGCGCATGCTTGAGGTGCATGTGCCGCAAGGCTTGGAGGTTCGAGTCCTCTCCTGGGCACCAGAGCTCTGTATCGTTTGATTCGATCCAGAGCTCTGGTTGTAATGATTTCGATTCGGGCGGTTAGCTCAGTCGTCATAGCGCACATGGACTCATAGCTCAGTTGGTTAGAGCGTCTCGTTTACACCGAGAAGGTCCGAGGTTCGAGTCCTCGTGGGTCCATGGGCGCTATGACTGAATAATAGGGGCCCATAGTATAGCGGTAGAACGGTTCCATGGCATGGAACAGGTCGGGGTTCGACTCCCCGTGGGTCCACCAAAAAATGCGCAGCAGAGGGCTGCGCGTTTTTTGTTTGAATACGGATGAGCTTGATTGACTCGGCCGTGCATGATATACTCATCACCGTGTGTTATTCATTTTAACGCTGAGTGATATGTCGGAAGGACGCGAAGGTGGGGCATACGAAATATCCGAGGAGGAAAAGGATGTGATGTTGGGGACGATACTCCAAGACTTAAAAGGCGATTTTACAAAACATTCCATACAAAGCGTAAAGCTTCCCGACGATAAACGCGATATACTGACAAAGCGGAAGCTGGAGGATCCTGATTTGACGGAAGAAGAGATGCGCGCCTGGAATGAGCACAATGAAAGCAAGTTGCGGCCGCAGTGGACCGGAAAACTTTTCGGAAATATTGAGAATCTTGCAACACTTATAGCACCCTTCGATGTTTTGGTTCGAATTGAAAAAAAACTCGAGTCCTATCGTAGGCAGGTAGACAAGATGTGCAAGAAGCCGGGAGGCATGTCGATTCCCGACGTATACGAGATCGAGCGAAAGTCAATCGAGCTTTTGGAGGAACTTCACGCGAGTCCTAGTATCGCGCAAAAAGACAAAGAGAAGATCCGTAGTTTTATCGACGATCTTCAGCCCGAAAACGTATCAGCATCGTAGAGATTTTTTGACATTGATCCATATTAAAACTCGTCCAACAAGGACGAGTTTTAATATGAAAAAACCCTTGATTTTTGAGAGAAAATCTCGTATACTATCCACATACCCGAATAATGTTTTTGGAGCTTTCTTATGATTATCCAATGGTTTGGAAACGCGTGCTGCAAGCTGTCCGCTCAAGGAGGAGACGCATCTGTTGTTATCGATCCGTACGGACCGTCGGCAGGCAAGCTGCCGCGCCTGCAGGCAGACATTGTCATCTCGACAACCGATTCTGACTTCTCGCGGAATCTCGACGGCGTGAAAGCATCCCACGAGCGCGTTTTTGCAATAACGAATCCTGGCGAGTATGAGATCAGCGGCGTCTTTATGCGCGGTACGCCTGTTGTTCAAAAAGACAGTGCGGGAGCAGAGAGTCGGACCAGCATTTTTTCGGTGACGATGGACGATATCCGGGTCGGCCATCTGGGCATGCTTGCTCGCGAACTGGGCGAAGCTGAGCTTGATGCGCTGGGCAAGATCGATATCCTACTGCTGCCCGTCGGCGGCAGCGGGCTTCTCGACCATAAGAAAGCCTGTGCCGTGATCGCATCGATCGAGCCGCGCATGATCATTCCGTTTGCATACGCAATTCCCGGAAGCACCCGTTCATTCGAGCCGCTCGAGGCGTTCTTGAAAGAATGCGGCACGCCAAGTCCGGAGACGGTCGATAAGCTCAAGATTCAGAAGAAGGACCTGCCCTCCGAAGAGTCAAGGGTCATCATTGTGAAACAAGGTTAACCGTTCTATGGCCGCACGTGCGCATGCGATGCATTGGACAGTGTTCGCCGTTGCGTTGGCACTTGTGTGTACGATTTGGCTCCCCGAATTTGCCCGCAATCTTGAGAATTTCGCCCAGTCGTTTCAAGAGGGCGTTGAAACGTCGGGCTCATTTGCGCAAGAGGTTAAAGATAAGCAGCGGGTTATTTTCGAAACATTAGA
>CAZUKY010000023.1:0-8678 GCA_964621085.1 uncultured Gammaproteobacteria bacterium | reverse complement strand
CCGCAGGACCCCGTCAGTCTTATCCTGCCGCAAGACATGGATGCGGCAGCGCTTTTCGCCAATTATGGGGAGCGCGCAGGCAATCTCGGCATGGGGCTGCAGTATGTTTCGGTCACTGCTGATGAAAAGACCAAAGGTCCGGTTCGGGAAATCGTCTTGAGCATGCGGCTCACGAATGCCAGTTATGAACGGATGAAGCGATTTTTGGCCGATCTTGAGTCAGATGCCCGCCTCATCGATATTACCGCCATTGATTTCGATCCCGGAAGCCAGTCGCTCGCGCTTTCCGGCAAGGTGTATTACGGCGGCGCGGCCTGGAAACCGAAAGAGCAGCCGAAAAATGCGCTGAAAGGACCCGCATCGCAATAGTTTTGAAAAACCTATGCCGCAAGAAAAAGACGCCCCCAAAAAATTTCCGCTCATCGCAGTTGTCATAGGGATAAGCGCCGTTGCCATCCTAGGATTCGGCGGCTATGTCGCGTATACCATCTTTTCGCAAGAGGGCATCGGTGATCAGGGCGCGGTGCAAGAGCGCAAAATCAACGTGACCGACTGGGATGCATCCCTTTTCAAAAAGCCCGCATTTGAGAATTTGAAGGTGAAAACAGCGGAGCCGCTCGAAGCGGGAACGACCGGTAATCCTGCCCCCTTCGAACGTCCCACCGAGTAGAGTTTTTCTCCACACTTTATAAACGAAGAATTCTTTATCGCCATACCGCCGCCTGTTTGGGCTGCCTGAGGACGCCTATGAACGCAAAGCTGTCACGAGCACTTGTCGAGAAGAAGATTGTGTCTCCTGATCTGTTGGCGTCTCTTGAAAAAGAGGCGATGTTGTCATCTGTTCCCATCGAGGAGTTGCTTGTTTCAAAAGGCGTGATCGAGGAAAAAAGCCTTGCGTTTTTGAAAGGCCAGTTGTACGGGTTGCCGTACGTCGATCTTGACGAGATCGATATCTCGCACGACGCGCTCGTGTCGCTGCCGCAATCCGTGGCAGAAAACTATCGCATCGTCGTGTATGAAAAAAACGGCTCGGCGGTGCGCATCGCGATGGTGAATCCCGACGATTTCCGCGCGATCGAGGCGATCGATTTTTGGGCGAACAAGAACGGGTTTACCCGCGAGTTTGCGATAACCACCGATGCGGCGTACCGCAATGCGATGAAGGGGTATACCGTTTTTACGGAGGAGGTCGGGGAAGCCATTCAGTCGCTGCAGCAAAACAAGGTACAGGAGAAAAAAATCGAGAAAAAAGAGCGGCTCGGCGAGGTGATTCGAAAAGCTCCGGTGGCAAAGATCGTCCAACTGATGATCCAAGAGGCGGTCGATATGAACGCATCTGATATCCATATCGAGCCAGGCAGGGAGGAGTCGCGCATGCGGTTTCGCGTCGACGGCATTCTGCGAACGTATTTGACTGTGCCGATGTCGTTTCACCAGTCGATCGTTGCGCGCATCAAGGTGCTGTCCGATCTCAAGATCGACGAGACGCGGATCCCGCAAGACGGGCGTATTCGGATCAACGTGTATGGCGCCGATATCAACTTGCGCGTCTCGACTCTGCCATTGGTCGGCAATGAAAAGGTTGTTATGCGTATCCTGCCGACGACGACAAAGTCGATCACATTGTCTGACCTCGGGTTCTGGGGCAAGGCGCTTGATGATATGAACAAGATCATCGAGCGGCCGACAGGGGTTCTCTTGGTCAGCGGCCCGACCGGTTCGGGCAAATCGACGACGCTTTCCTCGATGCTTGCGTCTCTGAATAAGGAAAATGTCAATATAACGACACTTGAAGATCCGGTCGAGTATTATATTGCCGGCGTAAACCAGGTGCAGATCAATCCCGATGTCGGTTTGACATTCGTATCCGGCCTGCGCGCAATCCTCCGCCAGGACCCCAACATTGTCATGGTCGGTGAGATCCGCGACTTCGAGACGGCCGAGCTGGCGACGCATGCGGCGCTGACGGGCCACTTCATGCTTTCAACCATTCACGCAAAGGACGTGCTGGGCGTTATTCCGCGTCTGACCGATATGCATGTCGAGCCGTTCCTGATCGCAGCAGCGTTGAATATGATCTCGGCACAGCGCTTGGTGCGCAAGCTCTGCGACTCATGCAAGGAGACGATGGCGCCGCCGCCGATCGTCATGCGGGAGGTCGAGCAGATGCTGAAAGCCATTCCGGACCGCTCGGCAGTCAGCGACATCGATTTTTCGAAGGACCCGGTATTTTACAAGAGCGTGGGATGTGATGAGTGCGGCGGGAAGGGCTACAAGGGCAGAACCGTTATTGTAGAGCTATTGCAAATGACCGAAAGTCTGTCGGAAATTCTTGGGCGCAAATTTACGATCGAGGACCTGCAGCAGGAGCAGGTCAGGCAAAAGCAGCTTTCCATGAAGCAAGACGCGATTATCAAGGCGCTGCGCGGCGTTACGACGTTGGAGGAGTATCTCCGCGTCACCCGAGAATAGCTGGCGACTTTCGCAGTTGGCACATTTCTTCGTTCCCGACTCCGGTGCTCGACGCTGTATTCAAATACAGCTTACTTCGCTCCTCGTCGGCGCCTCGAACTGTACTCGACAGCGCGCGCCGCGTAAGATGTTAAAACGTCTTGAGATTTCGATGTAAACGGATTATACTCGAAAGGAGGATGATTTCCTCTTTTGTTTTTCAGTCTTTTTATTATGGATACCGCGCAGTCGCTCGCCTTTCGCGATCTCTTGACGGAGGCCGTAAAGCGCCAGGCGACAGATTTGCATTTGAGCGTCGGAAGCTACCCGATGCTGCGCATCGACGGAGGACTTGTGCCACTGGAAGATGAGGCGATCATGACCGCTCAAGGCATACAACTTGTCGTTGACGCGATCGTACCCGAGGCTCAGAAGGAAAAGCTGGAAGAAGATCATGACCTGGTTTTTACATCGGTTTTCGACGGGCGGGTGAGGGCAAAAATCCATGTGTTCCGGCAAGAGGGTTTTTTGGCGCTCTCGATTCGATTCTTGAGCCTGACGGCAAAAACGCTTTCCGAACTCAAGGTCTCTTCCCATATCATGAAGTGCGCGGATACTGCTGAGGGTCTGATTATCGTCGGCGGGGCGAACGGATCCGGACGGACAACGCTTGCGATGGGTATTTTGGAGCAGATCAACCGATCGCGGATCGCGCATATTCTGACAATAGAGAATCCTATTGAATATGATCTTGTCAGCAATAAAAGCATCGTGAATCAGCGGGAAGTGGGCACAGACGTGGCGACGCTCTCGGCTGCGCTTGAGCATGCGCAGCGCGAGGACATCGACGTTCTTTTTATCAGCGACCTGCCCACTCCTGAAAGCATCCGCGGCGCATTGGAGCTTGCCGCAGCCGGCATGCTCGTCATCACCGTCATGAACGTGAATTCTTCGACGATGGCATTGGAGAAGATTATCTCGTGTTTTCAAGAACACGAAAAGCAGCACATCCAGTCGCTCCTTGCCGATGTTTTGCGCGCCGTCATCATTCAGGCGCTCTTGCCCAAGATGGGAGGCGGCAGTGTTGCTGCTCACGAATTGCTTCTCGCTGTTCCTCAAGTCAAGGCGATGATTGCCTCCAACCACATCAGTCAGGTTGACCAGCTTATCAAGTCATCGCGCAGTCAGGGCATGATGAGTTTTGATCATGAACTTGCCGATTTGGTCCGCGGGCACGCGCTCTCCATGGACACGGCGCGGCGGCATGCGCGCAGCGAAGAGACCCTTGATCTGTTGATCAAGGCATAGTTTGCGTTAGAGAGAACTGTATGGATATCCTTGTTCCACACTCTTGGCTTCGCGAGTACTGCGATACGAACATCTCGCCCCGCGACATTGCGGGGCGCGTTTCGCTGTCCGGCCCTTCAATCGATCGCGTGCATACGGATGGAAAAGAAAGCGTCTACGAGGCGGAAATTACGACGAACCGTCCCGATGGGTTTTCCGTCCACGGGTTCGCTCGGGAAGTTGCGGCGCTTTTGGATGCGCCGTTCCGCGAATTTTTTACGAAGAAAAACGCCGCTCGATTTGAGGCCCTCAAAAAAACGCGTCAGGCCGCGCAACCACGTCTTTCAATTCAGATCCAAAGCCCCGTCTGTCGCCGGTACGCCGGCATCCTTCTTGACGGCGTGCGCATCGCGCCATCCCCGCAATGGATGCAGGAGCGGTTGCAGCGCGCAGGACAGCGGCCGATCAATAATGTCGTCGACATCACCAACTACGTAATGCTCGAACTGGGGCAGCCGCTGCATGCCTTTGACGCCGATCGCGTTGCCGGAAGAGATGCAAAAGAAATCATGGTACGCGCGGCGAAAAAGGGAGAGAAAATCATGACGCTCGACGGACAGGAAAAAACACTCGATCCTTCCGTATGCGTTATTGCCGACGCAAAGCAGGCGCTGGCCATCGCCGGCATCAAAGGAGGTGCGGCGGCTGGTATCGGGGAATCGACGAGGAGCGTGATTCTCGAGTCTGCGAATTTCGAGCCGGTTGCGGTGCGAACCGCATCCCGCACCGTCGACATCCGCACGGACTCTTCAGCGCGATATGAAAAAAACCTCAGTCCGGAATACGTTCCCTTTGCGCTCGTGAGGGCGATCGAGCTTTTTGAGGACCTGGCCGGCGCGCGCGTGGCGAGTGCGGTCGTCGACGTGTATCCAAAAAAGGAGAAGCCCCTCACCATTTCATTCGATTTTTCCGATATTCGACGCATCTTAGGCGTCGATGTCTCGCGCACGAATGCGATCAAGAGCTTGAAGTCACTCGGATTCTCCGTAACGGGAAAAGAGAACACGCTCGATATTGAGATTCCGTTTTGGCGCCGTGCCGATATGGCGGAAGAGGGTGGAAATGGCATCGTCGAAGAGGTTGCGCGGATGCGCGGCTATGCCGATCTTCCCGGAGAGCCGATCAGGGGCGCGATCCCGTCGGTGCCGCGTGATCCTTCGTTTGCGTGGGAACGAGATACGAAACGGCTGCTCCGCGATACGGGGTGGCACGAGATTATGACGTACTCCTTCATAAGCGAAAAGTGCGCATCGCTCCTTGGCGAACAGGCGTCTGGCCTTGTAAAGATACACAACCCTCTCACGATCGAGTTTGCGTATATGCGCCCCAACCTTGCCGGCAGTATTCTTGAGACGCTCGCGACCAACGAGCAAAAAAAGGAAGAGTTGCGTATATTCGAGCTCAGCGGCGTGTATGGTTGGAAGTCCGGCCGAACAAACGAACTGCCGAGCGAAACGCCCGAACTCTGCCTTGCTCTTCTGCGAAAGGACGCGCCGCGTATGCTCTTTCGAGAAATGAAAGGAACGGTTGATACGCTTCTGAAAGAGTGGTTTGGGTCGCACCGGGATCAGATTTGCATTGAGGATGTGAATAGCCACCCGACGCGCCTTTCCCAGCTGTATGAGCAAGGGAAGGGTGTTCGCGTGACATACGGCCGTGAAGGATATATCCTGGGAAGCTATGGCATGCTCTCCAACGCATCGCGTGAGGCTTTTGGCATCAGCACTCCTGTCGCTTTTTGTTCGATCAATTTTGCCTGGGTCATGTCCTTAGGACAACGAGGATTTACCTTTACTCCGCTGCCCAAATATCCGGCGGTCATCCGTGATATCGCCTTCCTGATTGAAAAACGGCATCCGTTTGCCTCCGTCGTCGAAGGCATCAAGCGAATAGATCCGCTTATCAGAGATGCGGAGCTCTTTGATATGTATGAGAAGGACACGCTTGGAAGGGGCAGGCAAAGCCTTGCCGTTCACGTCACCTATCGGTCTGACGAGCGAACGCTCCAAACCCACGAGGTTGACGCTGTGCACACTCGCGTGCTAGAAATGTTGAAACAATCATTCGGCGCTGAAATCCGCTAAAATAATTTTCGTATGGTGAGCGACATGGAAAAACTCGTAAGTCTCTGCAAGCGGCGCGGTTTTATCTTTCCCGGTTCAGAGATTTACGGCGGACTCGCGAACTCCTGGGATTACGGTCCGCTGGGCGTTGAGATGAAAAACAAGATCAAATCACTTTGGTGGAGGCGGTTCGTCACGCAGCGCGACGATGTCGTGGGTTTGGAATCGGCGCTGATCATGAATCCAAGGGTGTGGGAGGCATCCGGGCACGTCGCGACATTCAACGACCCGCTCGTCGAAGACAAAAAGACGCATGAGCGTTTTCGACTCGACCATCTTCTGGAGGAGGCGGGCCAAACGGTTTCCGGAATGACGTTCGAGGAGATGACAGCAATGGCCGCCGCGATCGGTTTGAAGTCCCCGAGCGGCAATGAGCTGACCGAGCCAAAGAAGTTCAACATGATGTTCCGGACACACTTGGGTCCGGTGGCAGACGAGGACAACGTCGTGTACTTGCGTCCCGAGACTGCCCAGGGCCAGTTCGTCGACTTCAAGTTGGTTGCCGAGTCCCAGCGACTCCGCATTCCCTTCGGCATCGCGCAGATCGGCCCGGCATTCCGCAATGAGATCACGCCCGGCAACTTCATCTTCCGAACGCGCGAGTTCGAGCAGATGGAGATCGAGTTTTTTGTGCATCCTCAGGAGTGGGAGCGATGGTTTGAGTACTGGCTTGAACGTCAGAAGGAGTGGTGCGAAAGCATTGGCTTGCCGCATTCTGCAACAAAGTTCGTCGAGATTCCCGAGGCGGACCGTGCGCATTACTCCAAGCGGAGTGTTGATACGGAGTTCGTCTTTCCCTTCGGGCAAAAAGAGCTCTACGGGCTTGCCTACCGAACCGACTATGATCTTGCCAATCACATGCAGCACTCGGGCAAGGATCTTTCGTATCGCGATCCGATCACCAATGAGGTGTATGTGCCGCACTGCATCGAGCCGACCTGGGGCGTCAATCGCACGCTTCTTGCAGTTCTCTGCTCGGCATATGAAGAGGTCGAGCCGCGCTCAGGCGACGAAGAGGCGGTGCATGAGAAAGAGGTTGTGCTGCGATTGCCAAAGAGCTTGGCACCCGTCACAATCGCCGTATTGCCGCTCTCGAAAAAAGAGGAGCTTGCCGCCCGGGCAAAGGATGTTGCGCACACGCTCCGTGATATCGGAGGATACACTGTGCAATATGACGAGACCGGCTCGATCGGCAAGCGCTACCGTCGCTCCGACGAGATCGGAACACCGTACTGCATAACGGTTGACTTTGACTCGCTTACGGACAATTGCGTGACTGTGCGCGACCGCGATACGATGAAGCAAGAGCGCATTCCGATTGAAGAGACCCCTCATTATTTCAAAGAGAACCTTTCATTTTAACCATCAGTTCTTTTCGTATGCACATCAAAAAAACGCTCCCCAATAACATCCGCGTCATCCTCTCGCCGCTTCAGGATACAAAGACCGTTACCGTTCTTGTTCTGTTTGGCGTGGGATCGCGGTACGAGGAAAAGCGGATTAACGGCATCTCGCATTTCATCGAGCACATGATGTTCAAGGGAACGAAGAAGCGTCCGACAACGCTCTCGATTTCCCGCGAGCTGGATTCCGTAGGCGCCGAGTATAACGCCTATACCTCAAAAGACGTGACGGGCTACTGGGTAAAGATCAATGCGGAAAAACTGTCGCTCGCGCTCGACCTCGTATCCGACATGCTCTACAACTCCAAATTCGATGCGGCAGAGATCGAGCGTGAGAAAAAGGTCATTTGCGAAGAGATCCACATGTACAAGGACAACCCGATCATGTATGTTGACACCCTGCTTGAGCAGATCATGTTCGAGTCCTCTCCGTTGGGATGGGATATCGCGGGTGAAGACGAGATAATCCTCGGCATGAAGCGCGAGGATATGATCGCATTTCGCGATGCGCATTATCATGGGAAAAACGTCGTAGTCGGCATTGCGGGGAACTTCACGGAAGAAGAGGGGCTTTCCCTTGTCAAAAAATATTTCGGAAATCCCATGGAAAAAGGCGTGAAGGCGAACGTGTTCACGAAATTCAAAGAGCCGCAAAAAAAGAAGCCGTCGGTTATTGTTGCATATAAGGAAACCGAGCAAGTCCAGCTGGACCTGGGGTTTTACGGATTCGGCCTGTCTCATCCGGACTCATACGCGGCAACCCTGCTGGCAAACATTCTCGGCGGCACGATGAGTTCTCGGCTGTTCATTTCCGTACGCGAGCGCCTGGGCCTGTGCTACTCGATCCGCGCAAGTCATCAGTCATTCCATGAAACCGGCGTTTTTTCGGTGCAAGCCGGCCTGGACAAGTCGCGCATCGAAAAAGCGATCAATGTTATCTTGAAAGAAATCAAGAGAGTGAAAGAAAAGGGCGTTACTCAGGCCGAACTGAGCCGCGCCCGCGATTACATGAAGGGAAAGATGGCGATACGATTCGAGGATTCGGAAAATGTCGTTTCCTGGTATGTTACTCAAGAGGTTCGCGAGAAGCGCATCCTGACCCCCGAACAGAAACTCGAGCGTCTCGCGAGCGTCACGCGAGACGATATTATGCGTGTCGCTCAGACGATCTTTCAGACGAATAAAGCGCACTTGGCCGTTATCGGCCCGTATCGCGACGAACGGCAATTTGAGAAGCTTTTGCTTGTCTAGCGTGCAACGTTACCATGGGACTCAGCAAAGTCTTTATTTTTGCCTCCATTGCCGTTCCGTTTTTTTTGTATTTCTTGCTGCCGATCATACTTGAGCGTTTCTT
>CAZUKY010000022.1:0-8806 GCA_964621085.1 uncultured Gammaproteobacteria bacterium | reverse complement strand
GGAAAATTCCCTTTCTCGCTTAGCGAAAAGCTCGCGGAGCGCCTCGGGGGACTCTGCGCCGTAACGTTTTTGCTTGCCCTTTGTCGTTTGCGAGACAAGCTGTTTGGCAAGGAGCGAGGGAAGCGCTTTGTAGACGAGCGGTCGATGGATTCTCGCCTCGCGAGCAATTGCCGCTACGGTGAGAGGGCATGAGCCTATGAGTACGCGATAGACCGCACTCTCAGTGGCAGTCAGGCCGGCCGCCGTAAGCACATCATCCAAAAGTGTCATAAAAATTTACACATTTATTATAGTCACTGTACCCTATTCTAGAAGGAAAACAAGCGCGCCGCACGAGACACGAATCACATTTTTGAAAAATTCGCACGAGCTATTTCAAACAGCGATAGAGTACGCGCAGAACATCGAAAATCAGAAAGGAGATTTCAATGACGCTTCCCATCGATCTCGTGCTGATGCGGCACGGCCAGTCGGAGGTGAATCTCGCCAATGAGCGCTCGCGGCGCGGGGACGAGAGCGACTTTACCGACGCTTATATCCGGCGGCACGCATCGCGCGTCCGCCTGACCGCGCACGGCTGTGAGCAGATTGCGGCGGCCCGGACCTGGCTGCTCCGTCAGGAGCTGGCGACCTTTGATGGTTACTACTGCTCCGACTACGTTCGCGCGAAGGAAAGCGCGGCCCGCCTGCGACTTTCGTTTGCAGCATGGGGTGAGGATTTCGCCATCCGCGAGCGCGACTGGGGCATGCTCGAGACCCTACCTCGGTTGGCACGGATCGAGCGCTTTGCGGAAGAGCTCGAGCGGCGGCGCAGCCATGCGTTCTATTGGCGGCCTCCGGGCGGCGAGTCGATCGCCGATGTCTGCGTGCGGGTCGAGTGGTTTTTGCGGCGGGTGGGCGGCGCGCATTCGAACGGACGGGTCATCGCCGTGAGTCACGGCGAGGCGCTCTGGGCCTTCCGCATGCTCATTGAACGCCTTCCCGTTGCGCGGTTCCTCGAGCTCCAGCAGTCCAAAGTCCCGCAGGACTACATGCGCAACTCCCTCATCATCCATTATACGCGGCGGAATCCGGAAGATCCCACCGACGTCCGGTCCGAACCTGCATGGATGCGCCGCGTGTACGCACTCGATCCGAGCCTCTCGCCGAATCGGTGGGAGGAGCTCTCCGCTCCTCGATATACCAACGAGGAACTTCTCGCCTCGGTGGAGGAGCATCCGCACCTTGTCACGGGCGGCGTCGAGAATCCGGACTGGTAGCAAGCGACGCTCTCCTCGCGTTCCTTCCTTATGCGCGATTCCCAGAGAATCGCGCTCCTTTGCTTTAAAAAATATTGGGAGTTGGAACGCCCGGCATTGGGCGATCATTTTTATACCACGCCCACTTATTCCTAATTGCTGAAATCTGCTATAGTTGATGTGTTGAATGTGAACGAAACAGCATATGAACATGGGAGATAATCAGGGGGGCAGTACGGAGGTTTTGGTTGGTGGTGTGCGGGCCGAGTGTGCGGCGAAAACAGGCGGGGATGCGATTGAGACGCGGCTCTGCACCATCGAGATGGAGTTTCGCAAAGGTATCGACATCGCGCAGGGCATCAAAAGCGGCGTGACGTTTTTCGGGTCGGCGCGCAAGCGGCCCGGGGATGTGGAGTACGATCAGGCATACACGCTGGCCCACCGCATCGCTGCGGAACTGAAGGTTGCCGTGGTGACCGGCGGCGGGCCGGGCATAATGGAAGCTGCCAACAAGGGCGCCTATGACGCCGGCGGCGAGTCGATCGGATTCACGATAAAACTTCCCAACGAACAGGAGACCAACCACTTTCTCACCAAAGAGGCGCCGTTTTATTATTTTTTCACACGTAAGGTCGCGCTCTCGTTCCCGGCGGACGCGTACGTAATTTTCCCTGGCGGATTCGGGACGCTCGACGAGTTTGCCGAGGTGCTCACGCTTGTGCAGACCGGCAAGATCAAAAGAGTGCCGATCATTCTGATTGGAACCGCATTCTGGACGCCGCTGATCCGCTTTTTTACCGAGGAGATGTTGCACGAGGAAGAGACGATCTCTGCGCAGGATGTCGGACTGTTTACCGTGACAGATGACTTGGACGAGGCATTCGCAATCATTCGAATGGCAACCGAGTCGGAGCGTACGACGACTGCTACTCATTGATCGCTTTATGAAACTAACGAAAATCGTCTGTACAATCGGTCCGGCGTCGGAAAAATCGACGGTGCTTGAACAACTGATCCGAGCGGGGATGAATGTGGCGCGGCTCAACTTCTCGCACGGCACACACGTGAACCATGCAAAGCTCATCCGTATGGTTCGGGCGGCATCAAAGAAATGCGGAGAACCGGTCGCGATCATGCAGGACTTGCAGGGTCCGCGCATCAGGATCGGCGAGGTTCCCGAGCGAGGCGTTGCGCTTCAGCGGGGAGAGCAGATCGTGCTTGTCCCGCAGACGATGTTTCACGCAAAGGATAGTCGAAAGCTTTTGCCGAACCATTGCCCGCAATTGGCGAAAGACGTGAGGGCTGGAAATCGCATTCTCATTGCTGACGGGATGATCGAGTTGAAGGTCGTTCGCGTCTCGGGGCCGGAAATCCACTGCACGGTCATTCAGGGCGGCGTGGTGACATCCCACAAGGGCATGAACGTTCCCGGGGCGCATCTGACAATTGCGAGCATCACCGATAAGGACAAGGAAGATATCGCATTTGGCGTGGCACGCGGCGTCGATTATATCGCACTCTCGTTCGTCCGGAATGGGGAAGACGTGATTGCGCTGCGCCGCATTCTTCGGAAGGCGCAGGGAAGCGACGGAAAGAGTCTTCCGATCGGGATTATCGCAAAGATCGAGCGGGAAGAAGCGCTGCACAATTTCGACAGTATTTTGAGCGCGGCAGATGGCATCATGGTCGCGCGCGGCGATTTGGGAATAGAGATTCCGGCCGAACGCGTGCCTGTTGCGCAAAAGACGCTGATTGAAAAATGCATAGCGGCACGGAAGCCGGTTATCGTGGCAACTCAGATGATGGAGTCGATGATCGCAAGCCGCCGGCCGACGCGCGCCGAGGTTTCTGATGTCGCGAACGCCGTTATTGACCATACCGACGCAGTCATGCTCTCGGGCGAGAGTGCGACCGGCCGTTACCCGCGAGAAACGGTGGACATTATGGCGCGGACGATCCGCGAGACAGAACGGTCGCGGTTCGATAACTTTCGCTGCGAACGCATCAGTCATGAAAAAACTCCTGCCGAAATGATCGCGCATGCGGCCGCGGAAATCGCACTGACAAAACAGGTAAAACTTATTCTTTCCAAAACCAACGGCGAGATGACGCGCCTGCTCGCAAGTCACCGTCCGGAAGTCCGCATTGTCGGTTTCTCGTCCGAATCCCGCGTGCGGCAGGGAAACAATCTCATTCGCGGCGTGACGCTCTATCCTCAGCAGAAAAATCCCTACGCGTTTTTGAAGAAGGTGAAGTTGGCCCGGCCGGGCGACTTGATCTTGACCGTGGAGGATGACGAGCTGGAGTTGAAGCGGCTGAAATAGTGCTTGCGCTTTTCAATGTTCCCCTTTCTTTTTACGGCCATTCCTCCAAGCCACATTGATCTTGGTTTTTTTTCGTTGAGCCTCTATGGGCTGTGCACGGCATTCGGTGCGGTTGCGGCGTATGCCGGAGCGCTGCTGTGTATTCGGCGATTCGGTCGCTATGGAGATGAGGCGTTCTTTGACCGCCTTGCTCTTGCCGGTCTCTTCGGCGGCATCATTGGCGCACGCACACTTTTTGTCGCGTATCATCCCGAGTACTTCTTCGCGCATCCTCTCGAGATTCCAGCGGTTTGGCAGGGCGGTTGGGTCTGGCACGGCGGACTGCTGGGCGGGATGATCGCGGCGTTCGTTGCAGCACGATCGGCGCAAGAACGGTTCTGGCGTATCCTTGATTGTGCGGCGCCTGCACTTGCTTTCGGCCAGGCGATCGGTCGGTGGGGTAATTACTTCAACCAGGAGGCCTATGGCGCGCCGGCAGATGTCTGGTGGGCGATCCCTATCGACACGTTTCACCGTCTTCCCGGATACGAGGCCTTCTCGCACTTTCATCCGGCGTTTTTGTACGAGTCAGTCGGACTTGCCGCGATTGCGATCGGCACATATCTTATCCTACGTCTTCGGCTGCACGTTCCAGGAATTGTATTTTTAGCCTATCTTGCGGCCGCTGCGGCACTCAGGTTTGCCCTTGAGTTTATGCGCATTGATGACGTTCCGCTGCTCATCGGCATTCGTTTCCCGCAGGTGATGAGTATGGTGCTTTTTGTCGCAGCGTTTGCCGGCATGTGGTTGTTATGGAAAAAGAGGGGATCAGCATCTCCCCGGGTCTCTTGCCAGAAATAAAATCTTTTGATACACTACGGAAACAATCTGATCTATGGACCGGTAGTTCAGTTGGTTAGAATGCCGCCCTGTCACGGCGGAGGTCGCGGGTTCGAGTCCCGTCCGGTCCGCCAGAGAAATTTTAGAAGCTATGTATAAAAAGAAAAAAGTCGCACTGAAAAAGCAGCGCAAGCGGAACGGCAAAAACGTGGCGTCTCTCCGGTTTCGCTAGTTGAAAAAGGTACTCCTGTTTCGGGGGTCATTTCGGGATCAAGGAATAGTGTCTCCCTTGATGCCGTCATGACACTGAATAGATAACATTATATGCCGCATAAGCACGCAGCAATCAAATACCTGCGCATTACCAAAAAGCGCACCGATCACAATACGGCCGTGAAACGGAATATCGCCTATTTACGCAAAACCGTTCTGAAAGCCGTCACGGCAAAAGATAAGCCGAAAGCCCTTGAGCTTTATGCAAAGCTCGTCTCGGCCGTCGACAAGGCAGCACGCCGCAATATCCTGAAGATGAATACGGCAGCACGCCGAAAGTCTCGCGTCATCGCGAAGATTAATGCGATGAAGTGAGACAAAAAGAAACCGCCCTCTCGGGCGGTTTCTTTTATTAGAGCGTAGCCCGTCGGGCAGCCTGCGCGGTTCGGATATGAAAATTTTATTTTCATATCCCTCGCCTTTCCTCGGCCATAGCCCTGCGGGCAGCCTGCGCGGTTCGGATATGAAAATTTTATTTTCATATCCCTCGCCTTTCCTCGGCCATCATTCTATGCGCAAGAAGATGGAGTGCGGTTGCGGGGGAGAGCGGCGAGTGGAAAAAGTGCGCCTCTTCGTTCAGGGTAAGTGCGTACATTCGCTTCAGTCTTTCTAGGGGGGTGCGCTCGAGCTTTTTTTTCACGACCCAGACGCGCTTCGGATTCCAGGAGAGGAAGGCGGCGATCTCGGACTCCATACCCGCGTCTAGAATGCTTTTGAGAAGCACGGCGTCCTTTAACTGTTTTTTGAGAAGGGAAAGAATGCCATAACTCTCGGATTTGGCGCTTGATGCAGCGTCGCTTGTGAGGGCGGCAATAATGCGATGGGCCTCAAAGCGGTTCTTTGCAAAAATTGCATCCGTAAGATCGAAGACGTGCGCGTTGAGCGGGATCGAAAAAAGGAGGTCAACATCTTCTCGTGTGATCGGGCGCCCATGCGCGTAGGCGCAGAGTTTTTCCAGTTCGGATCCTAAGCGCCACAGATCGTATCCGGTTCCGTCCCGAAATCCCGGGCTTTCCAGACGATCGAGGAGGGCGCGCAGTGCCGTGCCCGAAAGGGTTGCGCCAAGCTGAGTAGTGCGATCCTGAATCCAGCGTGCCAGGGACTGCCCCGACGGAATGGGGTACTCTTCAATGACCGCACGGCCGTTCGCTGCGAGCGCTGCGATCTTTTTAAAGAGCGTCGTTCGCGCGTCCGCATGCTCGTCTGCAATCGCGACGAAGTAGGTGGCAGGCAACATCTCAATCGTCTCGGCAAGGAACTCCGCGGCGGCTTTGGCTTCCTTACTCCAGACGTTTTTGAGGACGGCGAGTTTGGTGAAGCCGAACAGCGAGTGCATGCCGAAAAAGTTCTTCATGATAACGAGCGGGTCAGGATCTTTCTGGCTGCAGTCGAGGACGATGCTGTTGTTCACACCGTGTTTTTTTGCGAACTCCAAGAGCCAGACGCGGATTTTTTGCGCGCTGGTGTACGTATCGGGACCGTGAAAGAGAAAGATGTGCGGCTTGATCTGCGGCATATCGTTTCTAGTACTTCATTCCTTCATAAATCGGGAATCGGGCGCAAAGATCAGCGACATCTTTTCGCAGCTCGATTCTGAGGGAGTCGTTGTTCGGATCGGCAAGAACACGGGCAATGGCCGATGCGATGAATCTCATTTCTTCCTCTTTCATGCCGCGTGTCGTTGCTGCAGGCGTGCCGATGCGGATTCCGGACGGGTCCAGGGGCGGCCGCGGGTCGTCCGGGATGACATTTTTGTTCGTTGTGAGACCGATCTCGTCAAGCAGCGCCTCGGCGCGCTTGCCTGGTATGCCATACGACGCGAACACATCGAGAAGGATCATGTGATTTTCTGTTCGTCCGAAAACGATCTTCACTCCCTGTTTGACAAGCTCTTCGCACAGGACCGCCGCGTTTGCGATAACCTGTCGGGCGTAGTCTTGGAACGAAGGGTGAAGCGCCTCGTGAAAGGCGACCGCTTTTGCCGCGATCGCATGTTCGTGGGGACCACCCTGCAGCCCCGGGAAGACGGCCTTGTCGATTTTGCTTGCGAGATCGGCCTTGCAGAGGATCATGCCGCCGCGCGGTCCGCGCAGTGTCTTGTGCGTTGTCGTTGTGACGACATCGAAGAGTGGCACGGGGTTTGCCAGCTGTTTGCCGGCGATCAGACCCGCGATATGGGCCATATCCATCATGGTCAGCGCGCCGACCTCGTCGGCGATGCGCTTGAATCCCGCGTAGTCGATCTCTCGCGTGTAGGATGAAAAGCCGGCAAGGATCAGTTTTGGCTTGTGCTCCAGCGCAAGCGCGCGAACCTTGTCCAGGTCGATTGTGCCATCACGCTCTGTTGTATAGCGAATGAAGGTATACATCTTTGCCATGACGGTTACCGGATGGCCGTGCGTGAGATGGCCGCCATGCGAGAGGTCCATGCCAAGCACCGTATCGCCGGGCTCGAGAAGCGCGGCATAGACGGCCATGTTCGCCGGCGCGCCGGAGAGGGGCTGCACGTTGGCGTGCTCGGCATCGAACAGCGCTTTTGCGCGTTCGATCGCAAGCGACTCGATCTCGTCGATGATCTGGTTGCCGCCGTAATAGCGTTTTCCCGGATAGCCTTCGGAGTACTTGTTGGTCCCAATCGATCCCAGCGCCTCCAGTACCGCGCGGCTGACGATGTTTTCCGACGGGATAAGCTCGATACCGTTCTGTTGGCGTGCGAGCTCCTTATTGAGAAGATCGGCAACGGCCGCGTCGGCAGAGGAAAGATGCGACATAGGGAGTCAGGCAACGATATTAATGATCTTATTGGGAATGACGATGGTCTTTTTCACTTCCGCTTGACCGAGCCATTTTGCGACGGCCTCGCGTTCGAGCGCGCGACTCACAAGTTCCTCGCTGGGAGTGTCTGGAGAAACCTCCATGGTGTCGCGCACTTTTCCATTCACCTGGATGACGATTTTAACTCGAGTGTCTTTGATTTTTTCTGCCGAATACGCAGGCCACGCGGTCGCAAAAATGCTGCCTGTATGTCCGAGTGATTCCCACAACTCCTCGGCAATATGCGGGGCGAACGGAGAGAGTAGGAGGAGCAATGTTTCGTAGATTGCGCGCGGGGGTCCGTCCGCCTCATCGAGCGCGTTGGCAAGGATCATGAGGGAGGAAATGGCGGTATTGAACTTGAACTGCTCGATGTCATCGCTGACCTTTTTGATGGTTTTGTGCGCAAGCGATTCAAGGGCTGCATTCGGAGCTGATTCGCTGTCGCTCACAGAATTCCGGATGCGCCAGACTTTTTCCAAAAAGCGCCGCGCGCCCGCAAGGCCGTTCGTGTTCCAGGCGATCGACTGGGCAAAGGGACCCATGAACATCTCGTACACGCGCAAGGCATCGGCGCCGACGCGCTCGATCACGTCATCCGGATTGATCACGTTTCCGTACCGCTTGCTCATCTTGCGGCCGTCTTCGCCCATGATCAGTCCTACATGCTGCAGGCGCGTGAAGGGCTCATCGGTGGAAACCGCTCCGATGTCGAAGAGGAACTTGTGCCAGAAGCGCGCATAGATAAGATGGCGCGTCGCATGCTCGGCGCCGCCGACATACACGTCGACCGGGGACCAGTAGCGCTCTTTCTCGCGGTCAACGAGCGCGTCGGGATTATGCGGGTCGATATAGCGCAGGTAATACCAGCTCGATCCCGCCCATTGCGGCATCGTATTTGTCTCGCGTTTCCCCGGCCCCCCGCACTGCGGGCAGACGGTGTTCACCCAGGACTCGATAGATGCCAGCGGAGACTCGCCGGTGCCGGTCGGCTCGTAGTGATCCACGGCGGGCAGCGTAACGGGAAGTTGATGTTCCGGAACAGGAACCGCGCCGCAGGATTGGCAATGGATGATCGGAATCGGCTCGCCCCAGTAGCGCTGGCGAGAGAAGACCCAGTCGCGAATCTTGTATTTTATGCTCTTGTCTCCATGTCCCTGCGCTGTGGCCCATGCGATCATTTTTTCGCGCGCCTCAACGGATGAGAGGCCTGTGTAGGGGCCGGACTCGACGAGATGTCCTTCATCGGCAGAGGCTTCTTCGATATTTTTCGCTTGCGAGCGGGGATGGATGACGGTCTTGATCGGAAGGTCGTAGTTCTGCGCGAATTCCCAGTCG
>CAZUKY010000021.1:0-9444 GCA_964621085.1 uncultured Gammaproteobacteria bacterium | reverse complement strand
TCCAAAAACGGCGGCGTCCCGTAATACGCCTCATGGCGTTCGAGTACGTACGTGCGCACCGTGCCGTCGCGATCCTTTTTCAATGATGCGTACTTCCAGGGTCCGGTGCCGATCGGCTTCTGGTTGAACGGCGAAAGATGCATCGACTCGGACGAAACCTCGGACCAGATATGTTTTGGGATAATGCGTTTCGTTGCCAGATCAAGAAATCCGGCATAGGGCTTGCTCACACCGAGCTGTACGGTGTGGTCGTCGACCTTATTGGTCGCGACATCCTTGAAGCTGAAATACAGCGGACTCTTAACCTTGGGATCCTTAATTCGTTCGATTGTAAAGAGAACATCATCGGCCGTGAACGGAGTCCCATCGTGCCAAACAACCCCCTTCCGCAGGTAAAACGTGTACGTTTTCTGATCAGAGCTGATCTCATAGCGCTCAGCGAGGTCGGGTACGATAGCGCGCTGCCCATCATAGCGAAGAAGGCCGGAAAAGACAAGGCTCATGATGTCGCGATCAACATCGTTTGACTGCGAAAGGATCGGATTGGCGTACTGGAGCGAACCGGCCAACCCTTCGGTATACGCTCCACCGTGCGCAGGCAGCGCAATCGTCGAAACGGAGTACGCACGGTACCCGAAAAAAACGACGGCGCACGCCATAGCAACGAGACATCCTTTCAGAAGAAGGTTTTCCTTGGGACTTAAGAGCTTCGGCAGATACTTCAACTGCCGCCATGTCGGGATGCGCGGACGGGACAACGAGCGGATCAGGCGTGCATCAAGCGACGAGTGCGTTTCGCGCCGATCTCTTCGCCAACGGATCTCCATATGACCTCTTGCGTAATAATCTTTCGTAACGAAATTATGAATTTCCGAGCGAAAACAATGAAGCCTGAGGAGGTGAATACAGCGTATTCATCGACGAAGGGTGAATTGCTTGCAGCCGTAAATTCATAATTGCAGTAGGAAGAATTGTTACGCAAGAGGTCAGATAAATCAACGAAAAAAGGGCGTGTCCGTGCACTGCGAAAACAGCGCACGAACCCTCCTTTGGACCCTATTTGATAATGAGGAGGGAAAGCGACGTGCCGAGAAAAACGACGGCAAGGAGAATGGTCGCGTAAAAAAGCATTTTTTCGACGCCGCGTTTGGTGCGATAGACGTTTCCTTCACCGCCGAATGCCGCGCCGAGTCCCGTTCCGCGATTTTGCAACAAAATAGCAACGATCAAAAAAACTGCAGAAACGAAGAGGATGAATGTGAGGGCGAATTGCATAGTTTTTATAGACTACTGCATTTTCGCGCCCGTGTCAATTCGCCCCTCGTCGCACAAGCATGATCACGATGCATGAGCTCTTGACACGCGCCATCCGATGCCGGATAGTTGCGGGGGAGGTTTTTGACATGGATGATCCTTCACACGTCCTCTGGTTTCTTGAGATAATCGCCGAGATCGCACTTCTTGCCGTGCTTGGCATTGTGGCGGCGTACTGCTTTGCCTTGTCCTGGGGTCGTCGACATCCGCAGCAGCAACCGCAGAGCGAGTATCCCGTCCGACCGCAACTGCCCGACCCGCCGCATCCATTGCGTGAATCGTCCCTTCCAGCGCCCGAAGAGCCGCCAATGCCCGAACGGCCGCCAAACGGGATCGAGCTGCTTGAAATTCCCGATGATTTTCCGCAAGCGACGGCAGGCAATAGCCTTATCCTCTTCGTCTCCGAAAAAGAAACGACAGTGGTACGCGATATCAACGACAGCGATGACGAAGATCGTGGAACGGCTGCAAGCGCACCCGAGGACTCGAACGCCGTCTCGCAAGGGCCGCTCGCACAGATCAATGAGTTGCGATCGAGAGAGTCGCGGCTATGGCAGTACTGCCTGCGTCGCGCATTTCCCGATCCGTCTCGCATACCGACGAATAGCGCAGAGTTCTCGGCAACGATTCTTCGGTCGATTCCGAGACGAGACCTTGGCATTCTCCGCGCGGCCAATCACTCGATCATTCGGTACACGCCCATAGCGGTCGGCCGCGAGCTCGTTCTGGTAACGATCGACTGCTCGCCGTCGATGAACGAGAGGATGAAGAGTGGTTTTACCCGCTTTGATTGGGCACGCGCAGCAGTAATCAATCTCTGCATGCAGATTGCGGACGCCGGTTCGACGGCGCTCGTACGGACGTTCTACGAGAAAGTGGAGGGCGGGAAGGGCCTGATCCGTCCCGAGTCCCTGGATGCGGTCATCGGCTGGCTTCTCGAATGCGAGATGCGCGCAGGTACCGATGTGCGTGCAGCGCTCGCAAAGGCCTTCGATGACCGAGATGCGCGCGTGCGGGCGCACACGCGCTGCCATATCGTAATCATCACGGATGCAACCGACAACGCGAATCAGCCGATCAGCTTTGACGAGTCCGCATTCGCGCGACGCATGGGAGAGCATACTTACCTGCATACACTGATCATTGGTAGCGATGCCCCAAATCCCCTTCGAACGCTTGCGCACACCTACCGCGTGTACGCATAGACGGCCCTCTCCCGGCCGTCTTTCTTCTTTTATGATATACTTTCATTGAAACATAAAGACATGCCCCGCACGCACGCACCGCACCATCAACTTCTCTTTCTTATCATCACTGCTCTGGTCATGGGTGGCGCGTTTGGCGTGGCTTTTCTATTGAAACAATCAGAATCGCTGTCCCGTACGGATGCGCCGGATACAGCGATGCAACAGGTATCAGAGGCTGTTGCTCGCGGCCGTCTTGCAGAAAATGCCTCGTATGCCGTTGGTCCCGCCAACGCAAAGGTTGTTCTTGTTGGATTTATCGACTTCCAATGCCCGTTCAGCAAAGCCGTTGCGCCGACGATCGATCAGCTTATGAAAGAATACGAAGGAAAACCTGTGCGTTTTGTTTTTAGGAATTTTCCCATATCGCCCATCCATCCGGGCGCCATACCAGCAGCTCATGCATCGCTCTGCGCTGCGGACCAGGGGCGCTACAAAGAAATGTACGACATCCTTTACGCATCGCAGGATGCAATTGACAATCTCTTTATCGCGCAAGCGGCCCAGCGGCTTGATTTGAATCTTGCCCAATTCAACAGCTGCTTCGGCAGCAAGAAACACCAAGTCCGCATCATGCGCGACATCGCCGATGGGACAAGTCTTGGGATAACCGGAACGCCGACTTTCTATCTCAACGGCGCACCAATCATAGGCGCACGGCCGATCGAGACATTCCGCACTGCACTGGACAAGGCATTGGCGCAGTAAATGGCACCATGGAAACCATTCTCCGCACGATACGGCGGAGTCTTTACGTATTTTCGAAAATCCTCTATACTTTGAAAATCTTTTAACCCATCTCATCAATAGATGGGTTCTCGGGGACTCTTCACTATTTTCCCAGGCACGCTTCCTATGCTGAACAAGATCTCCATCCGCGGCGCGCGGGCAAACAATCTGAAAGATGTCTCCATAGACATCCCGCACGACAAGCTCGTCGTCTTCACCGGACTTTCAGGATCCGGGAAGTCATCGCTCGCATTCGACACGATCCATGCGGAAGGCCAACGACGCTTCATGGAAAGCCTTTCGAGCTTCACGAAGCAGTTCATGGAAAATCTCGACAAGCCCGATGTCGATCAGATCGACGGACTGCCGCCGACCATCGCGATTGACCAGCGCACATCTTCCTCGTCGCCGCGCTCGACCGTCGGCACCGCAACCGAGGTATATGACTACCTTCGCCTCCTCTTCGCGCGTGTCGGCACTCCCCACTGCCCCCGCTGCGCCGTTCCTATCTCAGCCCGCAGCAGGCAAGAAATCATCACGGGCATTCAGGCGATTTTTAAAAAGAAACCCAGCGAAACCTACCTTCTTGCCCCGATAGCCACGAATCAAAAAGTGCACCTGGATCACATCATCGACGAGCTGCAGCGGATCGGCTACCACTCGCTGCGCGTGGATACGCTCCTCTACTCGCTTCGGGAACTCGCGGAGCTTCGCATTGACGAGTCGAAAAACCACACCCTCGAGATCGTCGTCGACAAGATCGTTCGCTCCCAACTGGACCATGTGAGTCCGCCCTCGCTGATCGAGGCCATCCGCACCGGGCTTGAGCTGGGAGACGGTACGGTACGGTTGTGGATTCCCGAGACAAAAGAAGAACACACCTTCACGGAGCGTCTCGTCTGCCCGCAGTGCAGCGCTCTCATCCCCGATATCGAACCGCGGAACTTTTCCTTCAACAATCCGACCGGCGCATGTTCCTCATGCACCGGCCTGGGATACCTTCTCAAATTCGATCCCGATCTTCTGATTCCCAACAAAAAGCTGACGATCGCCCAGGGCGCCATCCAGCCGCTGAACAAAATGTATGCCAATGCCGCGCAGTATTACGAGGTCATCGAGGCAGGGGTCAAAAAGCAGGGATTTTCGATCAGCACGACCATAGAAGAACTGACAGACAAGCAGCTCGCCTACCTCCTCAACGGCGACAAAAAAGGCATGAAAGATCCCGCAGTCTTCTGCGGCATCATTCCCTATCTCGAACACAAGTATAAGGAAACCGACTCGGAATACCTGCAGCGCGAACTTGAAGACTACATGCGCGTCTTCCGCTGCACGGCCTGCGAGGGCAAGCGCCTCAAGCCGGAACCGCTCGCAGTCCGCGTGCTGGGCCGCACTATCGACGAAGTGGTCTCGCTTTCCATCGTCGGCCTGCTTGATTTTCTTGAGAGTCTCGGAAAAGAAAAGGGCGAGCTCAGCGCCCCAGAAAAACAAAAAATCGTCCAGCCGATTCTCAAGGAAGTGACGAAGCGCGTCTCATCGCTCATCGAGGTCGGCCTGAGCTATCTTGTCCTGGATCGCAGCATGACGACGCTTTCCGGCGGCGAGGCGCAGCGCGTCAAACTCGCAAACCACATCAGCTCGTCTCTTGTCGGCGTCGTCTACGTGCTCGACGAGCCGTCGATCGGCCTTCATCCCCGCGATACGGAACGACTAATTGCGACACTGAAGAAACTCCGCGATTCCGGCAATACCGTTCTTGTTGTCGAGCATGACAAAAACATCATCATGAATGCGGATCTCGTCGTTGATGTCGGCCCGCGCGCAGGAAAGGACGGCGGAACCATCGTCGCGGTCGGGACGCCACAGGAAATCCTCAAGAGCAAAACATCACTGACTGCCCACTATCTTTCCGGGAAAAAAAGCGTATCCGATGCGGCAAAAAAAATCCGCAAAGGGAATGGCGCATCACTCCACATCAAGGGTGCCAGCGAGTTCAACCTCAAGAATATCGATGTGAAGATCCCCTTGGGAACGCTGACGTTTGTTACCGGCGTCTCGGGCTCGGGCAAGTCCACGCTCGTCGTCGAGATCCTTTCCAAGGCCCTGACAAAGAAGTTCTATCGCACGAAAGACGAACCGGGAAAGCACAAGGAAATCGCCGGTCTCGAGCACATCGATAAGGTCGTCGTGATCGACCAGTCTCCAATCGGCCGCACGCCGCGCAGCAATCCGGTTACCTACACGAATATCTTTACCCCCATTCGAGAGTTGTTCACCGAGCTTCCCGAGGCGAAAATCAAGGGCTTCAAACCCGGCCACTTCAGCTTCAACGTCAAAGGCGGCCGCTGCGAGACGTGCCAAGGCGAGGGCCATGTGCGCGTTGACATGCGATTCCTCTCGGACGTATATATCGAGTGCCGCGACTGCCACGGCCGACGCTACAACGCCGAAGCCCTCGAGGTCCATTACGAAGGGAAAACGATCGCGGATGTCTTGGACATGACCGTCGATGAGGCGCTGGAGTTCTTTCAAAAATTTCCTCCGATCCACGACAAGCTCAAGACCCTCTCGGATGTCGGCCTCGGCTATATCCGACTCGGACAGCCAGCAAACACCTTATCCGGCGGCGAGGCGCAACGCATCAAGCTCGCGTCCGAACTTTCCCGCCGCTCCACTGGCAAGACGCTCTACATCCTGGACGAACCGACGACGGGCCTCCATTTTGAAGACATCAAGCAGCTGCTCAACATCCTCCATCAGCTCGTCGACAAGGGAAACACCGTCCTGATCATCGAGCATAACTCCGATATCATCAAAAACGGCGACTGGATTATCGACCTCGGTCCCGAGGGAGGAGAGAAAGGCGGCACGGTCGTCTTCGAAGGCACGCCACAGGAACTCATGAAATGCAAGGAAAGCTGGACAGGAAAATACCTGAAGGAAAACGAGTGATATCTCGGTAATCGATGGGAAAAGACAAGCGAAAAAAAACGCGGTTCCCCGCGTTTTTTTTCTTTAACCTCATTATCCCAAAACAGCTCTACTGCGATATCGGCCGCCGGCAAGAAGCTTCGGCTTCGGTCCGGCAGATCGCGTCGGCTTCGCTTTCGCCTTCGCCTTTGCGCCTGCGCTCTTTACCGCCATATTTTTTTGGTTATGAGCGAAAATCGTCGTCTCATGCATCTCCATTTATTATACCACAAATCAGGCCAGAGAGAAAATCTTCTTTGCGACTTCCTGCTTCAGGAACCCGCGCGCCGGTCCCTCCCAACGCACCCGACCGTCGTCGAGCGCAATCACGTGATCGGCATGGTCAAGGATTTCAAGGGCGTTTGAAACGATGAGAAGCGTCTGCGTTTTGGCGGCGGCGCGCAACGACTGGATGACACGCGCCATCGACTCGAGATCGAGCGATGAAAACGGCTCATCAAGCAGCAGGTATTGCGCCTGCTCTTGCGCAAATGCGCGCGCAAGCAAGATGCGCTGCCGCTGGCCGCCGGAAAGACGCAAACCCTCGTCGCCGACCCGAAAGTCATACCCACCCTCCAGGCGGCGAATAAATCCGTCCGCCACCGCCTTGCGTGCAGCCGCGGCAATGCGCGCGCGGGCGATATCTGGCGCACCGAACGCGATATTGGCGGCAATCGTATCGTCAAACAAGACAACTTCCTGAGGCATATACGCCATAATGCGACGCACGTGATCGGTGGTCAGTGAAGCGATATCGACCGTGCCAATCGAAATGGATCCGCTTGCCGGCCGCAGAAATCCCATCAAAAGTCCGAGGATGGTGCTCTTGCCGCTGCCGTTCGGGCCTACGAGAACCGTTATACTCCGCTTGGGTACGGTGAAACTGGCTCTTTTGAGAATCTGAACGCCTTCCCCGGCCACAACAGTCACGGCGCGAAAACGAATATCTCCCTGCGCGCAATCGATCGGATCCGCCTGCGCGGCACCGCCGCTCGAGCGGGGCATGAGGGTGAATACGCGGTCAAGAACAGCCACTCGTTCCTTCACGCTTGCAAACATCCCCAAAAAAGAGAGGAGCGGCTGCGTGAGATTGTCCAGATAAAACATGAACAGCACGAGGACTCCGGCACTCGTAAGGCCGGCCTCCACCTGCACAATCCCGACGGCGATCACGGATGCGTATACGAGCACAACCGCAAGGCCGAGCAGCAGCCGAAAGAGAAAGTCGATCTGCTCGACCCGGAAATCGTTCGACAGCGCAATGCCCTGGGTCCGCTCGAAGGCCGCCGCTTCCCGCGCCTCCTGCCGGTATGCCTGGATATTTTTCAGCTGCCCGAATGTTTCCTCCAAGAAAGAAAAGAGAAGGCTGGTCGTCCGTTCGGCGCGGCGGCGCGCCCCGGTCAGTCGCCGGCCGAACTGCGTAATGATGAGAATAAACAGTGGCACCGCGGCGATCGTCAGGAGCGCAAGTGCCGGGTTCAAATAGAGCATGACGGTCAGCGCGGCGCAAATATAGATTGCGCTTTGCACTCCCTGGAGAAACACGTTTTCCACAACATCGCCCAGCGCCTCGGTTTCATTGCTGACGCGATACAGATAGTCCCCGATATCGCGCGACCGGTATTCCTCCAGCGGCATCGTCTCAATCGCCCGGAACGCCCGCGAGGAAAATCCATGCACCAACTCGCGCGTCCGTGTGCGCAGCAAGACACTGTACGCATACTCAAAGAGCATCGAGGCCGCCATAATGCCCAGATACAAAACGATAAATCCCAGCGCCAGATGCAACGGATCTGTGGCGGTGCGAAAAAACGACTCGAACGGCAAGGCCGGCCCGCTCGCCTCGCCGTAACCCAAGATATCATCAATGAGAAACTTGAACGGCAGAGGAAGCAGCGCATCGGCGATCGCCGCAAAAAGGATAAATACGCCAATCTGCCAATAGTGCCGGGAAGAACCGCGAAGCTCGGCAAGAATGCGGGCGTATGCGTGTTTCATATTCGAAGACGTTCGGTCGAGTGATACTTAAAATAAGTATATCATTTTCTCGAAAAAGCGTTCCGGGAGCGGCTTGATATTTTGAGCATATTTCGTAGGATAAGGTGGTGATGTTTTGAAATGCTTCCTATGTACGACCACGCCAAAATCGATGCCAAGTGGCACAAGCGCTGGAGTGACACGCGCCTCTACGCAACCACCGATAATCAGACGAAACCGAAACGATATGTGCTCGACATGTTTCCGTATCCTTCGGGAGCGGGACTGCACGTCGGCCATCCGAAGGGCTACATCGCAACCGATGTCGTCGCGCGACAAAAGCTCATGCAAGGATTTGCCGTTTTGCATCCGATGGGATGGGACGCGTTCGGCCTGCCGGCGGAGAATTACGCGCTTGCCAACAAGATTCATCCGGCGCGCGCCGTCGAAAAAAATATTCAGGTGTTCAAAAAACAGCTGGAAAAAATCGGCTTTGCCTACGACTGGGACCGCGAGATCAATACGACCGACCCTTCCTATTATCGATGGACGCAATGGGCGTTCGTGCAGATGTTCAAGCACGGACTTGCGTACGAGTCGTACGAGCCGATCAACTGGTGCCCCTCCTGCAAAACCGGATTGGCGCAAGAGGATCTCGAGAACGGCCGCTGCGAACGCTGCGGTTCGGAGATCGAACGGAAGCCCCTGCGCCAATGGGTCATCAAGATAACAGCATACGCCGAACGGCTCCTGAACGATCTTGAAAAATTGCCCGCATGGGAAGAGTCGATTAAAGAGATGCAGCGCGCATGGATCGGAAAAAGCGAAGGCGCAGAAATTAACTTTGCAATCAAAGATCAAGGCGCGAAAATCAGAATTTTCACCACTCGTCTCGATACTATCTTCGGCTGCACCTACCTTGTTCTCGCCCCCGAGCACCCGCTCATCGATGACGCGAGCATTCATATCGCAAACCGCGACACGGTGAAGAGCTACCGCGATGAGGCTATCCGAAAAACCGATCTCGCGCGCGCCGAGTCCAAAGAAAAAACAGGGGTGCGTCTTGAAGGCGTAGAGGCGATCAATCCCTTTACCGGAACAGCGGTACCCATTTTCGTTGCCGACTACGTTCTTGCGCAGTACGGCACTGGTGCGGTCATGGCGGTTCCGGCACATGACGAGCGCGACTGGGAATTCGCGCAGAACTACG
>CAZUKY010000020.1:0-10489 GCA_964621085.1 uncultured Gammaproteobacteria bacterium | reverse complement strand
CCCTTGCGTCGTTTTTTTGCATTGTGGGGTAGCGTAACAGTAAACGTTGTGCCGTCGCCCTCTTTTGAAGCGAAGGAAATCTCACCGTCGATTTGGGCCAGGATGGATTTGACAATGTGAAGTCCCAAGCCGCTGCCCGTTGTGTCGGCCGCACGCACATTGTCGCCGCGAAAAAACTTGGTAAAAAGTTTGCGCTGTTGCCGTGAGGGGATGCCCATGCCCGTATCCGTAACCGTAAGAGAAATTGCATTGCCCTTTGCCGCGCTCGAGATGGCAATCGATCCTCCTGCCGGAGTGTAGGCAACCGCATTGGATATGAGGTTTTCAACCACAATGAAGAGAAGTTTCGGATCCGTGGTGATCATGCGTGCGCTGGCGCCGTAGCGCGTTTTCACGGCAAGTTTTTTTTCTGCGATCGAGGCGCGGTTATCGTCGAGCGCTCGATTCACCGTATCGCTGATGCGGCACGGTTGCGGGTCGATGCGAAAGCGCCCGAGCTCGATGCGCGAAATGTTGAGAAGCGAGTTGACGAGATGAATCATGCGCTCACAGCTCTCGCTGACGTGCAGCACCGCTTTTTTTTGCTGCGCCGAGAGCGCGCCGAACTGGCCATGCATGAGGAGTTCAGCGTACCAACGGATCGTGGAAAGCGGCGTCCGAAGCTGGTGTGATGCGAGAGTCACGAAGTCGTCTTTGGTACTTTCAATCGTTGCGTTTTGGAGTGCAAAACGGTTTTTCAATTTTTTTTCGACTTCTTCCAGCGCCTCGATCGTGCGGCGCCGCGAGGATGCGAGATTGTAGAGAAGCCAAAAAATGATGCAGTCGAAAATGACTCCGCCGACAAGCAGAAGGGCGAAAAGTTCGGATGCCGCCTCATTTTCCTCGGTAAAAGCCAGGAGCCAAAAAAGAAGCGTACCGGATAGCAGAATGAGAAAGATCAGAAAAGAGGTCCAAAATTCCAGTTTTGCCAACTTTTTCTGCTGGATGATTTTTGAGTGAAGCGGTACGGAAGGCATGGGGTAGTGATAGAGAACTCAAATCGCATGAGGAAAGTGAAAGCCCCTGGCAAAAGAATTCTCTGCGCAGGGGCTTGTCTTTGTGATGGTGGTTATCGGGTGATGGAAATCGTTGAGTTGTTTTCCGCGTCCGGAGCGCAGACGGTTACGCGATTGCTTGAATTTTTCACGATGTGATAGCCGGTACCGTTTGTTGAGGATCCGGTCGGATCGGTCGGCAAGCTGACGATATAGTTGCCGCTTGTCAGGACAGAGAGGTCAATGAGGTTTGTGCAGGTGCCGCCGGTTTTACAGATTTCATTGGCAGCAGCGGAGCAGGTGGCGCTTTCCGCAATGCTTGCCGGCAGATTGCCGGTCGATACTTGGTATGTCGACACTGCATTCAAAATTGCGTTGACATCGGAGCTGCGTTGCGCATTACGCGTATCGCCGAGCTGTTTGCCCGGATTGATGGCAACGATGACGATGCCTGCCAGGATGGCGATGGCCGCAACCACGAGGAGGATTTCCAGGAGTGTAAATCCTCGAGAAGAAAGCTTTCGCATAGGTCTCAGAAGAGGTTAAGAGTATGCATAAATTATACCACGTCTTTCATGAGCTCAAAAGTCCATTTCTGTCCATGACTCAATACTGATATTCGGTTGCAGTGCAGAGGTGACGATCTCTATTTTTCGGGTCGCGCCGCCGGAGGCGCCCGAAACGCGTATCGTTTTTTCGGCTCCCGCTCCCTGGACGGGAAGAATTGAGCACGTGCCCAATGAGAAGGCAATCGTTTCATCGCCAGCATAGGATGAGGACAGGCGAAGCGCATTGAGGGCGTGCTCGGCGCACGCGTCGGCAAGGCCTCGTGCGCGAAGCGAGTCTGCAAGAGCGGAGTTTGACCGACCCGCGTCTATGCCGAGCAGAATAAGAGACAGACCGACAGAAACGCCGATCGCTCCCATGACGAGAACGCTCATGAGAAGCGTCGCTCCCCGCGAGGTGCGCGGCGCGCTAGCGCAGGCTGGCACTGGCCGTAAATGTGCGAACAGAGTCTTCATATTCGAAGAGCGTATCCGGATTGACCGACCGGATGACAAATGAGATGCGGATGACGCCGGGCGTATCCGGCCCGGAGAGATTCGTGAATGCGAGATCCGATACGCGTACACGTGATGATGTGATCGGTTGTGCGGTTTGGACACCTTCTGTGATTCGAAGCGCGCCATTGTCCAGACTAAAGGTGGTCGGCGTTGCACTTGCATCCGACATCTCAAGCGACAGCGAACTTCCACTCGTACCCGCAGACGGCATAGTGATCGCGCGGGCATTTCGGATCGTCTGGGTAATGATGCGAGCCGCAGCCGCGCCTTCCTGGTCAGCATCGGCGGCGACGCGCTGTTTGGTTTGCATATCCGCGTAAATAAGGACAAAAGTCACCGCTGCCAGCAAAATGATGCTCGCGCTTGCTATTGCAAGAAGAGATTCGAGAAGCGAGAAGCCGCCGCGATACAACATATTCTGGTTATACATTTACGTCGATAGATTTTGTTGAGCCGTCGGTAAACTCGAACAGGATGGTGATAGTGCTGCCATTCATGGGACCGGTAAACTTCGTATTATCCATACTGGCAGACGTATTGGGTGCAAGCGAGTAGTCCTGAGTATCGAGACGCGTTCCTGTATCCTGGACGCCGAGCGGGCTGCCAGGGCCGTTTTTTGACCAGACGGTGTCCGTTCCGATGCGGATCAGTTCGATGCTTCGGGATGGTTTCGTCCATGAAACGGTTATTGTCGCGATGGTAGCATTGGCCGTACCGTTATTGGAAATTACGATGCCGCGCAGTGACTTATTGTCGCCAGATAGAGAAGCGCCCGAAATATCGATCGAAAATCCGTCGCTTTGGTTTGCCGAAACCGCCTTCCAGTTCGTTAATCGCGTTTGCGCTGCCACGCTCCCGCTGTGGGTACGGCTGCGCTGCCAGGTGACGGTCGCATCAGCCGTTTTCGTGTCTGCATCGATCGACGAAAGAGTGATTGTGCGCGTCATGCCGTTCGCCTGATCGGAGGATCCGGAAAAGATCCAGCGGTTTCCCTGCACGGCAAGGCCATAGGTGCCATCGGACAGGCCCTGGAAGCCGTCTGCGTCGCGAATCGCGCGAGCCGCTTCAAGGCCTTCTTCCGCATACAATACCGCGCGGGCATGCGTCCCTGCGCTGACCGTTTCCTCGTATCCTGCAACCACAGCGGCGGCAAAGGGAGTGATAAAAAGGAGAAGCAGTGCGCCAGCAAGGACGACCTCGGTAAGCGAAAAGCCGCTTCGCAGTCGCGTGTCTGCGGGTGTGCCCGAGTGATCAGTACGAGACGACACCTGTTTGACTGATAGAAATACTCTGCGACTCATGGGATGAGTGGATAGTGATAGTCTTTGCGGTCACAAGCGTACCTGACACTTTTTCGAATACCGCTTCCGTATCCCCAGAGAAGGTGACTCCGGCCGGGGGAGAGGAGATCTCATCGGCGCCCTGGTCGCGCGCGGCATAACTCGCTCCGCGAAAGAGTGTGACCCTGTTTCCGTCCGTCGCGACACCCCATTGGCTATCTGCCGCACCTGATTGGGAAAGAAGAGCGGCACGCCGAAGTGTTTGTACGAGCGTTGCCGTTGCGCTGTCAAGATTGCGCAGCGAGAGAAGCGTTGTTGTGGCAGGCAGCGACAATCCCGCCAAGATCGACAAGAGCGCAACAGTCAACAGAACCTCGATAAGCGTAACGCCTCGACGCATATTCTCATTTGTTGACGCCGCCGATGAGGCCATAAATCGGCAAAATGACGGCAAGCGCAAGGCCGACAACGGCGCACCAGACGACGAGGAGAAGAATTGGCTCCATGATTGTCGCGATGTTTTTTGTCGCGTCTTCGGTTTTTTCCTCGAAGATCTGGGAGATGCGCAAAAATGTCTCGGCAAGCCGTCCCGACTGCTCGCCGGCGACGATCATGTGCTGGATCGGCGTTGGAATAAGCGCTTTGGCATTCCCAAATGAGGCGAAGGATTTCTGCAGCGAGTTTCCGCGCTCGACGGCGTCGGTCAGATGCGCGTACAGTTTCGAGTAGGGAAGAAATGCCGCGGTATCGCGCAACGAAGAGAGCGCGTCAGTGATCGGCACCCCGGCTTTGAGGAGGCTGCCCATAATAAAACTCATGCGCGCAATCTCGATCTGTTGGATAACGCCGCTGATACCGGGCGTATGAAAAAGGAGTTTTTGTCCGATCACCTTTGTTTTTTTGAAGAAAAAAAGAAAATAGACGATCGCTCCCGCCGCGAGCAGCATGACGGGAGCGGCAAAAAGGCCGTACTGCCCCATAAAGATGCCGAACGAGAGCAGGAGCTTTGTCATCAATGGCAGCTCCAGGTTGAGTTGAAAGAAGATCCGTGCCAGGTTTGGCAAGATAAACCACGTGACCCCGATCCCTACGAGCGCCGAGACGGACAGGATGAAGACGGGATACATGAGCGCCGAGCGAACCTTTGATTGGAAACTCGCTTCTTTTTTTTGTTGAACCGCGATAACGGCGAGGTTTTCGAAGAGCCGTCCCGACTGTTCGCCAAGTCTGATGAGGGCAATGACGTGCGGACGGAAGAGCTGCGTCTGTTCAAGTGCTTTCCATGTCGGTTCGCCGCGGGAGATGGTTCCCAAAAGAGTCTTGACGATGTCTTTCAGGCGCGGATGGCGGAGCTCCTTCTCGATTGACTCGAGCGCGCGGACAATATCCATGCCCGACTCGCAAAGCATGACAAGATTTTCGATGAAAAATTCTTTTTCCTTCGAAAAACCAAAGGCGAACTGGGTCGAGAGTACGGACCCCTTTTTTGGGGATGCGACAGCAGCTGTGTTACCCATAATAATTTTTTGTCGGCGGCGCTGCGACACGGACCACTTCTTCCATCGTCGTCAGTCCGGCCTTGACCTTTTCAACGCCGTCCTCAAAGAGACTGAGCGCGCCTTCCGAGCGGGCAAGATCCCAGACTTCTTTAGTCGAGGGGTTTTTAAGGATGAGCTCCTGCAGAGACGGGGTGTTTCGGATGAATTCGTAAATGGCGACGCGCCCGCGATAGCCGGTTTGGGCGCAGGACGCGCATCCTTTGCCGCGATACAGCGTCGCGTTCTTGAGGAGCTTTTGCAGCGCGGGATCGCTTTCCGTAGTGCTGACGCGGCACTGCTCGCAAATGCGCCGGACAAGCGACTGCGCGATAACCAACTGCAGGGTAGAGGAAAGAAGAAAGCGCTCGATACCCATATCCAAAAGCCGCGGGATGGCGGTTGCGGCGTCGTTCGCGTGAAAAGTGGAAAGAAGGAGATGGCCGGTCAGCGCCGCGTTGACCGCAATCTCGGCAGATTCGGTATCGCGGATCTCGCCCAAAAAGATGATATCCGGATCTTGCCGCACGATCGATCGAAGCCCTTTGGCAAATGTCAGGTTCGTCTGCGTGTTCACCTGGATGTGGTTGACGCCGGGAATCTTGTACTCGACCGGGTCTTCGATTGTTGTGATGTTGATATCGGGCTGGTGCAGATGCTTGAGAAGGGCGTAGAGCGTCGTCGTCTTGCCCGATCCCGTCGGTCCGACAACCAGAATCATGCCGAACGGTTTGTTTGCGGCTTCCAGAAGCATTTTCTGGTGGCGCTCAGAAAGACCGAGATCGGAAAGCGTGAATCCCCGCACGTATTCGGTGAGCAGGCGCATGACCACTTTTTCGCCGTCCAGTGTGGGAATGATGGAGATACGCAGATTGATCGTCGTATCGCCGATCGGCTGGCGGAGACTTCCGTCTTGCGCGGAAAAGTGCTCGTCAGTGCGCAAGTGCGCTTGGACCTTGATGCGGTTCAGGATATTTTCGTACGAATCTTTTGGGAAACTCCCCAGTTCTTGAAGGACGCCGTCGATGCGAAATCGGATCAAGACATGCTGTTCTTGCGGCTCAAGATGGATATCTGACGCGTGATAGGAGAGCGCGTCGCGAAATATTTCGTCAAGCGCCTCGGGCGCGCCGCCGCGTTTTTCCGTAAGAATGGCGAGGAAGTTGCTTGACAGCTTGCTCTTCTTGTCGTAGGCGCGCAAGGCGTCTGAAAGCTCCTGGGGGAGTGCGTAGGCGCACGCGATCTTTTTTGCTGCCGCAAAGATTTTTTTGATCTCGGCCGGCACGGCGCGTTTCGGGTCGTCTGTTGCCAGGGTGACAGTTCCGTCTTTTTCTTCCATGAAAAGATATCGAAAGCGCGTCGCAATGTCGCCAGGAAGGCGATTGAGGTTTTCGGGTGCCGGAGGGTGTGATGAAAGATGCGAATACGGCACGCCAAAAAGCTCCGCGATCGCCTGTCCGAGCAGATCGCGCGTCAGAACGCCCTCCTCGAGAATGAAGTCTATGAATGGTCGTTTCTGCCTTTTGGCGCGGGCGCGCGCTTCTTCGATTGCGGACGCGGAAAGATAGTTTTCATCCGCAAGAGCCCGCGCGATTACAGCATCTGTCAGTGCCATAGGAGAAAGGTGGATTTAACTGCGAGCAAAAAGGTTGGCGATAGCGCCGCTGATATCCCGAAGTTGGATATCCGATTTTATGAGAAATCCCTTCGCGCCCAGGCTGGCCGCACGCACGCGATCTTCCTCTTGGCTGAGGTTGGAAATAATAAGAATAGGAAAGCCGGGATCCGTGCCGATTTCGCGCAGAAGTCCGAACCCGTCCATGGAAGGCATGATCAGGTCCAGGAGCATGCAGTCGATGTTCTGGTCAAGAAGGGAAAGCGCCTCGCGTCCGTTTGCGGCGATCGTAACGCGATACCCCTCACTCTCCAGTTTCAGCTGCAGTGCGTGGGCCATCGGCTGCTCATCCTCGACTATAAGAATATGGCGGGGAATGACGTTACTCTGATTTTTTTTGGCGCGTGAAACACGGGGCGCGCCAGATTTTTTTGCAGCGCTGGATTTTTTCATATACTAAGAGGTACAGAGGATTTTTGAAATCCTTTGCCTCTTAGTATAGCATGACCGCTCAGGATTACAGAAAAAGAAAGCGCATGGTCGCTATGAACCCTCTTAAAAAACGCGCGTGAGCGGAGTATTAGAAAAATCGCAGCGCAAGAGCGAGGATGCCGCCAAGCGCACCGACCACTCCGAGTGCGATGACGGTCTTTGCCAGTCCGCCGAGGCCGCTTTGCGCCTTCACAGCGGACGCGGGCATTGGAAACTCTTTGGCGAATGCCGCGATTCGCGCGCGGCCGGCCATGAATTCTTCCGAGGTGAGATGGACGTCCGAGATGAGGCGCGCCGCCGAGTCTTTGCGTGCGCTACTGCGGATGCCGCTTACCGTTTTTGTCATATGGGTGAGGGCTAGTATGTTAACGCGAGAAATTATTGGGATGGGGGATTGAGGATCGTGCGAAGCTGTTTGAGGCCTCGGTGGATGCGAACAGAGATGACATCCGGCGTTTCTGAGGTCACGCGCGCGATTTCTTCGGGAGTGAGGTCGTCAAGATAGCGCATGACGATCGCGTCGCGATACTTACTGTCAAGGCGTTCAAGCGCCGAAATCGCGATCTTGCCGTCGATGATCTTGAAAACGGTGTCCGTCTCATCGACGCCGGAGTCGAACTCCTGAGCGCGCTCTTTCCCGCTTTCGAACGAGGCGGTATCAGTGGCCTGAATCTCCTCAAGATACAACTCCTTCTTTTTGCGGGACTCATCAATGATCAGGTTGTTGGCGACCTTATAAAGGAATGAGCGGAGATTTTTCACCTCATGGCCCTCTCCGCAGTATTTCCAGACGCGCATAAAAGACTCCTGCATAAGGTCGCGCGCGCGCTCGCGATTGAAGACGCGAAAATAGCAATGCCGAAAGAGCTTGTCCGCGAGTTCGTCGTAGATTTTAACGAATTCTTGTTCACTCATACGGATGACCTTGTCCTATGACGAATGGCCGGAGGTATTCTTACAAGCAATAAAACACCTCGAGTGGCACGAGGTGTTGTATTGAATTCTGCTTTATACGATTACTCAATGCAGCCGGGTTGCGAATAGCGGGGAATGTTTTTGTGGCATTTCACGGGTTCTTTTGGAGAATTTTTTGTATTTACTGCCTGTGCTTCGCTGGTATTTTCTTTTTTCGGTGCCTCAACGCATCCTTCTTGCCATACGCGAGGGAGGTTTGGATCGCAGGGTTTTCCGGCGTACGGTTTGGAAGGCTCCGGACTCTTTTGCGGTACGCACCCCGGCTGGAAGGTGATCGCCATGTCTGTTCTGCAGGGTTTGCCGGCGAAAGGGTTTGTCTCGGATTTCTTCTCAGCGGGTTTCTCGGCAGCGACACACCCATCTTGCCACACGAGGGGCAAAATCGGATCACACGGCCTTCCGGCGTACGGTTTGGAAGGCTCCGGACTCTTTTGCGGTACGCACCCCGGCTGGAAGGTGATCGCCATGTCTGTTCTGCAGGGTTTGCCGTAATACTCGCTTCGCTCGTTTTCTTTTTCGTTTTTCTCCGGTATGCATCCATCTTGCCAGAGTCGCGGCAAGATCGGATCGCATGGCTTTCCGGCGAACGGATTATCGTCGCTGACCTGCTTTTTCTCTTCGGGCTTTTTTTCAGGTTCTTTTTTCTTTTCCTCTTCCTTCTCTTCCTTTTTCTTTTCCTCAGGCTTTTTCTTGTCTTCCTCCTTGTTTAACTTTTCTTCTTCAAGTCGCTTTTCTTCTTCTTTCTTCTTTTTCTTGTCTTCTTCCAATCGTTTCTCTTCCTCCTCCTTCTTCTTTCTCTTCTCTTCTTCGACTCGTTTCTCCTCCTCTTTCTTCTTCTCTTCCTCTTCTTTTTTCTTCTGCTCATCGACCGCCCCGGTGACCGTAAAAGTTGTGAAGGCGCTGCCCTTGGGAGTTCCGGAAAAGAACTCTATCGTGTACTCGCCTGGGGTTATCATGACGTCGCGTTCGCCGAGCCACGGCTTGGTGTAGTCGATTTTGCGCACCTTCGAGGGGATCATGATCTGGACGCCATTCGGTTTGGGTGTTCCTTGCTCGTCTGACCAGATGGCGTTCCAAAACTCAAAATCAAACGGCCGCGTGACCACCCCGTGAAAGCGGATCTGGAGCAGTTCGATGGGCGGGAAGTCCTTTCCCGTGATCGTGACAGGCGTGCCGACGGGCCCGCTCTTTGGAGTGATGGCAATCGAGGGGTTTTTTGCTGCCGCCTGCGCGTTTATCGCGGCAAACGGGGAGAGGGCGAGCGATGTGCCAATTGAAAGCGCAGCGGCGCGTCGGAGGAAGAGGTGTGGAATGCGGGTCATACGATAAATGGGTTAAAAAAAACCTATTCAACGAGAACGGTTTTCGTTGTCGAACCGGAGGCGTTCGTCAGGTCAAGCGTTCCGACCTTTCGGTTGCCGGTCGCGTACGAGGTGGTATAGACGTCGTACACATGCCCGGCCTCGAGTGCGGAAAACGAGGCGGCAAGTTGAAACTCCTCGCTGCCGTAGCCGGCTAATTCTCCGGCCCATCCGAGCGTGCCTTCCTCTCCCGGCTTGATGAGCGCAATTCGCGTGACATTATGGTGTGACTGGCTGCCGACCTTGTATTGAAGCGTCAGGTTAACGTCGACATATGTTTTCTGCGGTGCGGACGGTGCGGTTGTTGTTTCCTGTTGTTGCTGCCCTTGTTGGGGAGCACTTCCCGCTTGCGATGAACCGGATATTGTTGTTTGAATAACCTTGGTAACCGGCCCGGCGGTCGTTGTCTTGAGATCAAGGGTCCCTGATTTTACATACCCGCCAAATGCGCCCCAATCGGCGTATACATCATAGACCGCGCCGGTTTTGACTTGGTTGGTTGCTTTATGAAATGAGCCGACGACTGTTTTGTTTCCATCCCACACCGCAAGGGCAGTCAGTTTGTAGGGAGCGGTAACGGGGTCATCGCCTTGAGGGACGAGGGTTACGGTCTGTATCGATCCGAGCGAGCTGTCGGAGGAGGGATAGACAAGATCAATCTGCACAACAATTTCAACACCCGTTGGTTTTGTAACAGCTTTCGTTTCTGTCTCGCCGGTTCCGACGCGTATCGTGACTGTTGTCTCTTCTTTCACGTTGGTAAGATCAAGCGTTCCGACGCTGACCGCATCGCCGCCATAGCTGGTATAGACGGTGTATTTCTGTCCGGCTTTTGGCGTGTTGGTCGCTTTATGAAACGACGCGGTAACGCGCGTATTGCCATCCCACACCGCGATTGCGGTCGGCTTGTATGAGGCGTTTGCGACGTTTTGTCCTTCGGGAACCAGTTCAACGGTTGTGATCGAGCCAAGAGAGCTCTGCTTTGCCGGATACTGCAGTATAAGCTGAACCGGAATCTCTGAGGCGTTCCCTTGGGTCGTTGATGTGCTGCTTCCGCCCTCTTTCAGATAGGTGATGACGTGGTGCCAGCCGTTGTAGTCGTACTCGAAGCGGATTTGCATTCCGTTTTCCAG
>CAZUKY010000019.1:0-11041 GCA_964621085.1 uncultured Gammaproteobacteria bacterium | reverse complement strand
GTCCTGCGGATTTGCCGCTATCTCCTGAAAGAGACTGTTGAGACGCTGAATGTCCTTGAGATATTTTTGCCGCTCGGAAAGCTCGAACGCGATCGTCTGCTCATGCGCTGCGCCGCCAGGAAGGTACCGCTCGATTTCATTCTGGAAATAATAGAGGTATGAAAGGATGAAAATGCCGCCGAAAATGCCAATGACAAGAAACGGCGTAAGGATATCAAGCGCTCGTGCCCGTGATTGTGCGTCAATCTTCATAGCTAGTTCTTTTGCGCGAATTCCTTATTCTTCAAAATCTTCGGATCGATGGCAAACGTGATGCCAAACTGGACCCCGGCGATCTTTCCCCTGCTGTCAATTTGCGCATTTGCCGAACTGATTTGGACTGACGAGAAGACATCGGATGCGTTTTGGAATGCAAGCAGCTGCTTGCCGACCGTCGCGTAGTCGGGCGCATATCCGGTCGTAGACACCGTGTATGTCTGCGTTGAGATCGAGAGGTTCTCGAAAGAAACGGATGGAAGCGTATGCTTCTCAACCTGCGTGAAAAATTCGGTCCAGTACAGGTGGTTTTCCAAAAGACGTTTGACGGTCGTGAGCTGACCCTGGAACGCATTCAGGCTGCTGGCCTTGGCCTCGATGCTCGCTATTTTCCCATTCGTCGCGGCCAGCTGGTCGCGAAGCGGCACAGTCCTTTGTGCCGTCGTCTGTCCGTAAAAAAACAAGAGTACGAAAAGGAATCCGACCAGAGCGCACGCACCAAAAAAGCTCGCCGCTATCGCAGTTAAATTCTTTCGGATCGTCGATCGCGATGTCGATTGCGTTACCGCGCGCGAGACAAGATTCAAAGCGACCGCCCTTCCGCCGCGCGGACGCGCGGAAGATTTGGGCACAGGATCGCCGGCAGCTTTCTCATGTTTTTTCAAAAAGTCGGGCATACGCACTCATTATACATTTTCCCGCATGGCAAGGCCAATGGCAACGGAAAATCGGGGCCCGATATTAGCAAGGATTGGCTTCAAGTCGTCCGGATATCCGATGCGCGACCACGGATCACCAACCAGTACGCGCAGATTGAGGGCAGAGGAAAGGTAGCTGGCCAGATTGGGCATCATCGCCGAACCGCCGGTCAGGATGATCTTCTCGATCGTGCCGCTTGCGTGCGGCGACGGCGTAACGCCATGATTGCGGTAGAGGTCGAGCGTATAGCGGATTTCGTGAATGATGGGCTCGAGCGCGCTCTTGATAATTCCGGGAACGTCGCCGCCTCCCTGGCCGTCTTTAAAAGACGTGACGCCGATATCTCGTTTCAGCTGCTCGGCACGCCGCTCATTGATCTGAAGCGCCGCCTGAATGGCTCGCGTCAAGGTATTGCCGCCAGCCTCGATACTTCTGCTCAAAAACGGGACGCCACTCTCGACGATAATGATGTCGGTGATCGATGCGCCGATTTCAACGATCATGATCTCTCCCGGGTCATCGGCAACAAGCGCGCGAGCAAGGGCAAACATCTCCGTCTCCAAACTGACCAGTGTGAGCGGCGTCGCCTCGAAAATGGCGGAATACCGCTGCACCGTATCCTTGCCGGCGCCGGTTACGAGAATTTTGAAGTCAGTCGCCTCTTCACCATCAACTTCGTGCGCCTTTCCTTTGGCACCAGTGATCGCAAGCGAACCTTTTTTCTGTTCGCCGCCATTGAGAATTTTATAATCGAGGGTAATATCTTCGAGCGGAAGCGGGATGATTTTTTTCGCTTCCCAATGAACGGCGGAGTCCAGCTCTTCTTTGGACATGCGCGGAAGACTGATCAGCGAGGTGAAGACCTGATAGGTCGGCAGCGCCGCGGTCGCGCTTTTGGCGATGCATCGGGCGCGATCGGCGATCTGCTGTACGGCCGAGCCGAGGCGAAGATTCT
Source organism: uncultured Gammaproteobacteria bacterium (assembly GCA_964621085.1). Lineage (GTDB taxonomy): Bacteria > Patescibacteriota > Patescibacteriia > JACQRZ01 > JACQRZ01 > CAZUKY01. The sequence goes on along the minus strand of CAZUKY010000019.1, from coordinate 9,132 downwards.
CCTCCTGACTCGTCGCCTTGATATCGCGCGGAAAGTGCTCGACAAATCCGTAGGTGACCAGCGTGAACGAGTCGTCCTTCGCTTTTGAGAGCTCGATAAGCTTGATGCTCGCCGTACCAAGATCGACGCCGATGATGCTCGTATCTTTTTTATCGAAAAGGGGCATGGGTGTAAAAATCGCGTATGTAAAAAATGGGGATCGCCTCGCTCATTTGTAGTATAGCAGAAGTTACTTCCTTTTTTGTGCATCATCGAAATGAGCCATCCACTCGTCCTACTGAAAACGCGGAAGTCTTCGCGCAATGTCTGCCAGTCCGGGCGGCGGATTGACGATATGCCTGCCGGTATTCTCGACCGTTTCAGACCCCTGATCGAATCCGAGGAACGTCCGCTCGAATTTGAATTCCTGCGCGATCATGGATCCGTTGTTTTTCAAGGGAAGATCGTGCGTGCTGAATTTTTCCGTTCCGTAGTAATCGAGGTACGCGCGCGCGAAGAGATCGAGACGTCCGATCGAATCGATTTCTTCCTGTGCGTCCTCACACTGCTGCTTGGTTGCAGAATTGGCAGCGCAGGTGCGGTAGGCCGCCGAGATGCGTTCGCGTGCCGCCTGCTGTTTTTGCATTACGAATCGATTGCACGCGTACCATCGCTCCCACTCGGGACGCCGCGTTCTCCAATACGTATCGAAATCGGCTGCGCTCCCCCCACCCCAATCGGAAAGGCGGTAGGGCGGGGCCGCATTGGCGTAGGACGTCTCGCCATTTTGATCGCGCGGGTCTTTGCAAAAAGCGTCATACAGATTCTTTTGCTGGCCTCCGGAAGAAACCGTAACCGTTTTATGGCCGGGACGCGTCGGCACGGCAAAATCCTTCGCCTCATTCCACAGCGTGATCGCGCCCTCGCACTCCTGCCGATCGCTTGCGAGCGAACACTCATCATCGCCCGCGGCGTCAATAAACAGTGCCGAACTTTCGTTCGCGTACGCCTCATCCCATTTTTCCGTGAGTCGCGGAAGAAATCCGGTATCTGGATTCGCCGAGTCTCCGATCACGATCTTTTCAAACTCCGCACCGCATCCTTGCCGTCCGGGACTTCCCTTGCCGCGGCCCGACCGAATCGCCCCTTCGGCAAAATACAGCCCGTCTGCCTGTGTAAAGTAGGGATCCGAGGGTCTCGCGTTGGTGCCGTAGGGCGGAATGCAGTCATAAAACGTAATGTTCCCTCCGGTGCCGTCCGGCCGCTTCAGCACAATGAATGCAACAGAGGCGATCTGCTTGAAGTCTTCGACGCCGCCGTATATCGGCTCGTAAAAAAGCGGGGCGCGGATCTCCACGTCGCCGCGAATAACAACCGTCCGAGCGCCGGAATACCCTTTCGGCGCGTTTGAGATCTGCCAAGAAACCGGTTCCTCTGATGCGACCGATAGCGTCTTTCCGATTGCAACATTCTCATCCGTGTAAAATACGGTCTCTTGCACCGAATCATCGATCCGGGATGTAAGGTGATTGAATAGCTTTTCTTCTACCGTCTGCGAATCCGAACTGAATTTTTTTACCGCCAGGCCGTATGTGTTTACCTCACGGTTATAGGTGATATCGCCAATGCTGGTCTTTGTTTTTACCTCGACTGTTTTGACGGGAGTGGTGTCAGTGAGCGCGCGGACATCAAGCGTCCCGAGCTTATTCTTGAACGCGACAGGATCAGCAACGCCACCGTCAGGTATGCGCTTGAGGTAGGTCTCTGTGTTACCCTCGCCTTCTGTGAAGGGAAATCTTCTTCTCGCATCGCTTGGAGCATCCTCGTCTTCGCCGTGGCGCGCCGTCATGATCAAGTAATCTTGGAAGCCCTTTTCCTGATCGATGCCGGTTTTGGATCCTCCCCGCGTTGCGGCTGCAGAACCGCCCACAACCTTCACCTGCGCGCCGACGTACGCCGTTCTCCAGAGACTCTGTTCGTTGCCGCTTCCGATGTCGGCGACATCCTCATCGCAAAACGGCTCGCACGACCGACCCTCCGAGAGAAGCGGAATATACGGGATCGGTTCATTGCTCCCCTTTGCCGAACAATAATTTACATTGAGATCAAGACTGGAATTTTGTGCCGCGCCCGAGTTATTGACGCACGATGTTCCGCCGCGACACCATCCGAACCAGCCGCTTCCGAACAACGGAGTGTAATTCGCCTTGCAGCTGTCTGCGAGTGGCTCGAATATGGGATCGCCCATCGGATCTGTTCCTCCATCCGAACATGTCTGCAAGCACTGGTAGTTGTCAAGATTTTGTTTCTCAGCTGCCGATATTCCCTTCTTTACGCACACCTGCGTTCCGCTACGGCACGGCGGGCGCAGATACGTGTCATAGCGCGTCTTGCCGGAAAACCCGATCCACCAGAATGTATTGTTGTATGCCCAACCGGAAAATTCTTTGCGGTCGGCATCGTACGTCGGCTGTTGCCAGGGACGGTTGCCTGCAAGAGGGATCGTCCCGTGGAGTCGGATCAGGCGATGGCCGTCGTATTTTTTCGCCAAGAACATCGCGCAGCCGTAGACCTTGGGTTTGCCAAAGGGCTCGTCTGTCGTTATTCCTTCATTTTTTCCGTTGAGATTTTTTTCATCGACCCAGGCCTGCCCACCCTCGTAGGGCGAACCATCGGGAGTCTTCCAGGCACCTGCCTCTTGTTTTTTTGCCGCCTCAGTCACTGCACACCGGTCATTGAACCAACTCCCTGACGCGTCGGGTTCTCTGTGATGGAGCGTCTTGAGATCGTCATCAAATCTCTTTGGATCCGACGGATCCACGTTGTCCCCCCAGTTCAAGTCTCCCCAGGTGCATCTGTCATCTGCGAACTGCTTCAGGAGCGTCCGCAACTCTTCGTCGGACTCATTCCGTTTTTCTTTATCCGCAATCTGCGCGCGCCACACGCCGCACCGCGCCTTCCAGTCCCGTATCTGCTGATCGCTCATGCCGTTCTTGTTCTTCTGATGCTCCGTAAAGTCATCGCCCGTGCACGTCTTCCCCCAGCAGATCCAACCGGTATGGATCGGCGACTGTACCCAGGAGTATCCCACGATCTGCCCGTCCTTCAGCTTTACCACTCCGCATGGGAATGTCCGCGGATCGTGCTGCGATACGGACTCGAGCAAGGCATTGTACGCAATGCCACCGATGCGGACAGACCCCTCCTCGCGCGCCAAATCGTCCAGATAGCGGCAGGTTTGATAATACTCCTCTGTAAGATCAAGCTGTCCGTCGCCCGCCCCCTGCTCACCTTGCGCGAAAAATGGAATTATGCTAAAAATCAGCATTCCGACAAAAACGCCGCCAAGTGCTGCAGAAGCTCGTGTTTTCTTTTTTTGTAAAATGCCGCGAAAAAACATGGGTAATTTTTTTGAATCGGTACCCATACTAGTATATACTATTAACCAGTAACCTCAACGAAAAACGCCCTATGGACATGGATGATCTTCTCAATAGCTTCACGCATAATCTGCGCCGCGTTCTGATCCAGGCAGCACAACTTGCGGCATCCGAAGGGAAGACGAAAATCGAACCACTGCACCTGTTTACCAGCCTCACCAACCAGGCGGAAGGCGTCATCGTCCAGACGGCCGCAGCGAAAGTCCTGCAGCCGGCAAAAAAAACAAAGCTTTCCCGATCGAAAAAAACGTCAGCGCTTACGCTCTCGCCGCACAGCCGGAAGATCATTCTTGAGGCAGCCGCGTTGGCCGAACATTTCAATCACTCCCACATCGGCACCGAACATCTCTTCGCAAGCATCTTGGACAGCCGCAATCCCAAGATCCAAGGGATTCTTCGCGATCACAACGTCAACTCCCGCAAAGTCAGGGGGCAGATCTTGGCCATCTTGAAAACCTCATCGAAAATCGCCGACATTCTCGAGACGCTCTTGCCGTCCCCTCGTACGGCCGAGCCGGAACACGAGCATGAGCACGTACCCCATCGCAAGCAGCGCGCGGCAAGCGCACTCGAGTACTTCGCCGTTCACCTGACAGATCCCGAACATGTGAAGCGGCTCGATCCCCTCATCGGCCGCGATCGCGAGGTCAGTCGCCTCATGCGCGTACTGGCACGTCGCACGAAAAACAACCCGGTCCTTCTGGGCGCGCCCGGCGTCGGGAAGACCGCCATTGTCGAGGGGCTTGCGCAAAAGATTGTCTACGGAGACGTGCCCGAGGCACTTGCGGACAAACGCATCTACTCGCTCAACCTTACCGCACTGGTTGCAGGCAGCGCCTTTCGTGGCGAGTTGGAAATGCGCTTTAACCAGGTACTCGAGGAGGTGCGCCGCGATCCAAATGTCATTCTTTTCGTTGATGAGATCCACAACCTGGTCGGCGCCGGAAGCTCCAACGGCTCACTGGACGCCTCCAACATCGTCAAACCCGCCCTTGCGCGCGGCGAGCTGCGCTGTATCGGCGCAACAACATTTCAGGAGTACAAAAAATATATCGAGGAGGACGCCGCGCTTGAGCGCCGCTTCCAACCCATCACGGTCGATGCGCCGTCTGTCGAGCAGGCTGAAACCATTCTCATCGGCCTTATTCCGCAGTATGAGCAGTATCATCGCGTCACGATCACGCCCGAGGCGGCACGCGCAGCCGTGCGCCTCTCGGATCGCTATATTCCCGAAAAATTCCTTCCCGACAAGGCGATCGACCTGATCGACGAGGCGGCCGCAAAGGCGCGCATCGATGCCTCGCAAACCGACTTTTCTCGGGAGATCTACAATGTGCGCCGCGACATTGCGCGCACGACCGCGCTGAAAGAAGAGATGCTCTACAACCGCAACGACCTTGCGGCAGCAGAAACGCTGCTCGCCAAGGAATCTGAACTCGCCGAAACGCTTCGCGACCTGGAAAGCAAACAAGAAGCAATTCGCCGCACGCAGCCGCGGATCACCCACGAAACGATTGCGGAAATCATCGCATCATCGACCGGCATTCCGATCGCGTCGCTCATGTCTGATGAGCGGCAAAAACTGCTCGCGCTTGAGGATCGGCTGTCTGAGGCTATCATCGGGCAAGACGAGGCGAAAAAAGCGGTCGCATCGTTTGTGCGCCGCGCAAAAAGCGGCCTGCTCGATCGCAACCGCCCGCTCGCTTCCTTCGCCTTTCTGGGTCCCAGCGGCGTCGGAAAGACAGAACTTGCCCGCACATTGGCGAACGAAATTTTTGGCGCTGATGGTCTTCTTAAGTTAGATATGTCCGAGTTTTCCGAGAGCTTTTCCGTCTCCCGCCTGATCGGCGCGCCGAGCGGCTACATCGGCTACAAGGAAGGCGGACGGTTGACCGAGGCGATCCGCCAGCGCCCGCACTCGCTAATCCTCTTTGATGAGATCGAAAAGGCGCATCCGCGCGTCGCGCAGACGCTTCTCCAGATCCTCGAAGACGGCTGCCTGACAGATGCGGCCGGCAAAAAAGTCGACTTCTCCAACACCATGATCATCCTGACCTCCAATATCGGCTCGCGCACGTTTAGCCAAAGCTCGTTCGGATTTTCTTCGGATGAGCAAAAAGAGCATGCGCAAAAAAACAGCGCGATCCTGGGCGAGCTGAAGGACTTCCTGAATCCAGAACTGGTAAACCGCCTGGATCGGGTCATCGTCTTTGAGCAGCTCTCAGAATCCCATATAAAAGACATCGTATCGCTGCGACTCAAGGAACTGAGAGAAAAACTTCTCGAACGCGGCATTGATGTGCGCATCACGCCCGCAGCAGTTCGCGCTCTTGTATCCCGCGCATCCCAAGACCGCCGCGAGGGAGCCCGCCGCGTACGCCACATCATCGAAAATGTGATCGAAGGCAAGATCGCCGAGTGCGTCCTGGCACTGCCCAGCTCGCAGGAAACGGCCGCTCTCACCATTGACTGCCGAAAGAAGGAGTTCATCTGTACGCTGTCATCATAGCGCCATCATTCGAGTTCTCACCCTCCAATCCCATGCCTCTCCCTGCCCTTGCCGCCGCCGCACGCGCAGCGCTCGGCGCCCAAAACGCAAAAACGCGCATTCAAGCCGGCAAGATGGCAGCCAACCATATGCGCGGCGGCGGTTCGCAGGCTCAAAACGAAACGGTCAATGACGGGTTTTTTGCCATGTGGGCATTGATTACGCTGATTGTCGAGGTGGCGTGCGCCGTTATCTCCACTATTTTTTCCTTCTTCTTCATCAATGCGCCCATCGGCGCGATCGTCAATCCGTTTGTCATGTGGCTTTTCTACCTGAATCCCGATACTCACCACTGGGATTTTTTGAAGAAATTCTCTCTTTCGATCGGCTTTATGGGTCTTGAACTCGTCCCGGTTCTCAACCTTTTTCCAACAACGACTGTGCAAGTCATCATGACGTGGTTCGACGCGCATAATCAAAAAAAATAAAACAGCGAATTGGTCTCTGCTACGCGACATGTGCGATGCCTCCTTTGGGAGGCTTTTTTGTTGGCAAAAAGCAGCTCATCGCGATATACTAAAGACAGTGAAACGTCCGAGGGCTTTTTGTAATTTTTACGTTCGCATTTCCTCCCTATGCCCCAGCTCAACTGGAAACGCATTGCTGCCGTTATCGCCTTTGTCGGCATTTTTATTCTCCTTGCCATTGCGGTGTATTTTGTCTTTTTCGCCCCGTCACCCGAGCAGCAAAAACCTCCGACCGCACCCCCTCCTGAAGTCGGCGGCTCGCTGCCGGGACGACCGGGCGAGCTAATCAAGGAACCGGGGACGCCCGGGGAGATCGATATTCTTCCCGCACCCCCGACGCGCGAAAACGCAAGCGCTCCCGGCGAAGGGCCGGTCGAGACGCGTCTCATCCAGTCAGGCGACAACCGGGCGATCCAGCTCGGCTCCGACGGCGCATCGGTTGTGGGTTTTGACGCGAGTGGCGGTACCTTTTACCGCATCACGCCCGATGGCGCAACGGAACAGTTGACAGACCAGACGTTCAAGGGAGCGCGCACCGTCGTCTTTGACCCTTCGGGAAACAAGGCGGCGATCGGTTTTTATGATGACTCCAAGATCGTGTATGACTTCGTGCGCAAGCGCCAAGTGTCCTTGCCGAAACACTGGGATGAGTTCCAGTTTTCACCCAGCGGCGACAAACTCGTCTTCAAGAGCTTGTCAGAGGAAAAAGAAAACCGCTGGCTGGCAATTGCGGATGCGGACGGCTCCAACGGCAAGCTGATTGCTCGCATGGGCGACAACGCATCCTATTTCATGCCAACCTGGTCCCCTTCCGATCAGATCGTCTCCTTGGTTCGCGAAGGGTATGACGCCGACCGGCAGAAACTCTACTTCATTGGCCTGCAGGGAGAGAATTTCCGCTCGGTCATGGCACCGGGACGCGGCCTCGAGACCGCCTGGTCGCCTCAGGGCAACCGCCTGCTTATGAGCGCATACTCGAGCGGCTCTGAGTACAAGCCGGAGCTTTGGATCGTCGATGCGCTCGGGGACTCGATCGGCGAGAATCGCCGGCGGCTGAACGTGCAGACCTGGGCGCGCAAGTGCGCGTTCGCTGATGAGGAGACGCTCTACTGCGGCGTGCCGGATACGCTCGACCGCGGCGCCGGAATCATCCCCGCCCGCGGAGAAGACGTGCCGCACAGCATTTATAAGATTGACCTTGCAACCGGCGTCAAGGAAAAAATCGCGGAATTTCCCGAAAAGCACGTTATCGGCAAACTGATCGTGTCTTCGGACCAGTCGCGCCTCTACTTCCAGGAACGCTTTGCGGGAACGTTGCATACGATCAACCTCAAATAAGGCAGAAACGCGCGAAACCCGCGTCCTTTCTCTCATGCGTACACCCCTTGCTTTTGCATCAATCCTTTTTTTCCTTGCAGGAAGCCTCGGTGCGCTTCCAGCTTTTGCAGACCAACTGCAAATGCAATCGCAAAGCGTCATCCCCGACCTGAATGTCGGCCTTCCGATCGGAAATGTCTCGGGTATGAGCATCGGCGGATATATCGCACAGATGTATAAAGTCGGCGTCGGCGTTGCCGTGATCCTCGGTTTTCTCATGATATTTGCGGGCGGCTACGCGTGGATGGTCGGCCAGCCGGCAAAGGCAAAGGAGTGGATCAAAAACGCGATCATCGGCATGACGATCGCACTAGGCTCGTATACGATTCTTTTTGCCATCAATCCGAATCTCGTAAATCTCAGCGAGCCTGGACTCGCGACGATAGGATCAGAGATTGAGTTCAAGTTAGACAAAACACCAGCGACTCAAATGGCGGTAAAAGCCGATTGCGGGCCGATTTGCGAAGAAGAGGCGCGGCGCCGCAATATGAGCCATATCGGAACGCGCGGGGAGTCGTGCACGCCGGGCACCGTCGACACCACAAGCGGCTCAGCAGGATACACGAAAGTATGTGTTGAGAAAAACGGCGCGATTTGCAATTGCGAACTCCTTCCGGTTACGGCCGGAACCCCCAACTGCGGAGCGAACAACTGTGTTGATACGGCAAACAAACTCTATTGCGAGCCGACAACCAATCGGTGTGCGAACCGCAAAGGAAAGGACGCGCCCTGCCGATCGCCACTCGTTGATCGGGAATGCGCCGAAGGACTCGAGTGCAAGCAAGTGGGCGGGAGCTATAAATGCACCGAGATCTCTCAAGGAAACACTCCGGGATATTGCTGTTACCATACAGTTGTTGGCAATAACGCGACCAGGGGGACGTATACCTATGCCGTTAAAGCAGTGTCAGGTGCGATGACAAAGCAAGCATGCCAGCAGCAGCGGCCAAATTTCACATCGGCAACTATAGGAAATCTCGGGGTTCAGTACTGGATCTTCTGCCCGGGTCAGACCAATGGTGATTTTTGCGGAGAGCAAATGAAGCCTTTCACCCAGACAGGAATCGCTCCGGTGCCAGCGGATAGCGATAGCAGCAAGTGGAAAAACCTCATAGGTGCAACATCGCGTGCCAGCGGCTGCACCCTTTATCAAGATTTCGGCGGCGGGACGAAAGAGGTCGGCAATTAAAGAGCAATGCGATGGCAAGAAGAAAGAAAATTCGTGCTCTGGCGGTCGCTTGTGCAGGACTTGCTCTCGTACCGCTTCCCGCAGCCGCCCAAACCTTCTTTAATGCCGGGGGCGGCATTGCCGGGCTTGTCA
>CAZUKY010000018.1:0-12604 GCA_964621085.1 uncultured Gammaproteobacteria bacterium | reverse complement strand
TCTGGAAGCTGACGACCGAAATCGCCATCAGAGACGCCGCAATACCCATAATAACGATCATCTCGACGAGTGAGAATCCCGTCCGTCTGTGCGGGACCGTACACGCGCATTCTGCGCCCGAATGCCTAAAAAAGCAAGGAAAACGCCGCATATATTCGATCGTCAAAAAGAAGTGTTGCCAGCGTACTAGCCAGCAGGAAGGGCGCAAATGGGATTTCGCTTTTGAGCGTCGCTTTGCGCGCCATAAGAATACCGATGCTGCACATCGCACCAATCATATACGACAGGAAGAGCGCGACCAAAACGCCCGGAAATCCGAGCAAAACGCCCATGAGTGCGCCGATAAAAATATCCCCGTCGCCGATCCACTTGCCGCGCGAGATGACATACTGGGCCAGAAAAAATCCCGCGCCGACTGCTCCGGCAAGGAGGAATTCCGCCCAGCCGGCAAGCGGGGCGCAGAACGCCAGCTCGCAGGTGCCTGAGGGGAAGATAAGACTACTGAGAACAAAGACAACGGCGATGCTCGGGATCGTGATGAGATCTGGGAGCTCTTTCCAGCGCAGGTCATACACGAAAAGAATCATCGCTGCCGCAACAAAAAGCCAGTCGCGAATGATTAGGAGTGCGTCTACGGGATGTATCAGATAGGTAGCGAGAAACAGCGCCGCGGTCGCAACCTCGACGATCGGATACTGGAGAGATATCCCCGCCTTGCACGTTCTGCATGCGCCGCCCAAGACCAGATAACTGAAAATGGGAACCAAGTCCTTCCATGCCAAAACCGTTCCGCAATGGGGACACATCGAGCGGTCGGCAAGAATCGAGATCCCTTCCCGCAGCCGCCAGATCGCGGCATTCAGAAAGCTCCCGACACACAAGCCAAATATGGTGACGAGAAGAATGGTCATAGATCAAGTATAGCAGGCATAGACAAATGCAATAACCCCTCTAATAGAAAAAACGCCCTTGTTTTCAAAAAGCGTCTTTCTTAAATCGGTCTGGGGGTTATGCGCGGTGTACGTTCACGGCACGCGGGCCCTTTTCGGACTGCTCAATCTCGAAGGAGACGGCATCGCCTTCCCGAAGTTCGGCAAAGCTGACGTCTGCGAGGGCTGATGAGTGGAAGAAAACGTCAGCGCCCTGCCCTTCCGGGGTGATGAATCCGAACCCCTTGTCTGCGACCAACCGCTTGATTGTTCCTGTCATAGGATTGTCATCTGTTATGAATGAGTTGTTCGAGTGTACCACGATCGGGAAGTTTTGCAATAGTTCTGAGCCGTGGGAGATAAAAACACCGCCCTCGCGGAGAGGGCGGTTGTTTTGCGAATCTGAATCTTTGTTATCTTATTTACAGCCGTTCGTCAATTTGCTTCCATGCGTTACGCTTGCCAATCCGGGATTCAAACCAGCAGTACCTGCTTCAAGATGAAAACAGATCTGAAAATCATCTACAACAGCCCCTTTAGTCGGGTCAGTGAAGTTGCTAATTACATAATGTCCTGTTTTATTTGCTGTTGGAACTATTGCTGCGGTTGTGAGAACAGGCTTGCCGTCACTACCCTTTGGAAGAGGGTGCTTTGGATCTACTGTCGTAGCAAATAACGTTCGAAACTCTGAAGGATCTGGATATTCAGACCCGATACCTGTACAGGTATATGTTGCTGCTTTTGCGGCTGCACAACCAACTAATAGGTTACCCGGAAAGTTCGACGCCTCTGAGTCGAGAAGCGCTGCAAGCGTCTTTACGTCTGCGACACGGCGCGCGTCACGGGCTTTTTTCTGTGCGAAGGTCAGCGATGCGATACCGACGGTCGCCAAAAGGCCGATGATACCGATCACGACGATCAGCTCAATGAGCGTAAAACCTTTTTGCGTTTGTTGCATATCATTAAATTAATTCTTTTAATATCTGCAAAGCCTATCGACCCGGCCTGCAATGAACCCTTCAACAGAAGGGTTTATTTTTCCACAAGGTGGAGTATAGCACATTTTATACAGATTCTGCAGTGGAAATCTTTACATCACTCAACTGATCCGGCGAGCTCAAACATCGGCATGATGATACCGGACACCATGACCGCCACTGCGACGCCCAACAGAAGCATGATTGCCGGCTCGATCAGTTTCAGTGTCGTCTCGGTCGTCGAGGTAATTTCGCGCGTATAAAACTCTGTGATTTTCTCCAGCACGTCGTCGAGACGTCCCGTCTGCTCGCCGACCGTCAGCATTTGCGAAACCATCGACGGAATTTCTTTACTCTTCAGAAAGACAGTGGATACGGGATTGCCTTCCTCGACCTCGCGGACCGCATCAGCGACAATCCGCTCAAAAATCGGACTGCCGACCACGTCTTTGACGATACGCAAGCCCGTCGGGATCGTGACCCCGCCCACAAGAATCGTGCGGAAGCTTTGCGTGAACCGTACAAGATAAATGGAGCGGAACAAATTGCCGAATATGGGGACCTTGAGCTTGATGACATCCATCGTTCTTTTCCCGTCCGGCGTCCGCACATACACAATGAATCCGATGATGCACACGGCAAGAACGATCAGGACAAGCCACCAATAGTTCTGGGTAACGTAGGAAATACCCATCAAAATGCGGGTCGTGATCGGAAGCTTGTCGGTCGAGGCGCCCAGCGCGGTTATCATCTCGAGCATTTTCGGCAGAATGAAAACCATGATACCGACACCCGCCGCAATCATGACGCAGATAATGAATATCGGATAGGCAAGCGCGCCGCGGATCTTGCTTTCGAGCTCGTAATCGCGCTCCTGCTGGGTCGCAAGATAATTCAAGACGTCCTCCAGGCGCCCGGTTGACTCTCCGGAGCGGATGATGTTGATGAAATATTCGTTGAAAATACCGGGGTAACTCTCAAGCGCCTGGGAAAACTTCATACCTCCTTCCACATCGTTCACGATCGTTGCTGTCGCCGATTTGAGAGCCGGCTTCATGTCCTGCTGAGAAAGGATGCGCAATGCCTGCACCAGCGGCATCGCGGCGGAAATCAGGATGGAGAGTTGGCGGAGGTAGATCGCCAGGTCCTTTTTGTTGACCTGTCCGAAAAACGAGTTGATGCGCGCAAAAATCTCCTGCCCGCTTGTGACAGATACGAGCTTCGTGACGATCAGATCTCGCGACATCAAAAGATCGGCGGCCATCGCCTGGCTGTCCGCCTCAATGGTTCCCTTTATCGCCTCGCCGAGTTGGTTTCGCGCGGTGTACTCGAATTGCATGTGCGTACGTAAAATCCTCCCTCAAGTATAGCACTAAAACTGCTCTAAGAATCGAATGTCGTTGCTATAGAGCAAGCGCAGGTCGCCGATATTGAGCTGGTTTTTCATGAGGTAGGTGCGCTCCACGCCAAAGCCGAAGGCAAATCCGGTGAACTCCTTTGGGTCATAGCCGCCCGCCTCCAGAACGCGCGGGTGTACCATGCCCGCCCCGCCGATCTCTGACCATCCCTGCTTACAGTACGAGCAGCCCGCACCATTGCAGAGCCCGCATGAGATATCCACCTCGAAGCTCGGCTCAGTGAAGCGGAAGTGGAACGGCCGCAGACGAACTTTGCGATCCGGCGAGAAAAATTCTTTAACGAAATGCTCCAGGGTGCCGATCAGCTGCGTGATTGTGATGTCGCGATCGACCGCCAGCCCCTCGAACTGATGAAACATAGGGGTATGTGAGATGTCTATCTGGCGGCGGTAGGTCTTTGCGATATTGAGCATGCGCACCGGCAAACCGTCGGCGCTGTATTTCCGCATCTCGCGCACCTGTCCTGAGGATGTATGGGGTGTCAGGAGAATGCGCCCAAGTTTTCCCACCGGCTTTTCGCTGATGAAAAACGTCTCCCACTCGTCGCGGGCGGGGTGGTCGGCGGGCATGTTGAGCGCCTCAAAGGCGTAGTAGTCCCACTCGACCTCCGGATAGCGAACACGCACGAATCCCAGCCGTTTGAACAGCTCCTCGATCTCCTCGATCGCATGCGTGACCGGATGCAGCGAGCCGATCGGCGGCTTGATACCAGGCAGCGTGACATCGAAAAATTCTCCCGTCTCCTTCACAGCAGCACCAAAGGACGCCTTCTTTTGCTCAAAAGCCGCCTCAAGCTCGCGCTTTGTCTCATTGATAATTTTGCCGAGCTCGGGCTTTTCCGAGACGGACGCGTCTGCGATGCCCTTCATTAGCTCGGTCATCTCCCCCTTTCTTCCCAACATGTCGATCTCCAATGCCTCGGCTTCCTGCAGTGATGTGCAGGCGGACAATTCCGTGAGAATCTTTTCTTTCAAATCGCGTATCTTGTTTTTGAGCATATTACCGCGTTACCGTTCTTCTGGTGATCACGAAAAACTCTGCCAAGGTCAAGGCAAAAATCAAAAAAACGACATTATACCAGGTCAGGAGGCGAAGGCTCTGCAAATACAGGAATCCGTCGACAAGCAGCGAGAAAAAAATGCCGTGGCGGAACGAGACCAAGACATTATGAAGCGTACCCGCTTGTTTCAAAAACACCGTCCGGATAAAAAAACCGGCAACAGCAAAGCTTCCCGTAAGCGCGAGCGTGAGTGTCACGTAAAAAAGCAGTATGCTCACCCAGCCGCCCTCTGTCGGATTGGTCGAGAGGACGACACTGTACCACGCAAGCCAGCACAGTACGGCGCCAACAACCATCATGATGATGTATCGAAACAGGCTCATAGCTCGTTTTCTGCTTCCGTTTTAGTGCCGAAAGGTTAGAAAATACCCTCAGGCGTCAACTTTCGTTCGCCTTTCGGGTACACCGCGTTTGTCGAAAGTTGAAATATAACCTCGTAGCGAGGGCATCCGACCGACGAATCGCAGGGCGATCCCCCACTCGAAAGAGCCCGATACTCGTACGGGCCTGACCTGATTGTAGCATACGCACTCCCCGCAGGACAGGAGGAGGCGAAACCGTCAATCGAGAGGCATGAAACGCCCCCTGCGCCAAGCGACAGCGGAGCGGATCCGGGAGGAAAAGACGCTCTATTGCGATAATAGATGTCCAGCCCGGCCTGAAGCGTCCGCAACTCAGCAAGCGTCTCGATGTCAGCGGTCCGGCGCGTCGCGTACTGCTTGGTATAAAACAAACCGACTGCAGCACCGATCAGTGCGAGCAAAAGCGAAATTCTGACAATAAGCGCTGTTTGTTTTTTCATGTAATTTCAGCAAATGACCCGAATACGCTCGATAATCGGCGCGGGAAACGCCTCGTTTACGAAGGAAACGATATCATCCTCAAACCTCCCGATCTTTGCTGCCGCAGAATCCGAAAGGCAGGCTATCGTGAGGGTCTTGTAACGGACATACACTGGACGGATGTGCTCGAGGATCTCCTCTCCCAGCACGTGCGAGAGCGCCTGCCCGGCCCGCTCAAGCGCGATCGCGCAATCAACCTGCTTTTTGATGCCGGTTTTTTTCAGTGATTTTTGCAGCAGATTGCCGATTTGGAGAAGGGGCATATTTCTCTCCTGTGTGGAGGGATTCCTTCAATCGCCATTCGCAGGCCGCGAGCATGGTTCCGGCGAAGCCGGATCGCGGCCGAAGACAGAGGCGAATTCTCGCTGGAGAATTCGCCGAGCGACTGAAGGAATCCCTCCACGCGGTTATCATCACTATATTTTTCGATACTCACAGATGGTGCGATAGTCGCAGAATCTGCAGGTGATCTTGTCCGGAGTCGGGGCAAAGTCGCTCTCCTGGATGGCCGCAACCGTCTCGGTTATCTTTTTCATCACCCGCTCGCGGTCCTTTTCCTTCACCTCGAACTCAACTTCCGTGCCATCCTCCAGATAAAAATATCGCGCGCGACTCACCGGCTTTCCAAACTCTTTGTCGGCCGCAATGGCGTAGATCACCAGCTGATCGCGGTCCTCGGGCCGGAGCTTTTCCTTGCTCTTGCCGGTCTTGTAGTCGACCAGTTCGAGCGAACCGTCCGGCAACGCGTCGATTCGATCGATCTGCCCCTTCAAGACGACAAAGTCGTTTCCCAGGGGAATTTTCAGCCGAAAGGGATGTTCCAATCGGTACGGCTGCGGCACAGTGGCGCATGCATGCGCATAAAACGCACGGAGCATGGAAAGCCCTTTTTCGGAGTACTCCTGCTTGGTTTTTGGATCCGCGTACCAGTCCTCGGGGATGTTTTTGTTGTACAACTCGATCAGTTTTTCGACCGAGGGTAGGTCATCTAGAGTATAAACCGTTTTGGCGTCTCCGAAAAGACTGCCCTGCGACCGCGAGCGCTGCAAAAGCTCAAGGTATTCCTGCAGCGTCTTGTGGATCGTCTTGCCAAATACCGCGCTTGGCGCCGAAAACGTCGGAATAGAGAGAATGAAGGCGTATTTATACTGCAGAGGACACTTCTCGAACGCGGCAAGGCGCGTAAAACTGAATTCTTTTGCCAAAACTCCAGGAAGCCGTTCGGGGGCAACCGTGTCACCCTTGGAGCCGGAAGATTTTTGCGGTATGGAGAGCGACTCTCGCGCAAAGGCGAGCGGCTCAGCGACTTCTTGCACGAGTCCCACTTCGTGAAGAAACTGCGACGGCTTTTTCTTGCGCGACCCGCCGTAATCATGAGCGGAGGTAAAGTAAAGACTTTTGCGCGCGCGCGTCATCGCGACGTAAAAAAGTCGACGTTCTTCTTCCAAATGAATGTCGCCCTCGGGCAGCTGCTCCTTGACAAGACGTTCGGGCATCTCGATCGCGTCCTCACGCTCGGTCGTCGGGAAGCGGCGGTCGACGAGATGCACGACAAAAACGTGATCGAACTCGAGCCCTTTTGAGGCGTGGATGGTCATTATTTTTACCGTATCGGGCCCTCCCTCCAGATCAATCGGCAGACTTCCGGCCTCCCCCGCCTCTTGCTCCAAGGCAACATACTGCAAAAAGTCCCTCAACCGCGCATTCGGCTCCCCTTCCTGAAACTTCGCCATTTTTTTGTGGAACTGGACCAAGAGCTGCGCTGCGGCGCGCTGGTCCGGATCGTCGGACGTAAGATATGCGGCATACCCGATGTCCGACAGGATACGCAAAAAGAGATCGGGAACGCGCGTTGACCGCACGAGGGCGGCATGCCGTGCAATCATCTCCATCAAGCGTCTGATTGCTGCGCGATCCTCCTCAGTTATACTGCCGATCGCATCGGCCTGTGCGCATGCTTGCCAGAGCGTGATTCCCTTCTGATGGGCGTAGTGGTTCAGCTCGATAAGGCCGGATGCCGAGATGTCGAACTGCGGCGCATGGAGGCAGCGGTAGAGGGATACGCTGTCGTGGTAGTTTAAAAGCAACCGAAGATACGAGAGCACGTCGAGAATAACCGGTTTGCTGTACAGTCCTCGCTGATTGACGAAGAGATACGGAATGCCGAGCTCTTCGCACTTCGAGATAAACGGAGCGGCGGAGTCATTCGAACGCACTAAAATAGCACAGTCGCTCCAGGACGCACCCGCTTCCGTATACTCGACGATGGTCTGCACGACCGCCTGCGCCTCATCTTCATGCGTCGCACACTGAAGGTGTCGAATCGTGCCGAGGATGTCGGTAGCGGCGTGCAGCTTTTTTGTGAACTGCGCGCCCTCCCTGCCCTCATTCAGCTGCCACTCGAGCCGATTTGGGTTGTTTTTTTTGATGAACTCATAGGCGCAGTCGAGGATATTCTGGCACGAGCGGTAGTTTTTTTTCAAAAAAACCTCGGCACTGTCAGGAAAATCTTTTTTGAACTGCAAAATATTAGCAAGCGACGCGCCTCTGAACTTATAGACCGACTGGTCATCGTCGCCTACGACCGTAATATTGCGGCGATCGCCGGCAAGTAGTTTGACCAGTTCGTACTGCGCCCAGTTCGTGTCCTGGAACTCATCGACGAGCAGGTACTTGAACTGCTCTTGATACTGGGCGAGAATCGCCGGCCGCTCGCGAAATAGTTTCAGCGTAAAAACAATCAGCCCCCCGAAGTCGAGCGCGTTTTTCTCTAAAAGAAGCTGCTCGTACACATGATAGGCGTTTGCCACCTCGGCGATCCGTGCTGCCTCCGAAATGGCACCCGACGGATCGGTGTCTTTGTCGAGCGTCAGCGACGAGGCATGTTCAAGGTATTCTGCGGGAAATATCGCCTCGTCTTTTGCCCGCGAAAAGTGCTTGATAAGCTCATGAATGAACTTTGTCGGGTTGCCCAAGGGACGGTAATACTCAAGATTGAAACGGTCCAAATTTTGGCGAACGACCAGCCAGACGGCCGTCGTATCCAGCAAGGTAAAGTCGCTCGAGAGACCGATATCGATAGCGTGCCGGCGCAATATCCGCTCGCAAAAGGCATGGAACGTCGAGATCCAGACATTCACGTATCCATAGGGCAACAGGCGATCGACGCGCTCCTCCATCTCGCCGGCGGCCTTGTCCGTGAATGTCAGCGCGAGAATCTCGGAGGGTGCGCACCGCCCGGTTTGAATCAGCCACGCGATGCGCTTGGTGATGACGGTCGTTTTGCCGGTCCCGGCGCCCGCCACGATCAAGAGCGGCCCGCCGTCAGCAGTAACGGCCGCCCTTTGCTCCTCATTCAACCCTTCAAGCAGCGCTGCATGCTCTGATTTCGCCATACCTCAAAAAGAAATCGCGGATATTATTCGCCTCCTTGATAGATGCGACGCATAACATCCTCGAGTGAATTCTCCCGGATACTGATCGTCTCGACTGGCAATGCGGCCAAAATACGTGCAACGCGCGCCTTTACCTCGTTCTTTGGCATCGATATCCGGATAGCGCCGTTTTCCACATGCGTCACCTCGCCATAGGCGGCGATACTGGAAGCGGAAACATGCTTTGCAAACGAAAGCTCCACTACACTATCGGAACCGTAGCGGCGCTTAAGTTCATCAAGTCCGCCGTCGTATTGCAGCTCGCCCGTGTCGATCAGGATGACCCGAGAGCAAAGCCGCTCGACATCTTGCATGTAGTGCGAGGTCAAAATGATCGTCGCGCCGGTTTCCTTGTTATATTTTTGCAAAAAATCTCGGATATTCTGTTGCGACACGACGTCCAATCCGATCGTCGGTTCATCAAGGTAAATGACGCGGGGTTCATGCAGCAGGGCCGCGGCAAGCTCGCACTTCATCCGCTCGCCCAGGGAAAGATTACGAACCGGATGCCCGATGACGCGATCAATTCCCAGAAGCGAGACAAGGCGATCCCTGCTTTTTTCATACCGATCCTGCGGAAGGCCATATATTTCTTTCGCCAGCAAAAAACTCTCCTCGGGCGACAGGTCCCACCACAACAAATTCTTTTGACCCATTACGAGAGCGAATTGCTGCTGCAAATGGCGATCTCTCTTCCAAGGAATGTATCCTGCAACAGTCGCAGCGCCGCCACTGGGAAACAAGATTCCGGAGAGCATTTTGAGAGTGGTTGTCTTTCCTGCCCCATTCGGTCCCAGGAAGCCGACAAACTCACCCTCCTCGATAGTAAAAGATATGTCAGACACGGCGCGCACCGTTTCGTGTGCCCGGGAAAACAGCCCTGCAACGGCCGCTCGCATACCCGGAGCGCGACGCGCGACTTTAAACTGTTTTGAAAGATTTTTCACTGAAATGATTGGCATATTCATTGAATATCAACTTGAAGCGCTCGTGTATTTTTTCAAACCATAGCGCCAGGCAACAAGGGATAAGAAAGAGAACGCGATGGCGGCCGTAAACGCAAGAAACGCACTCGTGCCGGAGAGTATTCCAAGATACGCCTTTGCCGGAAAGGCCGTGACGACCAGAATCGGAATACCGAACGTAAAAAAAATCTGCATGCCTTTCGGATACGCCTCCGGCGGGAAGAGACCGACGAACATGGAATTCCGGTAGAGCCAGATCATGTTGTCACTCTCGAGTGTGATGATATTGAGGGCTGCCGAAAAAATATGGATTGCAAGGATCAGGCAAAAGCTTATGGCCAAAAAAAGCAGGTACGCGAGTACGCCCTCCGCTGTGACAGGACCGAGCTGTGGGATCAGATACGCGATAAGGCCGACCAATGGGACAACCGTAATGATATCCAGGGGATCGGTCAGCCGCGTCATGACGAAAAAAAGTGGATTGATCGGCTGCGTCAGCACCGAATCGAACGTTCCCCGATTGATATCCTGCTTGAACATGTACAATCCGCGCAAAAACGCCTGACTTGCGCTGTCTACAAAGAAAAAGGTCGCCACAAAGAAAAGCATCTCATACTTTCCGTATCCCGCAATTGTCGGGGCATAGGAAAATACGGCAAAGATCATGAGCCAGAAAAACAGGAATCGGATGATCTTGCCGACGAGAAACGATGCGTTGTCTATCTTGTTCGAAGCGAAGGTTGCAAACGAACATCGCGTCAGCTGAAGCCAGACACGTCCATATTTTATGAGCATCTGTCTCATATCCCCTGTCCGCTAAATACGCGCAGCCCCCTCCGCCATACGATCACAGCAACGAGCCCCATCACGACCAGCCAGGCGACTTGAGTAACAATTGAGATCGCAAATCCCCCGATCTCCCCTTTTCCGAAGTACAGCGTCAGCGGCACGTATATCAAATGCATAAATGGCAGGAGCGAGAGTGCGAAAAATATACCCGGCGAGAAAAAACGCAACGGCATGAAGGAGCCCGACAACACCTCGCAGACCCAGTCGAAGAGGAACCGCGGCCCCATCGCCTGGCGCGACCAAAAGGCAAAGAGACTGACGGCATAGCTCATTGTAAAGAAGAGTACGTGTGCGAGTAACGCCGAGATCATAAAATACGCGAACGCCTCGGCGCTGGTCGGTCCCACCCATTCGGGGTGGACGATTAAGGTAAATGCAAACAACTCTAGAACGGCAACCGCCGCCAGCACGACCCGTTCGCCCAATTCGCGCGCATAGGAGAACCAAAAATGGTTTATCGGACGCACGAGATAGGTTGAAAATGTCCCATTATTGATCTCTTCAGAGATGAGGCGGGACGCCGAGCCCATCACCCACCAGCGAAGAACATGGACGATCATGATGTACGTCAACACCTCGTCTTCCGAAAAACCGCGAATACCCCCGACACTTCGCATGATCGCCTGCCAGGCGAAGTAGAATATCACGAGTAAAATCAGTCCACGCAGCCTGCCGAGGAAGAAATCAAACCGGTACGCGGTCTGCCGCGCGACGCTTAATTTGAAGATGGTGATGTAGGGCGAAATGCTCATGCCGGCAATTTTTCTACGGTTTTTCTCATAATTTCAATCTAGCAAACCTGTTCCGATAAAAAAAGGAGCCGCCCCGGCGCATGTGCGCGCCAGGACGGCCGATGAAACATGTCAATTCGGCGTGTAGCCGACAGTCAGGAATGGAAGGTACGCGATGCTTTCGCGCCGCGGACCTGCCAGCGTCCAGATCGGAACAATGTGTCCCGCGATGAGCGAGTCGGCCTTCCCGCGCTCGAAGAGGGTCTTCGCTCGCGCGTGGAGATGACGGATGGCCCGCATGGAGTGGCTCTGGATCGTCGGCACCTTGCTCTCGATGAAGTTTTCGAGCCGTTCTGAGTTTTCCCAGTCGTACCACTTCTCATCGACGAGACACGACCAGTCGATCCGCCGGATCAGTTCGATATCCTCCGAGTCCGCTGCCGTGCGCTCAAAAAACGTCATTGGAACCGGGGACTCGGCAAACGCCGCCCGATCATCGCCGTAGATCGCTCGAACGAACTGCCGGTCATAATCCGACATGGCGTCTTCCTTGCGGTTGTTCCGAATGATCCCTTCGGTGAAATGAGCGTCCTCTAATGGATTGTGCGTCGTCGGGTCATTCGTGAGCGCCAGGACGCGATCAAACATCGCCAGGTCCTCAAACGTGAACTCCCCAATAGACTCCATGTGGATCTCGGCCTGGTGCATGCGTTCACCACGCCGATGACGCAGGAACGCGACGAACATGTTGGCAAAGATGATCAGCGCTCGGATGCGCAGCTCGTGTTTCGCCTTCTTGGCAACGAGTGCCTGGGGAAAGACAGCCCTGAGCCGTCCCTCAATCACTGGAAGAAGCGTGGCAGACATCTCCTGCATCGCCACCCACAGCATCAAGAATGTCTTTGGAAAGTCCCGCTCAAGGGCAAGGTCAAAGAAATGCGCCTCGAACAGACGGCCAATGTCGGGATTGCTTTCCAAGAGGTGCTTGGTCGAGATGATCAGACCTCGCTGCGCGAGATCTTTGAGCATCTCTTCCGTAAAGCCATTTTCGGAAACCTCTGGAAACTTGGCATTGTCGGCAAAGGACTCGAGCCCCATGAAAAGGTGGCCGTTATATGGCTTGAAGCTCGTCTGGATGATCAGCACGCGCAACTTGCCAGGGAATTCCGTTTCGATGAGATCACGGATTGCGCGACCCATTCGTTGCTTATGAAGGACGTCTTGCAGCAGTCCCCCGTCTGAGAGTTCGCCGACGAGTCGTGACCCTTCCATACGCGCCCGTGCGGCGCACTTTACGTGGCTGTCGAGAATAATCGGGAAGATCTTGCCCCCAGCCTTGATAATCTCTCGAGCGAGAAGGTTGACGTGTTCTGCCACGCGGGCGGGTTTGGCACCGAGT
>CAZUKY010000017.1:0-13742 GCA_964621085.1 uncultured Gammaproteobacteria bacterium | reverse complement strand
CGTGGTGCCAGCCGTTGTAGTCGTACTCGAAGCGGATTTGCATTCCGTTTTCCAGCAATGTGCCTGCTCCGCGGATCTTCGATTCGGAGAGGACGATCGTGTCGCCGGAAACGGTGTACGTCCCTTTTTCGCTGGAGATCGAGTACGTGCCGTCGGATTTCAGAACGATCGGCGCGAAGAGCCGGCAGTTTCCGCCGCCGCCTCCGCTGACGTTATAGCTCCAGCAGCGGTACGACCCGCTCATCGTTCCTTTTTGTCCTGTTTGCCCGCTGCTTCCGGGTCGCGATGCATTGGCAGACGGAAGCGGCTGCTCTGGATCGGCGTATTTGGTTGTGACAGGGATCTGATCGATATCCTTGTTGGCGATGCCCAGGCCCACACCGCGCATGACGTTGAACGCATCGTGCGGTCGGCCGAGGTAGTGGCGTTTGAGAGTGACAGGATTGACATACCACGCCTCGCCGTTTTCTTGCACTTGCAAAAAGATCTTTCCCGCGAGTTTTCGGGCAAATGCCTCATTGCGAACCCGCGATTCTTCAGCGGTAGCAATTTTCTCCAGGTCTGCCGTGGTGATGCCAACCCCTTTTTCGCGCATGATGCGGAAGGCATCGGCGGGCCGACCCAGATAGGCGCGTTCTTGAGAGGCGGGATCGATATACCATGCCTTGCCCTTTTCCTCAACTTGCAGGATGATTCTGCCGGAAAGTTTGGCAGACAGGGGAGTGGCCGCAGCCGCAGGGGCTGAGGACAGAAGCAGACTTGTTCCGCTTGCAATACAGAGAAATAGGCGAAAATTTCCCATAGTTTCCTGAGTTAATAATCGGTATTTTCTAAAGACTAGTATAGCAGAGTGAAGAAAGAAGCCTATGCCAATAAAAGTGTCGCAAGCCCTAAAAATGCGAGGAATCCGAATACGTCGGTCGCGGTCGTAATGAAGATCGTTGCCGAAGAAGCGGGATCCTTGCCAAGTTTTTTCATAATAAGAGGCACGATCGTGCCGAACGCTGCCGCAACGATCAAATTGATGACCATAGCGGCAGCCAGAATGAGGCCAATGCGCGCATCGCCGTCCTTGAAGGTGACAATGAGTGCAACGAGGAGGCCGTTGATCAGCCCGTTAACAAAGCCGGCTCCCAGTTCGCTGCGTAAGGTCTGCCAGAGGGTTTCGAATGTAATTTGTTTGAGCGCGACTCCGCGAACGAGGACGGCAAGCGTTTGCGTTCCAGCATTGCCGCCCATGCCGGCGACAATCGGCATGTAGACCGCTAAAAGAACATACTTTGCGATCGTATCGTCAAAAAGGCTCACCGTGAATGCTGCCAAAAATGTCGTGGCAAGGTTTATCATTAGCCACTTATAACGGAATCCGACCTTGCGGCGGACCGGATCGAAAACCGACTCCTCGTCCGATACGCCGGCAAAGTCGTACAGCGAGGCGCTTTCCCGCTCGCGCAATACGCGGAGGATATCGTCAGAAAAAATAATGCCCAAGACATTGCCCGCATCGCCCAGTACGGCGATCTTGTCATGCGGATGCCGGCGAAAGAGGTCAAGCACTTCATCAAGTCTTGCGTTATACGCGATCGTCTCGATTTTTTTCGAGTGCTGTCCTGCCGTCTCTTCCGCTTTGCTCGAGGCAAGTCGGTATCCGGGAAGAAAGCCGAAGAGTTTCCCGCGCCGCACGACCAAGATGACCGGGAGTTTGCCGGTGCGCATTTCGTGAACCTTCACCTGTGCGGCAACTTTCGCGATCGGCGCGGATGCATCGACTTGAATGTAATCCAGATTCATCAGTCCGGCGGCGGTTTGAGGGTCGAACGTCAGGAGTAAGCCGATGTCTGTCCTTAGCTTGTCGCTCAGATCGCGCAAAATCGGCTTTTGCCGTCGAGGGGGAAGCAGTTGCAAGACGTCGGTCGCCTCGTCGTTGTCGAGATGTTTCAGAATGCTAACAATCTCGCGCTTGTCGAGGCGAGAGATAAGATCGTATTGGATGTGTTTTGTAAGATGCAAAAGAAGTGCGCTCTGTTCGGTGGGAGAGAGTTCGCGAAAAAGTTCGAGCCGCTTGTCCGGATGGTAGGATATCCGATGTGCAAGTTCGTCGATATCCGGTTCGGGGGCAGGCGAGTGGGAGTGGCGCGTAGTCATAACACTCCTTAGTATATGAATTTTTCGACAAAGCGTCACGGATTCGACTTTACTTTATCCTGAAGATCCGAACGAAGGATAAGAAATTTCCAGGTCGATGATATATAAATTGGTTTACTTTATTTTAGAATGGAATAAGATTCTCGTGATGTGTCATTAGAAAAAGATGATGTATGCCCGAGCGTCAACCGTCGAAATTTCCTGAACTTCTTGACAGGAAAGTTGTCCAAGAAGTCGAGTATAGTGAGTCGCATCTTACGTCTACGCTTGTCGAGGAATGGCTCGCCATTTCAAAGTATTCTTTCGATCCGAAGAATCCCGAATGGAATCCTACCCCGTTGATTGATCTTGACCTTGCTCGCATGCTCAGCGATAAACGATATGCGCATGTTCGGGTAAAGGACGAATCACATAACCCAACGGGAACTATTAAGGATCGTGCAGCCTGGGAGCTCGCAAAGCTCTATCAGCAATTTGCAGAGCGCATACAGATGAAGCTTGATTTCAAAACGCTCGATTTGCCGTTGTCACGTATTCCAATTCCTCGTGTAACGCTGCTGACGGCCGGAAACGAGGGTCGGGCGATTGCTGCATGTTTTGAAAAATTCAAACTTCCCCCGCCAAAGATTATCGTTGGCTCAGATATTTCAACTGATCGTTTATCGGTATTGCGTTCCCTTCGCGCAGATATTTATCAAGTTGACTTTTCAGACAGAGCATTCACCGGGGAAGAGCTTCTCGAAATGTCCAATAATCACGGCGGTGTTGATCTCACTTCCATGACAGGAATACCGTTTCGCCCTGACATCGTTTATTATGATTGGCATGTACACGAGACATTCAATGAGTGCCCTGATCACATCTACGTTCCCTATGGATCCGGACGGGTGTTTGAAAACTATCTTGCGTGGCAAGACCGGTCGTTTCAAGAGCGAAAGGCGCCCGATCCGCGTCTTACGGCTCCTGTTGAGAAAGTAATATCAATCAGTATTCACGGCGGAACGCCGAAAAATCGGAGTACAAAAGCAGATAAGCTTTTTGCTGATTTTTCTCCGTATGTGCTTTTTGAAGACAAAGATATTCGCGCAGCGCGGAATTTAGAAATGACAGGACGGAATACATGCGTGGAGGCGCTGCCGGAAGATTACATACAAACCGCCTATCAGATTTTCCAGGATTCCGGCATCCGCAGCGAGCCTTCCGGTGCAGCGGGTCTCGCCCAGTATCTGTTTGAGTGTGAAAATAAGCAAACAGCAGAGCGACTTCACAACACAAATATCGTTATTGTAAATACGGGAAGAGGGCTCTATAACGACTGATCAGCAGAAAACAATAAAACGCCTCTCGCGAGACGTTTCATTGGTCGGGCCGACAGGAGTCGAACCTGCTGTTACTTGCACCCCATGCAAGTGTGTTACCGGTACACTACGGCCCGAAAAAAACAGTGGTTTTATGGTATAATAGAAAAGATAAATAATCAAGGCAATGCATGCCAAAACTGCACTCGCCAAGTGTTCGCATGCTCGCACAGGAATTGCGTTCGTGGGGCTTAACACATCGAGAAATCGCTTCATTTGTCCGAGCTAGTGTAGGCACGGTGTCTGCATGGACGGACGGTGTTTCGGTTACAGATCTTCAGCGACTCGCAATATATAAAAGGCGAGCTGGGATGAGTGAAACTGGAAAAAAGCGGCTTCGTGCGTATTTGAAGAAGCGTGAGTATTCACGCAAATATACCAGAGACTCTCTTATTGGAGAAATACAGGAGTATGTAGGCCTTTACGGGAGAGTGCCATTAAAACGAGAATTCCGCCATAACTATGCGTTTCGGCGTCTCTTCGGAAGTTGGAACAAAGCAATCATTGCCGCCGGATTTGAGCCTAACAAGGTTATTTTTGCGAAGCGTTACATTGCGACAGATGGTCATGAATGCGATTCGCTGACGGAGAGTGTCATCGATAACTTTCTTTTTGAAAACGGAATATCGCATGAACGGAATTTGAAGTACCCAAACAGTAACAAATTTACGGTTGATTTCGTGGTTGGAAAATATTTTATCGAGTACTTTGGTTTGGCACAGCAAAATATATCCTCGTATGATAGGAGTGCGCGAAAGAAAAAGGAAATTTGCAAACAATTCAACATTTCCTTGATTGAAATCTATCCGTGGCATGTCTCAAACATTCGCAGAATGAAAGAACTTCTTTTGGGTAAACTTAAAGAGGCATGATAGCAAAAAACAGGCCTTCAAGCCTGTTTTTGATTTTGCCGCTACTCCTTTGTCGTAAGCAGTGCGGGCATCTTCTTTTTTACGGTCTTGATGCACTTTGTGCAGATTGCGACCGAGACGCCTTGAATCGTCTTTTTCTGCACGTTCACGCGCTGGCGGCGGAGCGTGCCGATGTTTGAGTGGCTGCGGCTGACGGCTTTGGCTGAGCTGCGCAGGCAGAAGTTGCATTGGCGGGCCATAGCGGTATATCTTGAGTTACTCTATTCGAAATGGTAGGCTGTACGAAGTGTCCTTTTGCGGTACACAAAATAAATACATCGAAAAAACACCTTTTTCGATGCGTGTTTGAGTATAGCACTATCGTATGAATGAGGCAATAGCGGGCGCATTTCCTGTCATTATTCAGGTCATTGTCCTTCTTATTTCCGTATCATTCCATGAGTTTTTTCATGCGGCGTCAGCGACGCTGCAAGGGGATCGGACGCCGGGCGCGAACGGGCGGCTGACGATCAATCCGATCGCGCATATCGATCCGATCGGCTCGATCCTGGTTCCCGGCGTTCTTATTCTGCTGCAGACGCAGTTCTTGATCGGCTGGGCAAAGCCGGTGCCGTTCAATCCGTACAATCTGAAAAACCAGCGCTGGGGTCCGCTGCTCGTCGGCATCGCGGGACCGTTTGCCAACATTCTTCTCTGTATCGGAGCTGCGCTTGCGTTCAAGTTCACGCTTGGCGCCGTACCGTTGGATACCTACCTCATGACGTTTTTGGGAACGATGATCGCAGTGAACATCGCCCTTGCCGTCTTCAACCTTCTTCCAATTCCGCCCCTGGACGGCTCGCATGTGCTCTCCGGCCTGCTTCATCGGAATGGGGAAGGATTTCAGGCCTTTCTGGAGCGGAACGCGATTTTCATATTTCTGGCGTTCATCGTTCTTGATTCGCAGCTTCATATTCTCGGACCGCTCATCTTTGGGGTCAACATCTTTGTCGGCGAATTGTTCGGCATCCCGTTTCCCTAGCACTAACACCTTCCTGCCAAAGCTTCTATGAACGACCTTTTCCGTCAGGAACTTGAAGAGCTTGTCCGGATTCGCAGCACGGCAGATCGGCCGGATCAGTTGTGTGCGGCAATCGACTTTGCCCATGAGCGACTGACAGGCGACACTGGCATACTGATCGAACGTTTTGAGCGCAATGGCAAGCCGTCCCTTGTCGCTTCCTTTGAGGATACGCGCCATTTTGATGTGCTGCTGTTGGGGCACGTGGACGTGGTTGAGGGTTCAGAACAGGCGTTCATCCCGCGAATGGAAGACAGCCGTCTCTATGGGCGCGGCAGCGGCGATATGAAGGATGGCGTCGTCTCGATGATTCATCTCATGTGCCACTTTGCCAAACAGGAGCAGAAGCCCCGGCTGGGGTTGATGCTGGTTTCTGACGAAGAGGTCGGCGGAGCGGATGGTGTTGGCTATCTCGTGAACGAGTGCGGCTATCGCGCTGATACGGTCTTGGTGCCGGATGCCGGCGGCGACCCGGCTGTCATCGTCACGCGAAGCAAAGGCATGGCGCATATCCAGGTATCTGCGCAGGGCATCGCGGGCCACGGGTCGCGGCCGTGGAACGGGAAAAACGCCATTGAGCGTCTTTTGGATCAGTACCGAATTATTCAGGAGCACTTTTCAAAACAGTACGGCTACTGCGATAGCGATTGGGAGGAAACCTGTAATCTCGGCGTCATTCGGGGTGGCGTCGCCCACAATGTCGTTCCGGAAAGCGCAACACTTTCTCTTGATATTCGACTGACGGATGCGCGCAGCGCAGAAGAGATGACGTCCTTTATCCAGTCGCTCATGCCAGACGCAGCCGTGACCTTGGTGCAGTCAAGCGCTCCGGTCTGCATCGACGAAACCCATCCGGCAATCGCCCTGTATGCGAAAATCTCCGAACGGCATTTGGGCGCGCGTGTGCAATCGGCGAGCGAGTGCGGCACGCATGATGGCAGATATTTCGCCGCAATGGGCAGCGTGTGCATCGTTTCTCAGGCGCTGTCTGGGAATCATCATGAAGAAGGGGAGTGGGTCGACCTGGACTCTCTTGCCGTGACGCATGAGATTCAAAAAGAGTTCATCGACAGCATGCAAAAGATCGGACTCAAGCCGGTTCGAGAAAAGGGAGCGCTGCTGAGCACCTAAGATTTTGTTACCTTGCAAACAGGTTATACGTCTGTATACTGAGGAATGCAGACGTGCCAGATGGCTGGCAGCATACCATCAAATTCCACCTTTTCCTAAAAGGAAGAGAGGAAAATACCTATGGAAGGGGAAAAATTCACTCATCGCGATACTGAGCCGGAGCTCGAGGAAGCGGATCTCGAAAAGCCGTACACGGATCTTGCCGAAGGCATCCGCGAGGGTACCGCGCTTGCGGAAAAGGCGCGCGCCGAGCTCTTGAAGGAACAAGAAAAAAAGGAGAGCAACCCCGCCCCCGATCCTGCCTCAGCTTCATAGCTCTTTGCACCCGCCGGGGGTCCGATCACGCGATCGGCCCCCTTCTTTTATTCGGTTCATTCCAGTGATGCGATGACCTCCCTGACGCGCGCAAGTTCTTGATACCTTGGGTTTTGCGATGACGCGCCGCCAATATGCGCGATCTGCCCGTCGATATCTTTGAGAAGCGCCTCGCGGAACTCGCGGGCAAACGCCATCAGCCGATCCGCGCCAAGCTTTTTGAATCCCGCAGTCTGCGCCTTCATTCCGGCGTGAGAGAGCCGCCCTCTTCCTTGAGCCATGCCTGCCTGCCGCGGGCGCGCGCCTCGCCGTTCCAAAACCGTTCCATTGCGTCGGGTGGGACAACGACTGTAAAGCGCGGAACCTCGATCGCGCCTTTCCACTCATTCCCATTCCCGTCCGTTCCTTTGAAATATTTGACCGGATTGAATCTTCCTTTCGCGATCAGTTTGAAGGACCGCTCGATTTTATCCTTGATAACCGCTTTGTCGGTGGAGAGCGTCACGTCGATGGCAAACCGCAGGGGCGGCGGGTGAGCGGTCGGCAACTCGACGATGAAGTCGCAATGGTTGAGATAGTCGTCGTAGTCATGCGTCTGATAGGCGCGGGCCTCGGGGCCAAGGACTCCTGACCGCTCGATGTGCATGCCGCAGAGGAGCTCGAGACGCTTCGCCATTTCTGTGTTTATGCCGCGCGTGAAGCGCTCCTCGACCTCCATGAGCTCATCCAGATCCTCCTCGATTACGTCAGTGCCGTGAATCGCGACATACTCATCCATTTTTGGCTTGCTTTTCGCGAATGCCGTCGACTGAAGCTCATCGAGCATCTCCTCCTCGGCCGCGAGCTGAAAATATTCCTGCGAAGCGTGATATTCCATATAGTTCTATCATTGTACAGCCCAATCCTTTTTACAAGTCTGGATCCACAGGGTTGACACAAAGATAGTCGTGATACAGGATAACGGAGTCTTCTTAGCAGAAGGAGGAAGTGGAGATATGTTAGGAAAGGAGGGGTATGGGTATTATTCCCGTGCCAGCACCGAAGGCATTCGGCATTGATGTTCACTTCATCGACAATTCCTGTTTCACGATCCAGTGCACCGCTTGCGGCACGATATTGTTCGAGGACAACGGCAGCGGCCAGTGCGTCACTGTACAATCCCTAAAAAATGAGGAGCGCGAGGTGAATTTTCAGATCCTTGATCCTCAGACCGGACAAGTACGCGTTCAGCGTCCTTTTCTTCAGTACGACTTCTGCGATTCATATCGCGTTCGTGAGTTGCCAGAGATCGACCATCGGGGCGCGATCTATGCATATCAGCGTGGAGCGAATGTGTATGTCCCCATCTATCTCGAGTTTCTTCAGGGCGATAGATGGATAGAGATCGTCGAGACACGCTGGAATCGGATGCATTTCACTGCGCTGGAGAATGGCGCTGCACGGGTCTATGAAAAATTTTGGCGAGCTGTCACTGGAGAGCTTCGAGGCTGACGCGCGTGCGCAATCCATTCGATTTTTGCCTCGGCACCACACCTGCCGAGGCTTAATTGTTTCGTAGCGCTGTTGACAGTCGCATGGTCTGAGGGTATACTTTGTTTTATACACATAAAAGCGAAAGAATAGCTGCTTTCGTGTGGCCTCTTTCCAGGGGGCTGACGGCAGTTTTTTGTTTATTTTAAAAAGAAATTAAATTCATTAAAACGTTTGAGAGCCAAATAAAGTATGGCAACAGTCAACCAGCTTATCCGAAAAGGGCGCACGCGTATCGTCTCCAAGTCGAAATCTCCGGCACTGGAGAGCGTTTTGAATACCCTTCGCCGCAAGCGCACCGCCGTTAACAGCCCGTTCAAGCGCGGGGTATGTCTCAAAGTGACGACCACGACTCCGAAAAAACCGAACTCGGCGCTCCGAAAGATCGCCAGGGTCCGCCTTTCCAATGGCATGGAGGTGACGGCCTACATTCCGGGTATCGGGCACAACCTGCAGGAGCACTCGATCGTTCTGATTCGCGGCGGGCGCGTGAAAGACCTTCCCGGCGTTCGCTATCACATCGTGCGCGGCGTGTATGACACGTCTGGCGTTGATTCGCGTCGCCAGGGCCGCTCGCTCTACGGCGCAAAGAGGCCGAAGGCAGCAAAATAAAATTCTTTTGAAGTATGCGTGGAAAACCAGCACCAAAACGAAAGATTCTTCCCGACCCGAAGTACCAAAGCACGACCGTTGCTAAGTTCATCAACTACGTCATGGAGTGCGGCAAGAAGTCCGTTGCGCAAGATATCGTGTACGATGCTTTTGGAATCATGGAGAAAAAAATGAATATCGCCCCGCTTGATGTCTTTGATGAGGCGATTAAGAACGTCATGCCACTTATCGAGGTGCGCGGGCGGCGCGTCGGCGGCGCGAACTACCAGGTACCGATCCCGGTTCGCGGCGACCGCAAGTACGCGCTGGCGTTCCGCTGGCTTTTGGCGGCTGCACGGAACAAGAAAGGCCGCCCGATGGCTGAAAAACTCGCCAATGAGCTTATGGGCGCCTTCAACAAGGAGGGCGATGCCATGAAGAAGCGCAACGACGTCCACCGCATGGCGGAGGCGAATCGCGCATTCGCCCACTTCGCGCGTTTTTCCAAAAAGCGCAGATAGGCGACCACTCCACTTACCATTGACACGCTCGGACGTTTCGTACTGAGCAGCTCACTTATGCCTCGAGAATATTCATTAGAAAAAACGCGAAATATCGGAATTATCGCCCACATCGATGCGGGAAAAACGACCGTAACCGAACGCGTGCTTTTTTATACGGGAAAGAAGCACAAGATCGGGGAAGTGCACGAGGGCGAGGCGACGACCGACTGGATGGAACAGGAGCGCGAGCGCGGCATCACCATCACGGCTGCCGCGATCACCTGTTTTTGGAAAGGGCACCGCTTCAATATTATCGACACTCCCGGCCATATCGACTTCACGGTCGAGGTGCAGCGCAGCTTGCGCGTCCTTGATGGCGGGGTTGTCGTCTTTGACGGCGTTGCCGGCGTCGAACCGCAGTCCGAGACAGTCTGGCATCAGGCGGACAAGTACAACGTCCCGCGCATTTGCTTTATCAACAAGCTGGATCGCATGGGCGCTGATTTTTACAAAGACGTGCAGTCGATCCACGATCGCCTGACCAAAAAGGCCTATCCGGCGCAACTGCCCATCGGGGCCGAGGAGAACTTCCGCGGCATTATCGATCTGCTTACCCAGCGCGCCTACATCTACCACGACGACATGGGCACGAAGATCGAAGAGGCGGATATTCCTGATGACATGAAAGAAAAGGCGGCAGAGTACCGCCATGCGCTCATCGAGGCGATCATCGAAAACGATGAGGATCTCATGAATAAGTACTTGGCAGGAGAAGAGATTGCACTCGAAGACCTGAAGCGCGTCTTGCGCAAGGCGACGATCGCGCGCACGATCGTTCCGATATTTTGCGGCAGCGCGCTGAAAAACAAGGGCGTTCAGTTTTTGCTTGATGCGGTCAACGACTATCTGCCTTCGCCGCTGGACATTCCGCCGGTCGCGGGTACCCACCCCAACGACGCCGATGTTGAGATTGTTCGCAATGCCGACGACGCCGAGCCGTTTTGCGCGCTCGCGTTCAAGATCGCCGCTGATCCCTTTATCGGAAAGCTGTGCTTTTTCCGCGTCTATTCGGGCACGCTCAAGGCGGGATCCTACGTACTGAATACCACCTCGGGCGACAAAGAGCGCATCGGTCGCATCGTGCGCATGCACGCAAATGATCGGGAGGATATCGAAGAGATTTATGCCGGCGAGATCGGCGCGGCGGTTGGACTGAAAAACACCTTCACGGGCGATACTCTCTGCGATCCCGATAAGCCAGTGATGCTTGAGTCAATCACCTTTCCGGAACCGGTTATCTCGGTTGCCATCGAGCCCAAGACCAAGGCCGATCAAGAAAAGATGGGTGTTGCCATCCAAAAGCTTGCTGAAGAAGATCCGACCTTTCGCGTGCGTACCGACGAGGAGACGCTCCAGACCATCATCTCGGGTATGGGTGAGCTGCACCTCGAGATTATCGTCGACCGCATGAAGCGCGAGTTCAAGGTGGAAGCCAATGTCGGCAAGCCGCAGGTCGCATACAAAGAAACCATTCTTACGACGGCCGAGGGAGAAGGGAAGTACATCCGCCAGTCCGGTGGTCGCGGTCAGTATGGCCACTGCTGGCTTCGCGTGGAACCGCAGGAGCGCGGCAAGGGATTTGAGTATGTTGACGAGATTAAGGGCGGCGTGATTCCAAAAGAGTTTATTCCTGCGATTCAAAAAGGCGTGAAAGAGGCGCTTACCCGCGGCATTACTGCCGGGTACCCGGTCATTGACGTGAAGGCGACCGTCTATGACGGTTCGTATCATGAGGTAGACTCATCCGAGGCTGCCTTCAAGATGGCAGGATCCTTTGCCTTCCAGGAGGCGTGCAAAAAGGCGCAGCCCATCGTATTGGAACCTGTCATGAAAGTCGAGGTCGTCACGCCAGAGCAGTTCATGGGAGACGTGATCGGCGACCTCAACTCCAAGCGCGGACAGATCCGCGAGATGACCGATCGCAACAACACGAAGGTTATCGACGCGATCGTTCCGCTTGCCGAGATGTTTGGCTACGCGACCCAGCTCCGCTCGATGACGCAAGGCCGCGCGAGCTACAGCATGGAGTTCTCGAATTACGAGCAGGTCCCGCGCAATATCGTCGAGACCCTTGTTGCGAAGACGAAGTAGAGATATTTCTTGATACATAGAGAAAAAGGAAGGATACATAGAGAAAAGAGAGCTTGATACGCTCTCTTTTCTTATCGTGGGAACAAGCCTCGAATATTGACACCACATTGTACGGATACTATATTCGCATGAATCGGCAGATGCTTATGGCCACGAAAGGAAGAGGCTATGGATAAGTTAGAGGATGCCCAGAAGAGCCTCAAAATAAGCACATGGTGTGTCGCGGCAGCGATTCTGTTCTTTTTAGCTTCTATTGGCTATGTCGTGTATGAACGCGAGTGGTTCTGGCGGTTCTTGGCTCTGGGCGGCCTCGTCGCCTTGATTGCCATAGCGAATAATTCTTGGATTATCGCTCAGGGCATCCTTTTGAGCCTAAAAAAGTGATGCTCCTTATACGGCACCCCGCCGCAGCCGGCTAGCCTCCCGCCCATCATGAGAAACGGCTTCGATACCAGCTAACTGGGCCCTTACCGCCTTACGGCCTTCGTGCATGCACGGAGGCCGTGGTTTTTTATACAGAAGGATATGTGCGGGCGCCCGTTTGCCTTTTTAAGAAAATCATTTACTATAATCATCGTGTTT
Source organism: uncultured Gammaproteobacteria bacterium (assembly GCA_964621085.1). GTDB lineage: Bacteria > Patescibacteriota > Patescibacteriia > JACQRZ01 > JACQRZ01 > CAZUKY01. The sequence continues at coordinate 1,504 of CAZUKY010000017.1, read as the reverse complement.
GTCATCCCCGATTCGAAAAGAAGTGGGGATAAGTGTTTTTTATGAAAAAATACAGCCTCGACGACATTTGTGCCTTCGCCGCGCGGACCGGGGATACAGTCATAGCGCTTTTGCCCTCTGGTGAGGCGTTTGTCGTTCAAAACTTTGAAGACTATCGGAAAATGGTTGAAAATAAGGAGGATATCGGGAGTTTGAGCGAGGACGAGATGCTTGCGCGGATCAACCGGGAGATTGCTTTGTGGAAATCCCGGCAGCAAGCCCAAGGTACTGTTGACAGCGCTGACGGCTATGATATACTGGACGCACCGTCTGAAAACCCGTATAGTAGAGAGCAAAACGGGCATGAGCAGTCGGTCGGCTCGTAGCTGGTATTTTTTATTTGTGTTTTAAAATCTTAAATATTAGTTTTGATCAATAGTATGGCAGACAAATTTGAGCGTACAAAGCCGCACGTCAACGTCGGAACCATCGGCCACGTCGACCACGGGAAGACGACGACGACGGCAGCGATTTTGAAGGTTCTCGCCGCTCATGGCCTCACCGCGCAGGATAAGAGCGTCGACCAGATCGATGCCGCGCCGGAAGAAAAGGCGCGCGGTATTACGATCAACACCGCACACGTCGAGTACGAGAGTCAGACGCGCCACTATGCGCACGTCGACTGTCCGGGCCACGCCGACTACATCAAGAACATGATCACCGGTGCCGCGCAGATGGATGGCGCAATTCTCGTTGTTTCCGCGACCGATGGTCCGATGCCCCAGACGCGTGAACACATCCTTTTGGCACGCCAAGTCGGCGTTCCGTATATTGTCGTTTTCCTCAACAAGGTTGACATGGTCGCAGACCAGGAGCTTATCGATCTGGTTGAAGAGGAGGTTCGCGATCTTTTGAAGAAGTACGAGTTCCCGGGCGACACCACGCCGATTATCCGCGGTTCCGCACTGAAGGCGCTGGAAAATCCGAGCAATCCTGAGGCATCGCAGCCGATTCTTGACCTCCTCAAGGCGCTCGACGAGCACATTCCCGAGCCGCAGCGCGAAACGGACAAGCCGTTTTTGATGCCAGTTGAGGACATCTTCTCGATCGAAGGCCGCGGTACGGTCGTGACCGGCCGTATCGAGCGCGGCATCATTAAAGTTGGCGAGGAAGTCGAGATCGTTGGCATCCGCGACACGATCAAGACGACCGTGACCGGCGTCGAGATGTTCAACAAGCAGCTCGACGAAGGCCGCGCCGGCGACAACGCCGGGCTCCTGCTCCGCGGAACTAAGAAGGACGAGGTGGAGCGCGGCCAGGTTCTCGCAAAGCCGGGTTCCGTCAAGCCGCACACCGAATTTGAGGCGGAAGTCTACATCCTTTCCAAGGAAGAGGGCGGTCGCCACAAGCCGTTTTTCAAGGGCTACAAGCCGCAGTTTTACATCCGCACGACCGATGTGACGGGCGAGATCGCGCTTCCGGAAGGGACTGAGATGATCATGCCTGGCGACACGGTAAACCTTGG
>CAZUKY010000016.1:0-13958 GCA_964621085.1 uncultured Gammaproteobacteria bacterium | reverse complement strand
AGAATGCCCAAACTTCCGAACAGAGGGGTGAGATACGGGATCGCCTGCACGCCAACAAGCGAACCGAGCGTTCCGTATATCAGCGGCAGCCCCAAAAAACTTACTGGTTTGACGGTGCCGTTGTCGCTTCGAATACTGCGCGTGCGGATAAGGTCGCCCGTACCGACGTTGCGCGGCTCAAAAAAGGAGAGCTGTCCGGTCTCGGCGTAGTGGCGTGCGAAAAAATAATTTGCAGACTCGTCCGGGGAAGCGAACTTTGCAAATCCGCCGCCGTGCAGGTGCGCAACAAAGAGCCCGGTCATGAGAAAAAAAATACCGGCAACAAGGAGCGCTGTTACTGTGTGCCAATGATGCGCGAGAACGCTGTTCATAGTACACTTCATCCTAGGATACCGCATGTTTTTTGCCAATGAGGCAGTTTGAATCCCGAAAATGCTTGTGCTTGACGGTTTCGGGGTCTGCGGTAGTATAGGCCATTAATCACGTGGCGCATGGATCATTTTTTAAAGCCAGCCGTAGTATTGCTCGCACTTGGGGGCATCTCATTTTTTGTCATTCAAAACCCCCTCCGCGCTCCGGAAGAGACTGTCTCTCGCGGAGAGGTTGTTGAAAAGACACCGCGCCAACCGCGCGAGGGACAGAAAGAGATACTTCCTCACATTGCTGGCATCGTCGTTCCCCACCATGACATCGTGCGTGATCGCCGCGAGGCCCTGTTTGCCGAAATCTCAAAACGAACCCCTGTTTCACAGAGGCCAAAAACCGTTATTCTCGTCTCGCCAAACCACTTCGAGGCAGGACGCGCTCTCGTCCAGACGAGCGCGCAAACCTGGCGCACGTCACTTGGCGAGATTACGCCTGACACAGAGGTTATTGATGCGCTCGTGTCTAGGCGCGCCGCCGCGATTGAACCGGAGAGCTTTGCGAACGAGCATGGGGTCAAACTTATTCTTGCCGACATCAAGCGCACGTTTCCCGATGCCGAAATCGTGCCGATTCTTTTGAGCGCGGCCGCTCAAGAAAAAGAGGTTGAAAAAACATACGCCGCACTCAATGCCGCATGTGCGGACTGCCTCTTGATCGCGTCTGTCGACTTTTCCCACTACCAGCCCGCTCTCCTTGCGCATCTTCATGATGAGCTTTCTCTGCGCGCACTCATTCGTCGGGATGCAGACACGCTCTTGGCGAAAGCGGAAGCCGACTCGCCTGCAACACTCAGTCTTCTGGCTCGCTGGGCAACGAGACGGAACGCTGACAACTTCCATCTCTTCGCTCATACGAACAGCGGTGCGCTCGCCCGCAATCCCGACATGGAAACAACCACGCACATATTTGGGTGGTACCAGGAGGGCGGCGGCGCCGTGGCTGAGCGAGGCGTGACATTCGCCATTGCCGGCGATGTTATGCTGGGTCGTCTGGTCGGGCATCGGTACGGTTCAGCGCCGACAGAGATTTTTTCGCGATGGGGCGATCGCGTGTTCTGGGGCGTCGATGCGGCCATTGCGAACTTGGAGGGGACGATCAGTCGCACGCCTGTCCCCAGCGACATCCGACCGACAAATCTCCGGTTCCGATTTTCACCGAACAGTATCGAGGCGCTGAAGTTTCTTCGCCTTGACGCTGTCAGCCTCGCCAATAACCATGCGCGAGATTTTGGAGTAGAGGGGTTGGAAACAACACGAACGATCTTGCGTGAGGCGAATCTGTCCACGTTCGGCGATCCGTTAACCGCGACAGAGCAGCATGTTCTCCGTATTGAAGGTGAAGGCCTTACACTGCACTTGATTGGCATGCATGCGCTTGTGCCGCAGGTTCCCGATATTACGCCAATGATCAGCGCTATGAAGAAAGATCCGAATGCGCGCGTGTTGATCATGCCGCACTGGGGCGTGGAATACGCTGCGCGCCACTCCGAGCAGCAAGAGCGCTTGGCGCGCGCTTGGATCGATGCCGGTGCCGACGCCGTCATTGGCGCGCACCCGCACGTGATTCAGGATATGGAGGTCTATCGCGGACGGCCGATCATCTATTCGCTCGGCAACTTCGTATTCGACCAGTTGTTTTCTCCTCGCACACAGGAAGGGCTTCTCGTCGCCGGACGCTTCACTGACGAAGGCCTTGAGTTGTTTGCGCTTCCCCACCGCTCGCGTGACATGAAACCTGAGTTGTTGCGTGGTGCAGAGAAGCAGAGGATTCTCGAAGATCTGTATAGCGGCGCGCGCCAATACGTCCGCGCGACAGAGTATGGCGCCACGCTCTTTTTTCCGATACGCTAAGAGAGTAAGAATAATTGTCACTTCCTATGACTTCGAGCATGCAAAAATATATTCTGGTAGCAGTTCTGACCTGTCTTGCCGGAGCGGTTGTCGGCGGCGGCGCTGTCGCGTACTATTTTTTTCAAAAGGAAAAGTCTTCCGTACTACAAGAAGAAAAGAGAGAAGTGGTGACGCCATCTACTCCATCGACAGAATCCGATAACAAAAAGAAGAATCCGGAAGAGGAGTCAGAGAAGGAGGTGCGGAATGTTTCGTGGCTCCCTTTTCCGAAAAAGATCGACGAAGATCTGAAACTTATCATTGATACTGTCGATACTGCAGAAAAAGGAGTTATCACCTATTTCCTTACCGGAAGGCGTGATGGTATGGACATCATTGTCGCAGAGGCAGAGGAAATGTGTATGGGCACGTGCAAGGACTACGGATTTTTTGAGAAGCGGCCAAACGGATATGTCTTCATCGCGCGCGCATCTTCGCCGGATCTTTTTGGCGAGTACAGTTCGTTTAAACTGAGTGAAGGCGTTCCGATCGATCGCGAAAGCGGATATGCAGATCTGCGCGTACCGGAGACGTTCTTATACAAAGATTTAGAGTTCCGAACGTACGCGGGGTATGGGGAAATTCCCGAAGAGTCGTATTGGTCACAGAAGGAATTGGAAAAGATATCAGAATTCCCGTACGGCATGCTGTATTCTCACTCCGCAGACATTGCAGACGTCGAAGATCTTCCTGGCGTGACTGCACAATCCTTTGTTTTGCGAAAAGCAAATGGCATGGCAGTCGATTATAGTGTCGATGTCGGAATCATGAATGACGATATGGTATTATCTGCGACCTGGGCGGATGGAAGTAAGAATGAAGATGGGTATCAGGCGATCGCGACTGGCGGCTGCGGCGCTCGGGCGGACACACCCATTCGCACAGGCGGCTCTTTGGATGGGCTCGTGGCAACAGGGACCACGCCGGCAGGTCCTGTATATGAGTTTGCGAATACAAACGATCCTCTGCTAAAAAAAATCTATGAGGCGTATCAGGAAATGGCGGCGTATCGCGAGGAAGAGGGCGGTGTGCCTTCGTACGGCGCATGGCTGAAGAAACATCCAGTTGTCGCATTCAAGGATTCGCTGGGGCGCGTGCTTCTCTATAACAACACGCGCTACGGGCCGGCGGTCGAGTGCGGCAAGCCGGTGATCTACCTCTATCCACAGACGCCGACCGACGTATCAGTAGCAGTCGGCGCCGATATCACGGTTTCAGAACCGGAATACGGCAACGGCTGGACCGTGCGCGCCTATCCGGACGGCACACTCGTGACGCGCGACGGAGTACGGTATGACTCGCTTTTTTGGGAAGGCCTCGGCCATGGATTATACCCTGAAGTCTCTTCCGGCTTTGTTGTGGAACGTGCGCATATCGAAACAACAATGCGCTCTCACTTGAGACATCTCGGTTTGAATGAAAAAGAAGCCGCAGACTTTCTTGAGTTCTGGCTTCCTCGCATGCCGCAAACGCCGTATGTGCGACTGACCTGGTTCGGCACGCGGGAGATGGATACGCTTGCTCCGCTGGCCGTCTCGCCACAGCCAGACACATCGATCCGCATCTTCTTGGACTTCGAGGGTCTTGAGCAAAAAATCGATATTCCTCCGCAAAAACTTTCCAGCATTCCTCGTCGCGGTTTCACGCTTGTTGAGTGGGGAGGATTGCTGCGAAAGTGATCAGTAATTACTTATACATAAAAACGCTCGGGCACATCCCGGGCGTTTTTCTATTCCCGCATTTCAGTCGGAAGAGCTCTATCTTCCTCGAGCGCGGGATCCGAATCGAAGACATTTTCAGACTCAAAGACCGTCGGGCAGGGACAGGTATTTGACGGCGGTGCTGCTCCTGGCTCGGTTTTTCCGGAAAACCAGGCATTACCGCCGAGATGCCAGACTGATATATGTTTGATGCCTTCGGATTCGATGAGTTCTCGTTTACGGTTGAGACTTATCGTGTCTTGAGTGAAGTAACTCGTGTCGCCACTTTGCCAATGCATCTCATGCGAAATCGGGTCGCGGCGCGCTGTCGTGAAACCGGGAAATTGCTTCGACTGTTCGAGGGTGTCGATGGTGATGCGGTACTGGCCCGTAAATCCGTGATAGCCATATGACGGCATCCCAATCACAATCCGATCCGTATCTGGAATGCGCTGTTTCACCCAGCGGATAATGCCGACAACCCACGCGTTTGGCGCCACCGGTGACCCGGCTCCGTAATCGTATTGATAGTCGTACGCCATAACCACGATCTGATCGACCGGCAGCGCATTGAAATCTTCGTAACGCCACTGATAGTATCCCTGTTCGGTCTGATTCGAGATCGGCGGCCCATCGACGAGTAGGCGGCGTCCGTCCGCATGCAGCGCTTCTCCGAGTTCGCGCACGAACTGTTTGTAATTTCTATAATCGGCCGCGGTCCACGAGCCGAAACCCTCGAAGTCCAGCTCGACGCCGGAAAACCCGATCGCGCGGATGAACGTCGTCAGCGCAGAGACCGCTTGCGTGCGGAGCGTTGCGTTTGATGTCATTGCGCGCATGCCGATCGTTCCTCCTGATACGGTCACGTACTGGTGCTGCGAGAATTTTTTGACCGCGGCAGCGTTTGCTGCCGAGTACCCATTGCACCCGTCACGCGAAGCCGTGCGCAGAACAAGCCTTCCGGCATCGTTCAAACGGTAATACTCGGCCTTGAGAACATGAAGAACGCGTCCGTCCGCTATTTCCTTTCCGGCATCGCATGCCGGCGCACCCGGATAGATCCAGCCTTGCACAAATGACCGCCATGCCGACTCCTCGGCATTCACGTATCCGGGAGAGGCAAGCGATGTGCAGAGCAGTGCGATGACGGTGCGTCTGATGAGTTTCATATGCTACCACCTGAAGAAAAGGCATGGAATGGAAGCCTTTTATATCATATAAAACGTTTCATGATTGAAGGTCGCTACAAGCTCATGTATAGTCACAGGGTCCAAAAAGCACCTCGACAATAAAAGAAGGAGTCGGCAGTGAAACGATTTCTTGCATACGGAGTTGCCGCAACAGCGCTTGCTTCATGCGCTCTTCAGATACCCGCTTCTCCCTCTTCGAGTTCTGCTGAGTCATCCGTCCAGCAGGATGGTCGTTCGGATCATGCCACAAACAAGGCTGGACAGACGCCGACAGAGTCGAAGAAGTCAGATCAACCAACAACCAACTCAGCGATCGCAGCAGCCTTTTCTGATGATCCGGACGTGTCAGTGCATGCGCTCGGCGCAGACCAATCCATTCTTTTCCCATTTGCGGAAGAGTTGAAGGTAGAGAGTGCAAAGGGCGGAGTCTCGCGCGTGACTGTACGCACGACACAGCCCTTGGCGAGTATTGCCGTCTATCGGCAGCAAGGGCTTTATGGCGAGTTCGAGATGGTTCCCGGCGCGATCATTGCAACTGCATCGTCGGAGGCAAGACTTGAACTTGCACCTGCAATCTATCGGCTCACATTCGGTCCCGTTGCCGTGCCGTTTGATGAGGAGTTCCGTCTTCCCTCACTGCCATCGGGTGCTGCGCCGGGCATTCGGACGATTCAGTCGGCGCGGAAAGTTCTCTCGAAAGAGCCATGGTCCACCGAGGGTATTGCCACTGAGTCGCTTGGCTCGCCTGGCGACCGGCTGCTGGTCATAAATCTCGACGGACACAACAGCGAGCACTTTCCCGACGGACGATGGGGGGCGCACGACGCTGCGCTTCGCGCACAGATTGGCAATGACTTTGATAGTGTTCGCGTAACCCGCGATTCGCGCGAGCCCGACCTCCAGCCTGCCGTAACCGATGCTGTCAAAGAGATACGGCGGCGCAATCAACGGACGCTCCTTCGCTGCCATAGCGCGGGATGCAATGTCGCTCGACTCATCGAAGTGCTGCTGGGCGAAAAAAACACAGTGATCGGTATCCAGATGTTTACCCCAATCAATCGCGGCGTCGACTTTGCGTTCATTCAGAAAGTCGCCGAACTTTTTTCCCGGCGGTATGGCGGCCAGGTTGAGTTCGCGGCTTTTCTCGCGACGCTTGCGCGCTACGATGTGCGCAGCAGCTCGGCGCGTTCGCTTCCCCTCAAGGATCTCGTGTCTCGCATGAACGAGACCTTCCTCACCGACGGATTTCTTGCGCGCTGTACTGACGGCATACGCCCCAAAACACCCTCGCGCGATTTTTGGTTCCGGACTTGGGGGCTGTTGTTTGTGCCGATGAAGCTTCGGCCGGAGTACAATCGGACGACCTTGCAATCGAATGCCGGATACCGGACGCTTCCCGGCATGGATACGATTCCGACCTATGCAGATGATGCCGGCAACCGGCTCGAGAACTATCTGTACGGACTCGAACAGGCGGAAAGGATTCGGGGACTGTCGGCCAAAAGGAATTGGCATGTCTTTGCCGGATATACCAATCCCTCCTTCGCAGAGAAACAAGCGGCCGAGTTCCGCAGGCGCGCACTTGAGAAGGACGGCGTATCTGCTCTTGCGAGGATTGACTGGGCTGAGATCGAAGAGACGGCGTTAGGGTACGGCGCCACGCTCATTCCGCAAATGGCAGGAAACACGCGCGATCCGCTTCCCGAGGCAATGCTCAACGACGGGATCGGCGATTATGCCGGGCAGATTATGGCTAGCCCCGAAGGCCCGTCGCTCCTGGATACGTCGTCGACCAAGGAGAACCTCGTTATCAATACAGGTGCTGAGCGACAACGAATGTCTCCGCGTATCGAAACGCTTTTTACCTATCGCGGCGTGAGCCATAGGGGCATTCTGGATGATCCCCGAGTCGTTGCCGACGCCGCCGCACAGGCAGCCTCGCTCTCCATCTGGCCGGACATCCAAATCCTTTCTGACGCCGATCGGGCAGAAATTTTAAGCCTGATCGCAGCGCGGTGGCCGACGCGAAGCGATGCGCCAACATCGAACTGCTGTTCGAGTGTAGAGTACACGACAGAAACGAGTATTGTCAGTATTCTTCCGTCAGGTGTGAATACGGCGCAGGCGCGCATTCGCGTACGGCGGCAGAGTCACGAGTACACGTGGAACGATCTTCTCGAGACGTACTACTACTCTGGCGCCGCCCCTGCTGTCACGACCGAGTATCTGAACCAGTTCTCGTACCGCGGGAGCCGCTGGGTCTGGGATGGCTGGAGACAGCTCTAGCATCTCGCCCGCGGGCCCTTGGGCACATGCCCGCCCCTTGTGAGGCGGGCGTTTTTTTATTACGATGAGATGGTTCGGACGCGATCGCGATCCGCATTTCTTCGTATGTTTCTCCAAAAGCTCGAAATCCACGGCTTCAAATCATTCGCGCAAAAAGCGCTGTTTCTTTTTCCTGCCGCCGCCGATCATGCAAAGGGTATTACGGCTGTCGTCGGGCCGAACGGATCCGGAAAATCCAATGTTGCCGACGCGATCCGCTGGGTGCTCGGCGAGCAGAGCATGAAGCTGCTGCGCGGCAAAAAATCCGAAGACGTCATTTTTTTCGGATCGGACAAAAAAGCGCAGCTGGGATACTGCGAGGTGTCGCTTTTTTTCAATAACGAAGACCGCGCCTTCCCGGTTGATTACTCGGAGGTCGTCATTACCCGCCGATTGTACCGCAGTGGCGAGTCGGAGTACTACCTGAACAAGAACAAGGTGCGGCTTTCCGACGTGGCGCTGATGTGCGCGCAGGCATCGATCGGCCAACGGAGCTACAGCGTCATCGGCCAGGGCATGATCGACTCGATCATCAACACTGCGCCCGCGGACCGGAAGGATTTTTTTGATGAGGCCGCAGGAGTGAAGCAGTATCAGATGAAAAAGGACTCGAGCATCGCCAAGCTGAAGTCAACGCGGGAAAATCTGCTGCAAGCCCAGACCTTATTAGCTGAACTCGAGCCGAAGCTCCGCTTCTTCCAGCGCCAGATCAAGCGCCTGGAAGAACGAGGCACAACCGAGGACGAGCTGCGCTCGCTGCTGACCGACTATTACACGACCCTGTGGAACGAATCCGAGGAGCACGCCTCCGTGCTGCGTGCGCGTCACGCCGAGAATGCCGAACGCGTCGACGCATTAGTGAGTGGCTATGCGTCGCTGCAAAAAGAGTTCGAAGAAAAGGAGGCCCGCTCGCGGACCGATGCGGGAAGCGGCTTCAATGAGTTACAGGCATCGTATGCCGCGCTGGTGCAGAAAAAAAATCAACTCACCTCATCCATCGCCATCTTGGACGCGCGTTTGCAGGCTGAATACGAGAAAAGCGGCGAGGTCCAGATGGCCGTTCTCCAAAGCAAGCTGTCAGATATCGGACGCCGCAGAGAGACGCTCGAACTCGACGTTGAGCGGCTCGCCGCGAGTCTCGCCGCGCGGCGGGAAGAGGCAGTGTCGGTCCGCAGCGCGGCTGATACGGCCGAGGCTCGTGCGAGAGACGCCGAAGATGCCTATAGCCGGCGCTTGGCCGCGACTTCAGGAGTGACAACCGAGTTCATTGTTGCTGAACTGCGCGATATCGCCGTCGGTCCGGCTGAGAATGAAGAGGACGGCGGGTTGCGGATGTGGATCAGTCGCGCGATCGACCGCGTTCGCGCACTAGTAAAGAAAATCGAAGAGTCCCTTGTACCGCATCAGGCAAAGGAGTCGGATACGCTTCGCGAGGAGGTGTCAGCGCTGCGAGCGGAGCGCGATCGAGTACGCGGCGCGCGCGAGCGCATCGAGGCTCAGATCGCTGCCGAAGAACAGCGCCTGGATGCCGCGCGCGAAAGTATGGCGCAAAACGCCGCGGAAGAGGAGCGCGTCCGCGCACAGATCGCCGCGCTGTCCGCCCCGAAGAGCAATGCGACCGAGGTAATCGCACAAGAGCGCACGAGTCTGGCATCAGAGCTTCTCGCACTTGAGGAAACGCTGCGTGCGCAAAATCGGGAGTTGAACGAGTATTTCGCGCGGGAAAAAGAGGCGCACGCCGCGCTTCTCGATGCGCAAAAACGCATGGCATCACAGCAGAAAGAGATCGAGTCCGCGCGCGCACGCCTTTCTGAGGTCGAGCGCGAGGAAGCGCGCGCCGAAGCTCACCAAGAAGATCTCTTGAAGAAAATCATCGAGGAGTTCCGTCTTTCAGCAGAACAAGAAGTCGCCCTTACGGGCCAAACCGAGACGCTTTCCTCGTTGCTTGGATTCAGAAAGGATGCGCCGCCCTGCGATCGCGCCGCTGCGCGTGAGGCAATCGAGCGGCTCAAGCGGAAGCTCGAACAGATCGGGACGATCGACGAGGAGATCGTCTCGGAATACGAGGCGACCAAAGAGCGGTACGAGTTCTTGGCAGGCCAGATCGAGGATCTGTCAAAGGCGATTCTCTCACTGAAAGAGGCGATTGCCGATCTTGACTCGGTCATCCGTTCGCAATTCGATGCCTCGCTCGAAGGGATCAATAAAAAATTCGACCAGTATTTCAAAAAACTCTTCAACGGCGGCTCTGCGCGCCTGATCGTGCAGAAGCGCGAGACGGCAGATACTGAGGAGGAGGAATCGCGCGATCAAGAGTTTGCCCCTGCCGATGACATCGCAGGTATCGATATCGAGGCAACGCCGCCCGGCAAGAAACTGAAAAGCATCGCCGTGCTTTCCGGCGGCGAGAAAGCGCTCACGGCGGTCGCGCTGATTTGTGCCATTCTCTCCAATAACCCCTCCCCTTTCGTCGTGCTGGACGAGGTTGATGCCGCCCTGGACGAGTCAAACGCAAACCGGCTCGCCGAGATTTTGCAGGAACTCTCGGAACGCACCCAGTTTATCGTGATCACGCACAATCGGGTTACGATGCACATCGCAACGATCCTCTACGGGGTTACCATGGGCGATGACGGCGTCTCGCACGTCTTAAGTCTTGACATTCGGACGGTCGGTGCTACCATGAGCAATTAGTTGCGGCATTTTGCGCTTTTTGGGCTTCCTCAAAAGCCTGACTCCCAGCCGATGCCCGGTTGAATGAGTAATATTAAAAACAATGCTTACTATCCGTTTTGCGCGACGCGGCAAAAAAAATGCTCCCTTCTTCCGGATTATCATCTCGGAAAAGGCGCGGGATACCGCGGGCCGCGCGCTCGAGATCCTTGGTTCGTATAATCCCATCTCCAAAGAGAAGGACGCCCAGATCAATGCTGAACGCGTGACCTACTGGATTGGGAAAGGCGCACAACTTTCTCCAAGTGTAAAAAACCTTCTCATTGCCAAAAATATCATTTCAGGGACGAAAACACCGGTTGTCAGCCAGAAAAAATTGCAGCGACCAGAACGAAAGAAGAAATAGGCATAGAGCGGCATTCATGATACCAAACCGGCACCATCGGGGCTCCCAGCCCCGATTTTGCTTTTAATATAATCCTCTCATTGACGAAATAGCCCATTTCAGGTATACTAAATAATGAATAGTTCCGCACCACAAGGGTTGGCCCTTGAGAAAAGGTCGTAGTGCAGAAAAAACTGAACCGTTAAAGTAGTATGATGTCAGACCAGGAGTTTGTGGAATACGTCGTGAAGGCGATCGTTGCACATCCCGAGGATGTGAAGACGGAGCGCATCATCGACGAAATGGGTGTTCTTATCACCCTCCACATCAATCCGGCAGACATGGGATACGTGATCGGACGCCAGGGCCAGACGGCACGGGCAATCCGTACACTTCTCAAGATTGTCGGCGCCAAGAACAACGCGCGCGTCAACCTCAAGATCTACGAGCCGGAAGGCTCGCGCCGCTCCCGCGAGTACGCGGATGCGATGGAGGCGGACACCAGCGTTGTCGATGACCTCAAGATCTAGATCGAAAAAAGAGATCCCCGGAAGCGGGGGTCTTTTGTATTCAATTTGCTCGTGATAGCATATGCGCATATGCGCTACGACATCATCACCATTTTCCCCGACTTTTTCGACTCGTTCAAAAACGAGAGTCTTTTGAAAAAGGCACAAGTTAAAAAACTGATCGACATTCGCGTACACAACCTGCGCGACTTCGCGAAGGACACACACGCAACCGTCGACGACAAGCCGTACGGCGGGGGGCCTGGGATGCTTCTCAAGATCGAGCCCTTGGTTGCTGCGCTCGAGTCCCTTCGACGAACAAAGCGCTCGCGCGTGATACTTTTGACGCCATCAGGAAAGCAGTTTACGCAGCGCCGTGCCGGCATATTCGCCAAGCGCTATGACCAGCTTATTTTCCTTTGTGGGCGGTACGAGGGCTTTGATGCGCGCATAAAAAAATTTATCGACGAGGAGATCTCGATCGGCCCGTTCGTCTTAAACGGCGGAGAAGTTGCCGCAATGGCGGTTATTGAGGCGACTGCGCGTCTGATGCCAGGTGTCATCGGTAATGTGACATCGCTGTCAGAAGAGTCGCATGCCACCGAGGGCGCGCTCGAGTACCCGCAGTATACCCGACCGGAGATATTCCGCAGCCAGAAAGTTCCGAAAGTTCTTCTCGGCGGCAATCATGCCAAAATCGTCGAATGGCGGAAAAAATATGCAAAAAAATCGAAATAAAGCTATACTGTTGAGGTAATCATAAAGGAATTATATATGGGCTTCTCTATCAGAGATGCGTTTGCAGCGTCGTGGGCGCAACTGTTTGATCCCGCGACACGCAAGCCGACGGCCGTTTTGTGGCTGTTTGTTGCGGCAATCATTCTCATGAACACCATCACGCTTGTGCTTGCTCTTTCTGGTGAAAAACTTGCAGCGCAAGGAGATCTTGCTTCATTGCTGGCAGGGGTTGTCCTGTCGATTCTTGCATATTTTTTTGTCGCGTACTTTTTTGCAGTCGGACTGACCTTTAATGCGCTCACGGCGGCAGAGGGTAAGCGAATTGCATTTTCCGACTTTTTCAAACCGCACGGCGTCTACTGGCGGTTTGTTGGAACAGCACTTCTTACCGGAATTATCATAGTATTAACGTTTCTGCTTTTCATCGTGCCCGGCATTTACTTTTCTTTGAAGTTCTTTTTCACACTCTACGCGGTCGTTGATCGGAAAGCAGGCCCGATTCAGGCGCTACGGATCAGCAGTCGACTCACCAGGGGAGAGAAGTGGGAACTCGTCGGTTTTTACGCAGCGCTGTTTGTCGCTGCACTGATTCCATTACTAGTCACCGTCCCATTCATTCTTCTCGCCTTGCTTTTTATGGGCAATGAGGTCGCGGTAATGATTATCGCGCTCCTTGGCATGATCGCGTTCGTGTTTGCAATGCTTGTGTATCTTGCATTTTATATTGTCGCCGTCGCACATGCGTACCGCAGCCTTACTGCTGCGCATGGCGAGAAAATGCCGGCAGGCGCTCAGGTCGCCGCGTAAGAAAAAGCCGGGAGAAGCGTCACAAAGGGGTGTCTGGGGATAAACTGTGGATCCATTTCCCCTTGACACCCCTTTCGATTTCGCATACAATAAGCAGCGTCTTTGAATTAAGCAAAAAAGCCTTCGACCAATCCCAACGGTAAAAGGAAATTTGCTTTAAAATAAGAGGAAAAAAGAGCGAGTTCTCGGTGACATCGTATGATGGTGAGAATTCACTCTTTTTTCTTCACTCCAAAGTCCCCTTCCTTCGCTCCTGCGACGGACTGTGGATGGTCGGGCAGAAAAAAGACGATCTTTGACAGTAATATTAGCGATAAGACCACATGCGTACGGCGGCTTTGGCCGTCTCGCATGACTTTCGCGTCAATTCCGCTTTTTGTGAAAACAAAAAGCACCAAACTATACTATTCGAGCACATCGAAACTCTTTCTAAGAGTTTGATCCTGGCTCAGGACGAACGCTGGCGGCGTGTCTAAGGCATGCAAGTCGAACGGGCGCTTGAGAGAGCTTGCTCTCTTAAGCGCTAGTGGCAAACGGGAGCGTAACACATTGGTAACCTACCCCGAGGATCGGAACAACTTGCCGAAAGGCGAGCTAATTCCGGATACGATCCCCTTCCACATGGGAGGGGATGAAAGGCGCAAGCCACCTTGGGAGGGGCCTATGGCTCATCAGCTTGTTGGTAGGGTAACGGCCTACCAAGGCTACGACGAGTAGGGGGTGTGGGAGCACTGCCCCCCTCACAGGGACTGAGACACTGCCCTGACTCCTACGGGAGGCTGCAGTCAAGAATCTTCCCCAATGGACGAAAGTCTGAGGGAGCGACGCCGCGTGCAGGAAGAAGCTCTTCGGGGCGTAAACTGCTTTTATGTGGGAACAAATTTTGAGGGTACCACATGAATAAGCGCCTGCTAAACTCGTGCCAGCAGCAGCGGTAATACGAGTGGCGCAAGCGTTGTCCGGTTTTATTGGGCGTAAAGGGTCCGCAGGCGGCCCGGCACGTTCCGTGTTAAATCCTGGCGCTCAACGTCAGGACTGCGCGGAATACGACCGGGCTAGAGGTCGGGAGAGGCATCTGGAATTGTCGGTGTAGCAGTAAAATGCTTTAATATCGGCAGGAACACCAAAGGCGAAGGCAGGATGCTGGAACGATTCTGACGCTCAGGGACGAAAGCGTGGGGAGCGAAGCGGATTAGATACCCGCGTAGTCCACGCCGTAAACGATGGATGCTTGGTATTGGGAGTGTCGACCCTCTCAGTGCCGTTTACCTAAGGTAACCCCTTAAGCATCCCGCCTGGGAAGTACGGCCGCAAGG
>CAZUKY010000015.1:0-16927 GCA_964621085.1 uncultured Gammaproteobacteria bacterium | reverse complement strand
ATTCGGCAGAGTCGGCACAATGGTTCGCACCTGCTCTGCTCGCGGTATGAAAAGAGATCGTTTCGAACTGAGACGGTCTTTTTTCGTTGGAGGAAAAATTTTCATCGGTTGCGGCGGGCAAAAAGCTTGAATTAGGCGCAAGTCGCTGACGCGGTCATCAGCTCAACACTTGATTTTCGCTGAAAATAAACTAAGTTATGAGTATATGGACACTATGGAAAAGCTGCTCGAGTTCTTGCAAACACAAAAACTCCTTGCTATTGCGACGTGCGATAACGGCGAACCGTGGATCGCGAACGTGTACTACGGCGTTGATGAGAAATTCAAGATATATTTTATCTCGCCAAAAAGCACTCGGCACAGTAATTACATACTGCAACATTCTCGGGTGGCTTTTTCGATTGCATGGTTCGATCAAACAAATCATAAGAACAGAAAGGCGATACAAGGGCTTGGCGCCTGTCGTCTTGCTCAGAATCCAGAAGAAATAGAAGTTGGAGTTCGCTTGCATAATGCGAATTTTCCAGAGTTTGCGGAAAGGATTACCGTTGAGTGGATTAATACGAATGAGTACGGTTCCGCTGTCTGGGTCATCGAGCCAAATTATATGAAGTTTTGGAGCGACGAGCTCTATGGCGAGGATGAGAGCGAAGAGTTCTATTTCTCGAATGATGCCAAAGCAAAATAGTAAAGGAGCATTCATATGAGCAAATTGAACAAAATTCTTCTTATCAACATAGGGAAAAGAACATGCAGGAGCTCTTTGTTGGGAATATCAAAAACTTCCTCAGCGGCGCACCGACGAATGTGGTGAATTGATAAAAGAAAATCCTATGGAAAACCAAATCTCCGAATTACTCCCGTTACCGTATAAATACGGGAAAGGATATATATATTTGCCTATCACACTGCCTGAATTGCCGCTGACTATTGATTACGATGGCAAGACGCTGACTCTCAAACAAAGCTTTCATGCAAGCTGCGTCTGTGTGAAAGAAATTGCTCCAAAGCTTGCTGTACATAAGGACTTTTCAGAAGAAGAGGCGAGCAAAGAACTTCTGGATCTATTCTCAGAATTTACTTCATCTCATCCGATTGAATTCATTGGATTTCAGAACGACTTTAGGTATGTGGTGAAAGCAGAGAAGGAAACGATCGTAGTTAGGTGCGACCTTTCAAATTTGAAAGAATTTTTTGAGCAATGTCTAGCCCCACTGGAGCTAAATGTTCCCGTTCAACCATCGCATATTACTCTTTACGCATTGATGCCCGAGGTTGGAATCGGCATAACAAGTGAAGAGGCAATGAATTCCTATCCGAAGATTGAATTGCCAGAAATTCAGAGCGTTCTCTTTCAATGAATATGACCAGATACATTCTCGTCGGTGGATGTGACTATAAAGCTCCCGATGGCGGCAAAGCATTTTGCAAGGAACTTATAGATGGATTTCAAGAACCAATAAAAATTCTTATTTGTCTCTTTGCTCGTCCGAAAGAATACTGGGACGAGGTATATCTGAAGGATAAGCAATTTTTCGCACAGCATCTTCCTGGAAGGAGGATTGAGATTGAGCTTGCTCAACCAGCAACATTCGTTGAGCAAGTGAAATGGACAAACGCAGTCTATATTCGCGGCGGAAGCGAGTCAGTATTACTCGACTTGTTGCATGAATGTGGAGATTGGCAGGGAGAACTCAATGGTAAGACGCTTGCGGGTTCATCTGCTGGAGCGTGCATTCTTGCGCGGTATTACTATGACCTAGATAATCTGAGGCTTGGTGAAGGCTTAGGATTTTTGCCTATTAAGACACTTGTGCATTGGAAGTCTGATTACAACGCTCCGAATATCGATTGGGATAAGGCGTATTCAGAACTGGATAGCTACAAAGAGAAGATAAAGATCATTACGCTGGCCGAAGGTCAGTTTGAAGTAATACAAGGATAAATATGCAACTCTATCGTTTCAGCCCGATAAAAAACGAGCAAGAGTTACTTGAAGCAATCAAGCACATTCACTTTGCTTGTTTTGAGTTATGCAAACAATCCTTCGGTAGATACCTGCCTGTAGCCGGAAATATCGGTGTATTTTGTCATTATGATGATGAGTATGCATATCTGATGGACGTGAGAAGAAGATTGACGAAGGAATCCGATAATGTGAATCAAAAGTATTTCCGACTCCATAATCCGATCGTAATCCCTGCGCACGAAGATGTACCCGAAACGACATATACATTTCTCTACATACGCAAGCCAGATCCCTATAGATCTCACGTTGGTGATGTTGACTTTGTCTTGGAAGAAGAAAAATACGAAGAACTCAAGAATTTCTTTAAGAATGGAAATGCCATAAAGGGTGCAAGAATTTTTGAGCGTCCTGACTTGGACATGGTTGAGTTATACGACCCAGATGTTGACGCCCTTGGCTATGTTAGTCCGCAAGAAATGACTGAGAAAGTGAAAGTAAAGTAATAAGAATGTGGATATGATCGCTATATCACATTTGGATGAAAAAGAACTTCCTATTCTCAAAGAGTTCAGTTCACGCGAGTGGCCGAGTGCAGATCGCGAACATTTCGGCGAGGAGAAGCTTGACTTCGCAAAGCATACGTTTGCATATGTAGCACGCGACGGAGAGGAGATTATCGGCTATATTAAGCTTGTCTTTGATATGGGCGTTCTTCTCATGGATTCTTTGATTGTCGCGGAGAAATATCGCGGACAAGGCATTGCTACTAAGCTCGTTACTACTGTCGAAGAAAAAGGGAAAGAGATGGGTGCGCATAAGGTGCGACTGGAGACAGGAAGCAAATGGAAGGCGAAAAATTTTTATGAAAAGCTCGGCTATCGCGTCCGCGCAGAACTGTCGGACTACTATGCGCATCGAGACTACGTTCTGATGGATAAGGATTTATAGTCGTATGCAAAAATCTTTCGGTCCACTTTTTGAAAAAGCAGTTCATCTTCTCGTAAACGCTCGTCCACTCTCGGATGAGCATAGTAGAAAGTCGGCACTCTTTCATGATATTCGAGTTGGCGTATACCTCTATGAGAACGGCTATTCCGAGGACATAGTACTTGCCGGATTACTGCACGACGCCATCGAATGGTATGGAATTACGCAAGAGGATATGCGCAACGAATTCGGCGGCGCGATCGCTAATATTGTTGTCGCCTGCACAAAGGACGACTCGATCAAAGATCCGATAGAAAAGATTGAGAAAATCATCAGCCAGTGCGTTAATGCAGGGAAGGACCCACTGATCGTAAAAGCGGCAGATGTGCTTGATAGCTTCAAATGGTATACAAGCACTCAGAATGAAAACGAGCTTTTATACTGCAAGCGAAATGCCGATGCCATATTCAGACTGAAGCCCCATGATATTGATGACCCAATTTTTGATGAGCTAAAGACTTGGAGTGATAAGTCGACAATATGAGTGAAGAGCATTTTATCGGCAAAATCACGCAAAAGATCATTCTCGAATATGATGGTAAAGTCCTCGTCTGTCGCGGGGTCGGTGATCTAGTCTGGGAATTTCCTGGCGGTCGTATCAACACAGAAGGATCTCCGTTTGAAAATTTGAGACGGGAAATACTGGAGGAATTTTCAATTGATATCGGATCGGCAAAACCTTTCCACGTTGCTCGCTCATTCAATCTTAAAAGCGGCAAGCAGCAGATCCTTATTGCGTACCATGCCCTACTATTGAAAGGAGCATTTACGATGAAGCTGGATGAGTTGGATGAAGCGAAATGGATTTCAAAAGAAGAGTTGAAGAATCTTCCGCTCTTTGATGATTGTCGTGAAGCAGCGAGCATTTTTCTGCATGCTATCAATCCTCTATAAATATAATATGGTATTTGAAGGAACGCAGAGATTAAGCGGGATAGTGATGCGTGGGCTAAACTCATATGCGGACTCAACGAACCTGAATATCGATAGCTACTCCGAAATGTTAAATGAGTTATGAGTTCTAAATTGGAGATGAGATCGCTCAGGTGAAAAATCAGGCAAGGGAATATAGTGAATCCAGCAAAGTAATGGATTTAGTTAATGAACTGTACGCGAAGTAATAAATTATGCATGAAAGACTCATCAAAATTTTTCAGGAAGTCCGCGATATTGCATACCGCATACCTCTTTCAGGCGAAGAAGAGAATAGGTGTTGTAGTGGCAAAGCGAAGAAACTGAAAGAACTTTTAGAGCAAGAGGGGTTGCAGGTACGCTATCGTGTCTGTGAGTTCAGGTGGAGCGATTTCGAGAATATTCCGTCCTCAGTTTCAAGCGTTCCTCATGGCAATGATTCAACACATGTGTATCTCGAGGTATTGATCGATGGAACGTGGGTAATAGTAGATCCGACATGGGACAAAGAACTCGATCATTATTTTGAAATAGCGGAGTGGAACGGACGCACAGATACTTCTATCGCTGTTAAGCCTCTTGCCGTATATGAGGTTGAAAAGAGCCGAAGCATAATGGAAGAAGAATCGAAAGAAGTGATAGAAAAGGATCTCGAGATAAATGGGAAATTCTATGTCGCATTCAATGAATGGCTGGAGAGAGTTCGGCGTGATGGGAACAAGAGTGAAGTATGAAAATAGCTATTCTCAGCGGCGGTGAAACCAGAGAGCGCGATATATCAATCGCCTCGGCAAAAAATATTCAAGGCATTATACACTTTGCTGAGACGAAACTTTTTATTTTACCGGAGAAGCTCGATGTCTTTATCGAAGAGCGAAAACGTTTCGATGTAGTCATCCCCATGATTCATGGCAAAGGAGGAGAGGACGGCTCAATTCAAGGTCTCCTGGAGACACTGAAGATTCCATACATTTTTTCTGGGATAGGGGCACATAGCATCGCACTCGATAAGAAGAGATCGAAGCAGATAGCAGTCATGCTTGGATACAATGTCCCGCAAGAGAAAATTGAATATCCGGCCTTCGCGAAACCTCGATTTGGCGGATCTTCAGTCGCTTCCGGGTTCTGCTCAAGTCAAAGCGAGTATGATGCACTTGCGCAGAATTCAGTAGAGGAATATTTGCTCGAAGAGCCTATCACTGGTCGGGAGTTTACGGTTGGCATAATCCAACACGAACATGAATTGATTACACTTCCGGTGATTGAGATTATCACTCCGAAAGATTCGTTTTTTGGTTTCGAAGAAAAATACAACCCCGATAAACTCGCTCGTGAGATTTGCCCTGCTGAAATACCCGAAGAACTTACTGGTCGATTACACAAGATCGCACTGAATATCCATCGTGAGTTTGATATTCGACACATATCGCGAACCGACTTCATTGTTGATTCCGATGGTAAGATCTTTTTCCTTGAAGTAAATACTATTCCCGGCATGACCACCATGTCTCTTATTCCCAAAATGCTTAAACGGGCAAATATTGATTTGGGGGAGTTGATAAAAAAATGGTGTGTGGATGTAACAACAAACTAGGTAACGATCCACAGGGCGGCAATCATAAACGAACGAACAGTTGCAAAAACTTGAAGCAGATATTGCTGTGATCAAATCCCGCAATGTCTGCGTCGAGGCAGAAAAGGCATGGGAAACCAGTTTCATCCGTGTTGCCACTATAGCTCTCATCACCTACGTGCCGTTGATAAAAAAGTGGTGAAACGAGCTTGAATTTTTGACAAACCGGGCAATCTCAGTAGCATTACGACTCAGGAGGAAGGGAGAGAATAGATGCAAAACGGCAATGTCATCGCTCTTTACATAGCTCCAATCGCAGGCGCTCCAATGGATGCGGTTGAGGAAGTGGAGGCGATTCTGGGCTGCGGCTTGCGGGGAGATCGCTATGCGACCGGTGAAGGTAGCTTCAACAAGGGTGCTCAAGGGAAGCGCCAGGTTACGCTCATTAACGCAATCTTTTTCCCCGACACGCACTTCGACTACATCGAGAGTCGCCGCAATATCGTCACACAAGGCGTTGAGCTCATGTGGCTCATCGGCAAAGAGTTCCAAATCGGCGATGCTCGGATGCGCGGCGTGAAGTACTGCGATCCCTGTCTTCGGCCAAGCGAGCTCGCTGGCAAGACCGATAGCTTTCGTAATGAATTTTCCGATCGCGGCGGCTTGGTCGTGGAAGTGCTCGAGTCGGGAGTGATCAAAGTCGGAAGCGCGATCATGCCACCGCAGAGGGGATATTGAGAGGAGGCCACACATGCGTGCGAAACCGCTTCATACCGATGAAGCAGTAGAGCTTCTCGGCCGGAAATGCGGCCAGACACACCAGTGCATTAGGGAGCATAGACAAACCCACTCGCAGACGCACAAGGTCGCTCCACCAGGCGAAGCACCGGAAGAGAAGGAGTTCCGACTGAATAGCTACGAGCTCTGCGACGGAAAAGTCTACCGCCAGGTTTTGGAACACATCCTTTTTACGGATCAGCAGAGTATGTTTCTTTGTCTCGCGCTTGCCGATGAAGAGGGCAATCTGATTCCCGAGTCCCACTGGACTGATGAAGCGCTCAGGAGGATTCTCGAAGCCACAGGGCACAGTCTCGACGTGCTACCGCGTTCCGTAACAAGCTGACAGGGAAAGCAGTGCTCAATAAAGGGTAGATCGGCTGGATAGCTGATCTACCCTCGATTTTTAAAATAAAATGGCCGCCCATGTGCACCTCGGTGAGATGCGGGCGGCGCTGGACGAACTTGCTCAGCTTTTCCATCCTTCCTTTTCGGCAATGGATGCCCAGAGCTTCATGTGAGTTGGATCATCCTGAACAGCCGCGTGAAAGGCAGCTGTTAGACTGGGATCACGGAACACCTCTGCCGCTTGCGAGCCGCTGATCATGCCTTTGTGGGCAAGACTTGCAGCTCGCCTGATAATCTCTTCACCACTACCGATCAGGGTCCGGTTGTCGGAGATGAATTTCTTGATGTTTTCGACCGCGTACATGCTATCACCTCGCTGAGACCAAAAGCCTGCGACCTGCAGCATATCCTTTAAAGACGAGGAGCAGTTCCCTGACGCGATCGCCGAATGCACAGACTGTTTTCTCGACGTCCTTCGGCGATTCTTTCAGGTAGAAGGCCAAAAGGCGATCTGCTTTGTCGCCATCCTTCTTTTCCCAGTCCTGTCCCCAGGGGATTAGTATGACTGCATCGATGCCATTCGCTTTGAAGAGAATTGTCGAGAACCAGTCGTAGCCATCCTCGGTTTTCAGGCGCTGTCCGCATGTGCAGCCGACAAGCGTCGAGACTACCTCGATGTCCTGATTGTTGAAGCTGATGGTATTGAGAAATTCAGCCAGCTGCAACCCTGCTTCGAGCATGAACGGCCCATGCTTATATCCAGGAAGGCTTGTTTCAACGAGGTCTTTGCTCATTAGATCTCCTCCTCGTGTTGTTGAGCAAACTGATTCAACACCAAATAATGTAAAAAGTCAATTATCCTGCAGGGAGCAGGGGCCTTATCCTCTTGATGTCCGCGAACGGGAGGTGGGTAAGGACATCAGTAATGTTAAAGCAAGAAAGACCCCTAGAAACACCCATCACCACCCTCACCCCACCTACCTTCTCGGGTTTCATGGATGGGAGGAAGGTTTTGGTGGTTTGGGTTGTTGGAGTGGTTTGTTTGGTGGGTAGGGTTGATGTATTGGAGAGCTCATGGGACGGATAGCCTGGATGGATGTGTAATGGCAACTCGGTAGATACTACAGTGGCGCTCAGGTGTTGTTTCGGTGAACTGTAGTAATCACGGTGTTTCTGGAAATAAAAGGATTGTAGAATAAAGGCTTTTTGCCTCTTTGCTAGTTCATTCCACTTTGAACTAGCTGCGATACTAGCAAAACAGGAGAATTATTATCTAAAAATACTAGGGTGGCGCTCAGGTGTTTGCCTGGTGGCACTAGTACCCAATGAGGTGGCTTTGCGAACGCCTGTAATAAAAAGGTTTTTGAGGCCTGGATGGTTGAACGCGTTCTACCGGGTGTTCAACCACCTCGCCTCATGCGGTGCATCCTGCATCCGGCCTCGGATGCCTCCTCGGCCGGACATCCAACATTACGAATGTTGGATGAAATAGGTGCGAGCGGAGTTGTAAAGGTCTATGAAAAGAGATCGTTTCGAACTGGGACGGTCTTTTTTCGTTGGCGGGAAAATGGGATCGGCTCCAGTGGGATTTCCGATTGATCGGGAGGGGGCAAAATTTTTTGAATCGGGCGCAAGCGCCAAATCGTCTTTTAACCACAGGGAAATTTTAATCTGATCGATGTCATACGTAATTTTCTCAATGCATTTTCTCGCCACAAGATTTTTCTCGATGCCCTTGGCTGCGCGGAGGGAGGCGGTGAAAAAAGACAGAGTGTCGAAAAGCATCTCGGCTGAAAACTGGAAAATCTGAGACTCAGACCCCCGGAGTTCGAGTCTTGGTTCTGGGGGTCTGGCAACGTCGTTGTTGAGTCGAAAAGCGAGGTTATCCAGATACGCCTTGTCTATCGCCATCCGTTCGACATTGACAAACCGAGCAATCTCAGTAGCATTAGAGCTCAGGAGGAAAGGAGAGAAGTGATGCAACATGTGGATATCGCCGCGAAGAAAGCAGAGGCGAATAAGTTCCTTGAACGGATCGGCGCCACGACCGACGTGACGCCACTCCACTATGAGCCTCATGTCGTTCAGAAGGTTCTCGAGAGCGGCGGCGACTTCGAATGGGTCCCGGAAGGTCTGTTGCTCGCCGATATACGCAAGCTCGGTACGCTATGCGATCTGCGTTTCCTCAATGATCCGGCGTTCGAGCGCTTGGCCACGGTGGGGAAGTGGACCGTCAGATGGACACATCCTAGCGAGCAGAAAGAGGCGAATGGAAATGATAAGGAGCCAAATATCACCGGGCTGATGATGTTTAACGTCATGACTCGGGCTCCGCAAGGTGAGCATGAACAGACGAGGCTACTCGAGGTGTGCTACCTCTCGTTCCTCGAAGTTTTCCGCATCGGCGAGAGGGCGGGCCGCCACGTGACGGTCTTTCCGCTGCACGAAGGTCATCCGCTGGATCCCAAGTCTGCGATGCCGCCGTGGGTCATGGCGCTTGACGACAAGGCCTTTGGAGGTCTGGACGTTCGGATTTTTCCAGTACCAAGCACAGCAGCCGTGAGCGGATTGTGAGGAGATGATGTCGGAAGTTCGTGGGAACGACGATCAGGATGACGACATAGCTGCAGCCTACAGGCTCTTGTTGAGATTGGAAGGCAAGACCGTTGAAGGCCAGCAAGACAACGCTTCTTCAACGATATTGTCGAACACTTCCAGAAGGCAGCATCCCTGACACTTTCGGGGAACAGCAGAAGAGAACAGACGGCTAGGATGCCGTCAGCGATTGGACCACCTGTGCCATGGACGGCAGTGCAACAGGTGGTATTTTTTATCAATGGGAGACAGGGGTCTTATCCTATTGATGTCCGCGAACGGGAGGTGGATTAGGACATCAGCAATTTTAAAAACAAGAAAGACCCCTAAGAATCACCCCCATTTTCACCCGCCCACACTCCACCAGCTCTCTCGGGTTTCAGGGATGGGGGAAAGGTTTTGGTGGTTTTGGGTTGTTGGGGTGGTTTGTTTTGTGGGTAAGTTTTGTGTATTTGGAGCTCCTCGGATGGATAGTCTGGAAGGATGTAAAGATTTAATCAGTAGTACTAGGATTGTCGCGCAGTAGTTTACTTTGTGGTACTAGTAATCACGGTTTTTTGGCAAGTGAAAGGTTCATAGAATAAATGGAAATGGATCGTTTGCTAGTGATTCCCAGTCGTCACTAGTGGTGTCACTAGCAAAACAAGAAAATTATTAACCTAAAGATACTTGAGTGGCGCTCAGGTGTTTGCCTGGTGTCACTAGTACCCAACGAGGTGGCCTTACGAACGTATTGCAATGGAAAGGTTTTTGAGGCTTAGGTGGTTGAACGCGTTCTACCGGGTGTTCAACCACCTCGCCTCATGCGGTGCATGAACAGCCGGCCTCGGATGGATCCTCAGCCGGACAAAAATGAGCATCATTTTTGAGCTTCGACTCTGCGTGCAGGGAGGTCGACGAGCTTCGACCGGTGAATTACATTTGGCAGAGTCGGCACAATTGTTCGCCCCTGCTGGGATCGGGGTATGAAAAGAGATCGTTTCGAACTGGGACGGTCTTTTTTCGTTTTGGGAACCGGAGTTTAAATCTCGGGCGCACTCTTTGCGGGGTGCGCTATTTTCTTGCTTTAGAAAAGGAGGCCGCCTGCATATGCATGCGGCCTGTAAACTACAAATCGGTCTTTTCGAGAAGAACGCCTCGCGCGTCCCGCGCCTCGATACTATGCCCTTGAATTGGAGAAGGCTCTCGAGATTGCTCTTCCTCAAGCCCGAAAGTAATCTGCTCGCCCGGCTGCACAACAAGCCTGTCCGTTGAGAACCTGACAATTGCTGAATACTCAGACGTGCTGGCGGAATACGATCGGTTTCCCTGCGTAAGCCGAAATGTACGAACCAGCCCAGGATTGAATGAGAGCTCGATGAAACTGACATATACGGGCCTATGGGCTGCATTTAACCTGATGGCATGCGGAGTTTGCTCCGAGCGAAGAATGGTTAGGTCAGTATCGTGCCGATTCGCCGTCACCATCTCGTTGCCGAGACTCGGCGAAACGGAGGCAGTGCTTTGATCTGAGAGCATGATCGAGCTCGAATCAATGCTGATCCGGATCGTTTTTCTGGAGGGGGTATCCTGCTTTAGTTTGGCAAAGACGCGAAACATTCTCTCCGGACCCATGTGCAGCTTCAGGTTGTGGCTATGATTGTAAAGGAATGCTTCTGAGTTGAAGAAATGTGCTATACAATTCGTCCAACCCGTTACCGAACCGAGATTGACGCTTTCTATGGCCATGTCTGAAAGCGTTCCTTTCTTGCTGACTTTCAGTGCCCAGAGATATAGCGGATCTGCTTTGCTGTTTGCATGAAGTTTGAATGCACCAAGCTCTGACACGGTTCCCGCGATGAAGCGATCAGCTGGCGTCCAGAAATGTACCATTTCACGCTCTGACTCCCTCTTTTTCGGAGAGCAGGCGCTCAGCGTGCAGATGCTGGCGAGTATCCATAAAGAGAACTGGGCGTGCGAACAGCATAGCGCACCTCCTTTATTACTATGACGCGGCAAGTGCCTCGTCTTTACAGATACTTGCAACACAAGGGAACTGAAATGCAACGAATGCAGACTTGAGTCGCGTATAACTTAGGACTACTGCCAGTTTATACGAACAATGGAGACCCATGATCATCCCACCATCGAAGGGATACTGAAGAAATAGAGGGCGGATCGGCCGAATGGCGGGACTGCCCTCGATTTTATATAGCGAGGAAATTTTTGAAAATAAAATGGCCGCCTGCACTTCAGCAAAATGTAGGCGGCTCGAACGAATGTGTGACCTCAAACGGTATCAAAGAAGCTATGTGGAGAGAGGGACGTGGCGACGCACGAGGAAACAACGGTCAGGCCAGCGTTTGCTCTCGAGCCAACGCGAGTCATGCAGGGTTACGCCTAGGCAGAAGCTGAGACACGCGACATCCCCGTCCGGCCGGCGACACTTCAGGAATGCAATAGAGCAGTTCGATTCGCGCACGGAAGCGGGTACGTCGGCGGCATGTCTCCGAAAGTGGTGTCCGGTTTGGGGATCCATGGCTGCCCCGTACTTCTCACCATACGCGAGTCTGTCAGCGCCAGTCGTGCATTCGGCCGGAAGTGGAAAGAGCTCAAAAACCTCTCCGCCAATCCTTGCCAAGATGATCCCATCAGGTTGCTCTGCGTCTCGAACCCGCTGCTGAGGTAGTCTCATGGTACTCCTCCAATTCATTCCACGAACGTTCTGAATTTAAGCATATTTTTGCGTTTTTGTCAATGATAGTTCGCCGCGAAGGATGAGATGCCTGATCACCTCTTTTGTTAATAACCCCGCATTGTATAACCGGGCCGTTAGCGGTATACTGTACGAGAAACCAGGTATGGCAAAGGTGATCGCTGTTGTGAACCAAAAAGGAGGCGTTGGCAAGACGACAACGACCATGAATATGGTCGCTTTTTTGGCGCAATGCGGAAAAAAATGCCTGATTATCGATCTTGATCCGCAGGCAAATGCAACATCCGGACTTGGCCTGAATCCGTCCGAGCTTGAGGCAGGCACCTATGAGGTGCTCATTGGCGAAAAAGAGGCGCGCGGCGCGATTCATACCCGATCGCATCCCTTTGATGTGCTTCCGGCCACGATGTCTCTTGCCGGCGCGGCGGTGGAGTTGGTGACAGTTGATGATCGCGAGTTTCAGCTGGCGCGTCGGATCGAGTCTTTGAGAGATCGCTATGATTATATATTCATCGACTGCCCGCCCTCCCTTGGGCTTTTGACCCTCAACGGTCTTGTTGCCGCAGACTCCGTTCTCATTCCGGTACAGGCTGAGTATTTTGCCCTCGAGGGTATCGGCCAACTTATGGAAACGATCGGCCTTGTCCAAGAGAACCTGAAGTCTGATCTGGATATATTGGGGGTTGTCATCACGATGTATGATCGGCGATACAAGCTTTCAGAAAGCGTTCTCATGGAGCTGTACCGATACTTTCCGAAAAAGATTTTCCGTACGATCATCCCGCGCAATGTGCGGCTTGCAGAGGCGCCGAGCCATGGCAAGACGATCGCGCATTATGACGCGAGCTCAAAAGGCGCAAAGGCCTACGAGCGGCTTGCGCGCGAATTTTTATACATGACCGAGCCGGAAGCACCGGCATTTTGAGAGAATTCATATGCCTCAACAGCATGGTCTGGGGCGGGGATTGGATGCCCTGCTTTCCAGAAAAAACAAGACAAGCGCACCAACGCCGATCCCGGTCTCTTCCATTCCCGGCGAATCCGAGGCGGTTTTCGAGCTGCCGATTGAACAACTTGTCGCAAACGATTACCAGCCGCGGACGCATTTCGATGAGGAAAAATTGGCCGAGCTTGCCGACTCGATCAAGGAATACGGCATTATCCAGCCCCTGGTTGTGACCAAGCACGAGAGCGGTTATCGGCTGATCGCCGGCGAACGGCGGCTGCGCGCAGCGCGGCGCGTTGGTCTTGCGCGCGTACCGGTTGTGGTGCGTGATGCGGGGGAGCACGAGCGGCTCACGCTCGCGCTGATCGAAAATATCCAGCGTGCTGATCTGAATCCCTACGAACTTGCCCTTGGATATAAGCGTCTGGCCGACGAGTTCAATCTTACGCAAGATCAGATCGCCAAGCGCGTCGGCAAGGGCCGCTCGACGATCACGAACTTTTTGCGCGTGCTCAATGCGCACCCCTACGTTCAGGAAGGAATCCAAAAAGGTCTGATCGGAGACGCGCATGCCCGCACACTCCTGTCTCTTGATTTGGAAAAACAGCGGGAGACGGCCGAGAAAATGATCGAAGGGAAGTGGACCTTGCGCCAGCTCGTGTCCTATATTCGCTCCACCAATCACGTGCCCAAAATCATCCGCGAGCGCAACGAGGCCATTGTTGCGAAAGAAGATGCTCTTCGGGCGGTTCTTGGCACGCGCGTTGCGATCAGTCGGGTTCAGGGCCGCGGCTCGATCACGATCGAGTACTATTCTGACGAGCAACTTACAGAGATCGTGAAGCGTCTGCTTGACGCGCTTTCCTAAACCGCGCGAGCGGCGAGTGTATCTTAAACACAAAAGAATGAAATTTGTCATCCAGGGGGGGAAGAAACTGAACGGAACGATTGCCGTTTCGGGAATGAAAAATGCCGCAACTCCGATTATCGCCGCCACGCTTTTAATAGAGGATGAGTGCATACTTCAAAACATTCCGCGCATTGCCGATGTGCAGACCATGCTCTCGATCCTTGCAAGTATGGGTGCATCGGTAGAGTGGACAGGTGAGAACGAGGTGAAAATCTGCACGCGCGACGCGACCCTGGATGCGATCGACGCGAAACTGATGAAGCGATTGCGATCGTCCAGCTTGCTGATGGGGCCGTTTCTTGCGCGGTTCGAAAGCGCCTCCATAGCTGAACCCGGCGGATGCATCATCGGAAACCGTCCGCTCAATACGCACTTCCATGCGCTCGAAAAACTCGGCGCGCGCATCGTGCGGACCAATGGCCACTATGAGCTCTCGCGAAATGAATTAACGGGAAACCGCATCGTATTGCTGGAAGCCTCGGTTACCGCGACAGAAAATGCTCTCATGGCCGCATGCGCGGCAAAGGGTACGACAACCATAATGAATGCCGCGTGCGAGCCGCATGTCGTCGATCTCGCCGGTTTCTTGAGGGCGTGCGGTGCGGATATCGAAGGCGCAGGGACGCCGACGGTCACGATTCATGGCGGATTGCCGCTCAGGGGTGCAACCTACCGCATTATTCCGGATACCATCGAGGCCGGCACATTCCTTATCATGGCGATGGCGACGAAAAGCGAGATTACGGTTGCGCATGCCCGCGCCGATCATATGGAGGTTGCGCTCGAATGGCTGCATGAGATGGGCGGGCGATTTGACATCTCTCCCGATGCCATTACAATGAAACATTCCTCAGAACTCCGATGCGCAAAAGTGAACTTTCAGCCGTATCCGGGCGTGCCGACCGATCTGCAGTCGCTCTTCGGTGTGTTAGCAACGCAGCTTCCCGGCACATCGCTCTTGCACGAAACCATGTTTGAGGGGCGTCTCGGATATATCCAAGAGCTCATCAAGATGGGAGCGAATGCGATTATCTGCGATCCGCATCGCGTTCTGATCACCGGTCCGACGCCGCTGTACGGTTCGGAAATCAGGAGTTATGATCTCCGTTCCGGCGCGTCATTGATTGTTGCGGGACTCCTCGCCTCTGGCGAGACGATCATTCATGAGGCAGATATTATCGACCGCGGCTACGAGCACATCGAAACGCGGCTCAGCGCGATCGGTGCGGATATCACGCGTATCGATTAACGAATACTATGCACGAACATACTCAAGAAATAATGTCTCCTGTGTCACCGCCGTCGCAGAAACGGAAAAAGGCATCCCTCCAAACATTGATTTTCTCTGTTGTCGCGTTGGCGCTTGTTGCCGGCGGGACGTTTTATGCCGGGTATCTTGTCGGGCGGGACGGAAGCGTCGCGCCCAGCGAGCAGGGGCAGTCCGG
The DNA here is from genome assembly GCA_964621085.1 of uncultured Gammaproteobacteria bacterium. Taxonomy (GTDB): domain Bacteria; phylum Patescibacteriota; class Patescibacteriia; order JACQRZ01; family JACQRZ01; genus CAZUKY01. The sequence continues at coordinate 1,770 of CAZUKY010000015.1, read as the reverse complement.
CAGTGTTACCAATACGGATAAGCCGCTGCCCAAACACCTGAGCAAAGACGTGCGCTTCGATCTCTTTTGGGATGTTTGGAACCGGACGAAAAACGACTACATTACAAAAGATACCCCGGATACCCAGCTGTTTTACGGCGCGCTCCGCGGCATCGTTTCCTCGTTGGAGGATCCGTACTCGGAGTTTTTCGACCCGGATATGGCCGAGAAGTTCGATCAAAGCCTTTCGGGAACATTCGACGGCATTGGCGCCGAGATCGGCATGAAAAATCGCCAGCTCGTCATCGTCGCGCCGCTGCCCTCATCGCCTGCAGAGCGCGCCGGCGTGCGTGCGGGCGATCGCATATTGCTCATTGATAAGCGATCCACCGTCGATATGTCCATCGACGAAGCCGTCAGTCTTATCCGCGGCAAGCGGGGAAGCGAAGTGACGTTAACGCTCTATCACGAGGGAGATAAAAAAGAACGCGCTGTCGCGATTACGCGAGACAAGATCGTCATCCCGTCCGTCGTGAGCGAGATGAAAGGGGATGTCGCATATATAAAAGTTTCGCATTTCAACCAGGATACCGGCGAGGCTTTTCGGAAAGCGGTCCGCACGCTGACGGCAAAAAAACCGCGCGGACTCGTTCTCGACCTTCGCAATGATCCCGGAGGATATCTCGATACTGCCGTCGAGATGGCAGGATATTGGATCGGTTCGCGGACGGCCGTCATCGAAAAATACGGCGACGGGCGACAAGAAGAGTATACGGCGCGCGGATCTGCGATCCTTTCGGATATGCCGACGGTTGTTCTTGTAAATGAAGGAAGCGCGTCCGCATCCGAAATCGTCGCTGGCGCGCTGCAGGACTACAAACTGGCGACTATCGTTGGCATGCAGACGTTCGGCAAGGGGTCGGTGCAAAACCTTCAGCGTCTGCCCGACGGATCGGCCATCAAACTAACGATTGCCAAGTGGCTCACGCCAAACGGTCGCTCGATCGATGACGAGGGAATCAAGCCCGACATTGAGATCGACATGACCGAGAAAGATTACGAGGAGCAAAAGGACCCGCAGTTGGAAAAAGCCCTTGAGATCATCAGGCAGTAACAAAAATGAATGCAACAAGAAAGACCCCATTGACAGGGGTCTTTCTTAGTTGAAGAGGGCTGTCTTACGCCTTTGCCTTTTCGCTCTTTTCCGGCAAGACATGGATAAACTTTCGGTTTTTGAGGTTTCCGTCAAACCCAGCAACTTTCTTGTGCGTGAAATGCACGAAGCCGCTGATAGCAGCGTACAGCGTGTCATCGCCGCCGCGCTTTGTATTTTTGCCCGGATGGTAACGTGTCCCGCGCTGTCGCGCGACAATGCTGCCTGCCTTGGCAAATGCTCCCTCAAAAATCTTGATGCCGAGCCGCTTCGATTGCGAGTCGCGCCCGAGTTGTGTTGAGCCGCCCGCCTTTTTATGTGCCATAAAGGGATTATTACGTGAATGTAGGCTAGTATACCACAGGCGGGTTCGTCGCGCAAGAGGCGCGGTAGTGATCCGTCGCCGCGTTCGGATGCGGGGTTGCCTGAAGCATTTTTTGCTGCTATACTCGGCGGTATGCGGGATAGGACTTCGGTCCTGTCCTTTTACCTCTTTTTGTCTCTTTCTTCGCTATGCTCACACGAGTCGGCGCATTTTTTGAATCGCTCTTCCTTCGCGACCGGATCCTCATGGCATCCGTCGCACTCTCGCTGGGCTTCAATGCGCTGATATGGGCCGTGATCGCTCTCAATCTGGA
>CAZUKY010000014.1:0-20129 GCA_964621085.1 uncultured Gammaproteobacteria bacterium | reverse complement strand
TTACCTCACTTTGTTTTGAAAATAGGTTCTAACTTGGTACAATAGAGACACCATTAGGGAACTCATCGGTTTTTTGGAAGCCAAAATGTGGGACGCGCGAAGCGCGTCCCAAGGATTCCCGCCGATTTTCCCAAACGAATTCAGAATTTTTGGCGCGCTTGCGCGCACTAATTTTTCGCCAAGAAGCAGGTTCGAAATCAGAAGCAATTTTGACATAGTATTTGCTTTGATACAAAAAGAATTTTTGCCTTTTTTCTAAAAGTAGTATAATAACTTTGCGCACAATTATTATTAAGTAAAGTTAGCAGAAATGGTTGTGCTAGAACAATTTTAACTTTATTGTTGGGATTGTGCGCCTAGTACAACCATTTCTGCTTTTAGAAAAATATTATGCAAAAATTCTTTTTGTATGCTCGCAAGTCAACCGATGTTGAAGACAAGCAGGTATTATCAATCGACGCGCAACTCACCGAATTGCGGGAGTTCGCCAAGAGAGAAAATCTGAACATCGTCCAAGAGTTCATAGAAAAACAATCTGCCAAAGTTCCAGGTCGTCCTATTTTTAACGAAATGATGAAGTGTATTGAAAAGGGCGATGCAGATTGTATTCTCTCTTGGCATCCCGATCGTCTTGCCCGCAATTCGGTTGATGGCGGAAAGATTGTCTACTTTTTAGACATCGGATTGCTTGCGAGCCTCAAATTCCCACAGTTCTGGTTTGAAACTACACCACAGGGCAAATTTACGCTTTCTATGGCATTTGTACAAAGCAAATACTATGTAGATTCTCTTTCCGAAAATACGAAACGCGGACTTCGCCAAAAAGTCAGAATGGGAATATTCCCAAGCCAAGCGCCTTTGGGGTATCTCAACGATTCACGAACAAAAACGATTGTGGTGGAAAAGAAAAAATCTCGTATCGTGCGCTTGGCTTTTGAAAAATATGTCAAAGGAAATATGCGACTGGAAGATGTGGCAACCTTTTTGGCGAAGTCCGGCGTTACCACTCGAACCGGAAAGAGAATCTCAAAAACCAAAGCGTCTTTTATCCTCTCAAATCCTTTCTATATCGGTTTATTCAAATATAGTGGTGAAATCCACGAAGGTAAACACGAGCCAATCATTTCAAAGAAACTTTTTGATGAAGCACAGGAAATGTTGAAGTTTCGTGGTCAACCAGAACGAAAGCCACAAAATGAGCCACAACCTTTCTGTGGTCTTATTTCCTGTGCTTCATGCGGAATGATGATAACTGGCGAATACAAGGTTAAGAAGCAGAAAAATGGAAATACACACGAGTATACTTACTATCACTGCACGAAAAAGCGAAAGGATATGAAATGTCCCGAACCTTGTATTCGGGAAGAAGAATTGAATCGCCAGTTATCATCTCTCATTCAAAAAGTTTCTTTGCCCAAAGACTGGGCGGAAGAATTAAATCGTCTTGCTTTGCAAGACCACAAAAACTCCGCCCCGTCTTTGACTGCTAGTGTGAAAGAGAAGGAAACAAGATTATCGGTCATTTCACAAAAGTTAGAGCGACTTCTTACAGGCTATCTCGACCAAGTAATTGACCAACCAGATTATTGTTTACAAAAATCAAAATTACTTTTGCAAAAGAAGTCGCTCCAAGAAGAAATGACCTCTCTTTCACACAAGCAGAATGATTGGCTCGAACCGATGAAAGAATGGATAAAAGACGCACAATCCTTGGACAAAATTGCTTCTGATGATGACCTTTTTGCTAAAAAGGTCAAAGCCAAAGAAATCTTTGGCTCGAACCTGCTTCTTGGCGAAAAATTAGTGCGCGCAAGCGCGCCAAAAATTCTGAATTCGTTTGGGAAAATCGGCGGGAATCCTTGGGACGCGCTTCGCGCGTCCCACATTTTGGCTTCCAAAAAACCGATGAGTTCCCTAATGGTGCGCCCGGAGGGAGTCGAACCCCCAACCTGCAGGGTAGAAACCTGTTGCTCTATCCATTGAGCTACGGGCGCCTGTAACGAGATAGTCTAAGGAAGAATATCTGTGCGTCAAGCTTCTTTCATACTACTCTGATTAGAAACCCGAGTCTACCTCTTGCACAAATGTGCCTTCTTCGGTAATGTGCCGGCCGAAAGGGCGGTCGGCAGGTTTTGTGTGTCGTGCTCGCACACCTTAGTACGCAGGCAAAAGGGTGACCCAGTGGGCCACCCTCTTCTTTTTTCTTAGGGAAGCCATGCTTGATTCCTGACACTCTTGTAGAGCATGCTGAAAACAGATAGTGTATACGGCAAGGAGGAATTACGCCTATGCCAATGGAGCTTGCGCAGGAGCTTGCTATCCCTGGAGTCTTTCTTTTCAGACCCAGGCGGTTTCGCGATGATCGGGGATACTTCGAAGAAGTATGGAAAGTGAGCGATATCACCGCACGTACCGGAAGTGAATACAGCTTTCGTCAGGAGAACTTCTCCAGCTCTTCCTACGGCACGCTTCGCGGCCTCCATTTTCAATGGGCGCCCCACGCCCAGGCAAAACTCGTGAGTATCGATGTGGGCGAGGTTATCGACGTGGCAGTTGACCTTCGTCCCAATTCCCCGACGTTTGGCCTGCACATTGCCGAGCGACTTTCTGCTGAAAACAGGAATATGCTCCTCGTTCCGCGGGGCTGTGCGCATGGGTTTATCGTACTCTCAAACGAGGCAAGATTTCGCTATCGGTGCGATGACGAATACGCAGCAGATCACGAAAGCGGCCTCAATCCGTACGACCCGGAGCTGAACATCGACTGGTGCATACCTCGAGATCATCACAAGATTGATCCGCGCGATGCGGCTTGGCCGACGCTTGCGGAGTTCAAGTCGAAACTCACGGAGCGGGTAGGCGTATAGGAGAAGCGAGTATGAAGCCACACATTCTGGTTACCGGTGCACGCGGGCAGCTTGGCAGCTCGCTTGCACGCATCGCGAAGACGTATCCACATGCGACGTTCGAGTTTGTCGGATCTCATCTCGATCTGTCGCGAGAAGACGTTGTGAGGAGGCTTTTGCGCGACCGCAAGGCAACGTGGGTGATCAACTGCATTGCGTTTACCGACGTGAAAAAGGCCGAGCTCGATACCTCGCCGGAAACGATTCGGGCCGTGTACACGGCAAATGCAGGTATTCCGCACGTCCTGGCACGGCTCTGCAGCGAGCTTCACATTCCCCTGATCCACATCTCAACAGATTACGTCTTTGATGGACGTAAGGGGGATTCGTATGTCGAAGAGGATGCGCCCAATCCGATAAACGTGTACGGCGTGTCGAAACTGGAGGGCGAGAAGTTGGTGCGCGGGAATCATCCGCTTCATCTGATTGTGCGTACGTCGTTTCTCTATCTCCCGACGGGAAAGAACTCATTTTTCCGTCGCGTGGTCGAGCAGCTCAGTGACGAGACGCGTACCGATCCCATTCGGTATGTCACCAACCTCTCCATCTCCCCGACGTATGCCGTCGACTTGGCACGCGCACTCCTCGTGATGATCGCAACCATCGAGTCGGCGGATCCGGATGATCGCATGCCTTTCTTCGGAACGTACCACTATGCGAATGGAGGCATTGTATCTCCTTTCGATCTGGCGTGGGCTATTCGAGATGCGATCGGCAGTGAGCGGGCGATTGAGCCGATCCCTGAGTACCCCTCGGTCGTCAAAACACCATTGTTCTCAGCGCTCGACACGAGCAAGATTCAGCGGGTGTTCCCCACGGTTATCGTCCCCACATGGAGCGAGGGCGTTCTCGCAGCCGTTCGCGACTGGTGCGAAACCACGGCAGTGAGCGACCAGGCGGTTGTATGAGCGTGCTTCGGGCGAGATACCTTCGGGAATCTCGCCCGTTTCTCTATAATGGAGGCGAAAAAACCTCTCTGGGTTGCCAAGACGTCCTTTTTATGCTATAATAGATACATTAATTTATAAGGACGCGTACTCCGGTTTTTCCCTCCGGAAAGGATTACTGGGGTTCGACGTCGGGAATAGTGATATGCTCGATCCGAAAACAAAGGCGAAAGTGATCGCCAAGTTTGCAACAAAGCCGGGCGATACCGGCTCAACACAGGTTCAGGTGGCGATTCTCTCCGAAGAGATTCGCAAGCTGACCGAACATTTGAAAGAACATAAGAAAGACCACTCATCGCGTCGCGGGTTGCTGAAAAAAATCGGCGAGCGCCGACGCCTTCTGCGCTATTTGGCAGCGGAAGACAAGCAGGCGTACGAAGATCTCGCCGCGAAGCTCAAGTTGAAAAAGCGCGAGTTCGGCGAGCAGCCGGCTGTCACAGATGAAGAGGGTCTCGAGATGCCCGCAGAAGAGGAAGCAACCTCATAGTCTCAGGGTATCGCTGTTTTGAATCTCTCATACAATGATCAAACATAAGGACCAGCGCGTCGGCATCTTTGTCGATGTGGGCAACATGTACCACTCGGCGAAAAATCTGTACGACAAGCGCGTGAATTTTCAGGAAATCCTTGCCGCCGCTGTTGCGGAACGCAAACTGATTCGGGCATTGGCCTACGTCGTCAAGTCAAACAGCGTCGAGGAGGAAAGTTTTTTCGATGCCCTCGACAAGCAGGGATTTGAGGTGCGCATGAAAGACCTCCAGATTTTTGCCGGCGGCGCGAAAAAGGGCGACTGGGATGTCGGTATGGCCATGGACGCGATCAAGTCAGCGGATAAGCTCGACGTTGTTGTGCTTGTGACCGGTGATGGGGACTTCATTCCGCTCGTTTCCTACCTCAAAGAAAACAAAGGATGTCTCGTGGAACTGATCGCGTTCGGGGAGACGGCGTCGTCAAAGCTTGTCGACGCGGTTGACGACTTCATTGATTTGGGGAAGGATTTGCAGCGATACCTGCTGACAAAGACTGGCCGCCGCGCGCCAGCGCGGCAAACGCGTGCGCCGAGCGCTCCGCGTGCGCCGCGGGAGCCGAAAAAGGTCTTCTTTCTCAATGGGAATGGCGATGAAATAATTCCAAGTTAACTTAATATAATTGAAGCTGGTCTTTGGATAGGTAGATTCCGTTACGGGGTCTAAAATCCGAAGATCAGCGACTGATCTTCATATGAAAAAATACGAGATCGAAGTTGGGGGCAAGACCCTCAGTCTTGAAACAGGCAAGCTTGCGCAGCAGGCGGGCAGCTCGGTTGTCTGCCGCTACGGCGATACCGTTGTTCTTGCAACCGTTGTCATGAGTCCGACGCCGCGCGACGGAGTCGATTTCTTTCCCTTGATGGTTGAGTACGAGGAGCGTCTGTACGCAGCCGGCAAGATTAAAAGTTCCCGTTTTATCAAGCGCGAGGGCCGCGCGACCGATGAGGCAGTCCTGACAGGGCGCATGATCGATCGTTCGATCCGCCCCCTCTTTCCTGATGAATTGAAAAACGAGGTGCAGGTCATTCTGACCGTCTTGTCGGTCGATCAGGAAAACGATCCTGACGTGCCCGCAATGGTTGGCGCCGCTGCCGTTCTCATGCTTTCGGACATCCCGTGGCACGGACCGCTTGCCGGCATTCGTATTGGACGCATTAATGGCGAGTGGGTTATTAACCCAAGTTATGAGGCACGTGCAAAAAGTGACCTTGATCTTTTCGTATCGGGCACTGGTGAGAATGTCCTTATGATTGAGGCCGGCGCGCATCAGGTGCCGGAAGGCGCGTGCTATGATGCGATCGAGTTTTCCTTGAAGCACCTCGGTTCGCTCTGCCGCTTTTTGGAGAACGTGCAAAACGAGATCGGATCGCCGAAGAAGACCATTGAACAGCTTCTTCCTAAAAAAGAGACGGAAGAGACGGAAGCCGAGGAGCCGATCAGTGCGGATATTCTTGAAAAAACCAATGCGTGGCTCACCGAAAACTTTCCGCGCTATCTCATAACCGGTGAAAATGTGACGAAGAGAAGCCGCAAGACGGCAATCGGAGAGATGAGGCAAGCGCTCGATGAGTATCTGAAGACAGAACAAGTCGGAAAGGATAAGCGCAAGAAACTGCTTGCGATCGTTGATGAAAGGGCGGAAGCCGAGGTTGCACGCGCTATTCTGGAGTCACAAACTCGCGTGGACGGACGCACGCTCGATCAGATTCGCCCGTTGTCAGTCGAGGTCGGCGTGCTGCCGCGAACTCACGGTTCGGGACTGTTCCAGCGCGGCGAGACGCAGGTGCTCTCGATCGTTACGCTGGGTTCGCCGGGAGATGAGCAGACGCTGGACGGCATGGAGGAAGTCGGCAAGAAGCGCTACATGCACCACTACAACTTTCCTCCGTACTCGGTGGGCGAGGTGAAGCCGTTGCGCGGGCCCGGCCGGCGCGAGATCGGCCATGGCGCCTTGGCAGAAAAAGCGCTGCTTCCCGTCTTGCCGACAAAAGAAGAGTTCCCATACACGATTCGCGTCGTTTCCGAGGTTCTTGGATCGAACGGCTCGAGCTCTATGGCATCGACGTGCGGATCAAGCTTAGCGTTGATGGATGCCGGAGTACCAATTTCCGCGCCGGTTGCGGGCATTGCGATGGGTTTGGCATCGGATGAGGAAGCAGGACGCTATACGGTTCTGACAGACCTGCAGGATCTTGAAGACGGCAAAGGCGGCATGGATTTTAAGGTTGCCGGCACTCGATCGGGTATCACCGCAATCCAGTTAGATACAAAAACGAAAGGCCTCCCGCTTCCCGTCGTCAAAGAAACCCTCGAAAAAGCCCTGGCTGCCCGCCTACGCATCCTTGATGCGATGGCAGACGTTATCGCGAGTCCGCGCGCCGAATTATCGCAGTATGCGCCGCGCATCACCTCGCTTCGCATCAATCCGGACAAGATCCGCGATGTCATCGGCGTTGGCGGCAAGACGATCAATGAGATCATCGACGCGACCGGCGTCCAGATCGATATCGAGCAGGACGGTCTTGTCATGATCACGGCAACCAATGCCGAGGGTGCGGAGCAGGCGATCGAGTGGATCAAGCGACTGACGCGCGAGGTTGCGGTTGGCGAGCTGTACGAGGGTAAGGTGACGCGCATGCTTGATTTCGGTGCTTTTGTCGAGATATTGCCCCGTCAGGAAGGGCTGGTCCATATTTCCGAACTTGCGCCGTATCGGGTCAACGCTGTAAGCGATATTGTCAAAATCGGGCAAATGGTGACGGTCAAGTGCATTGGCATCGACGACCAGGGACGCATCAATCTCTCATTGAAACGTGCCTTGCCGGACTGGAAGGACGATGGTACGGATGGCAGCCGGCCTGCCGGCGGCCCGCCGCGACACGATCGACGCAGATAAGATCAGTGAAATCGCCCTTCGGGGCGGTTTTTTTTCGAAAAAAATAGGAAAAATGTGAAGCAATAAAAATCGGCGAGATCGCAGAAGCACTCGCCGATATTAGATTTATGCCTTTAAGAAGTGCGTCCACGAGACCCACCCTTTGTTTCTATATATTCTTTCGGGATGTGACGGCAGACGCGGATCTTTACTGTATTCGAGGTTGTACTTTTCGTTGGTCTTAATTCCAAGCGACCGGGCCGCAGCACCCGCTTCTTCGAGAGTTGCATAGAAGTTCTTCACTTCTTTCCCCAGGAAGTGCGGCCACGAGACCCAGCCCTTGTTTTTGTAGGTTCTTTCTGGGTTAGACGGTAGCTTTTGATCCTTTTTCCATTCTTTCATGTATTGCGCCGCGCTTCGTATTCCAAGTGCTTGTGCCGCAGCACCCGCTTCTTCGAGAGTCGCATAGAAGTTCTTCACTTCTTTCCCCAGGAAGTGCGTCCACGAGACCCATCCCTTGTTTTTGTAGGTATCTTCAGGTCTGGACGGTAATTGAGGATCCATTTCGCATTTCTTCGAGTATTGTGTGCAAGTATGTATTTCAAGTTTCTGCACTGCAGCCATGGCCATTTCGAGGGTTTTATATAAACCCTCTTTCCCTAAGAAGTGCGGCCACGAGACCCAGCCCTTGTTTTTGTATACATGATTAGGGTTTGCTGGCATGTCCCGATATTCGTGCCTTTGTTTTTTATGCCATTTCCTGTACTCCTTCATGCTTGAGATCTTGAATTGTTGCGCTATTTCAGAGGCTTCTGCGAATGATTTGTACTCTTTCCCTAAGAAGTGCGGCCACGAGATCCATCCTTTGTTTTTGTAAGTCCTTTCTGGGCTAGATGGTAGTCTTTGATCCTTTTTCCGTTCTTTTATGTATTGTGATGCGCTTCGTATTCCAAGCGACCGGGCTGCAGCACCCGCTTCCTCGAGGGTTTCGTAGAAGTTTTTTGCTTCTTTCCCTAAGAAGTGCGGCCACGAGACCCAGCCCTTATTTTTGTAAGCTCTGTCTGGGTTAGCTGGTAGCCGTAAGTTGTTTTTATATCTTTCTCCATATTGCATCTGGTTTCGTATTCCAAGTACTTGTACAGCTTCCATTGCTTCCTCGAGGGTTTCGTAGAAGTTTTTTGCTTCTTTCCCTAAGAAGTGCGGCCACGAGACCCAGCCCTTGTTGCGATAATAATCAGAAGGATCGCCAGGGAGTCGTTGATCAATGCGACGCCGCAATTTATAGTCTTCCCTATTGGCTATGTTCTGCTGTCGTACCGCTCTCATCGCTCCCTCGATGGTTTCGTATGGGATTGCATAGAGGCGTTCCAAGATCGAGAGGATGTGTGTGGCCTCGATCGAAAAGAAGAATTTTCCGATCGTCTGTTCAATAACAAGTGCGTTAATTTTTTCTGCTGCTCCATTGATTTCTGGCACAAGCATATGGCGTATATCAAAGATCCGTTGGCAGTTGGCGACAAAGTCAAGGACCGTCACGGCATCTTTGTGCGCACCTTTACGAAGGCCGCGGCCGAGTTGCTGTAGCCAGATCGTACGAGAACTTGTCGATCGGAGAAACACAATGAGTTCTGCCCCGGGAATGTTCACACCCTCATTGAACTTATCCACGACGAGGAGGATGCGGATCACGCCACTCTTAAAATCGCGGTAGTTCCTAGTCGCAACTTCACGGGGAAGCGATGCATGGTAGGGTGCGCCATCGTGCTTGAAGAATGTTGCACAGAGATAATTCGCGTACTCGACACTCGGGCAAAATATGATTGTTTGTTCATCTCGCTGGCGATTTTCTCGAATAATCTCGACGATTCTCGCATCTCGTGGTCTGACGAAGATGCGGCGATTGAGATCGCGTATTGTGACGCGGACGCCCTTGCCGACAACTTCATCGTAGAGCTTCTGAATCTCTTTGCGGTCGGTATTATCGGTAACAACACGATACTCTACGCGGGTGAGGTAGCCTTTGGCAAGCGCATCCGGAAGGGAAAGCGAGAAAATCTCCGGACCAAAAAGGTCGCGGATATCTTTGCCGTCCATACGATCTGGCGTCGCGGTCACACCAATCAGATAGCCTGGCTGGAAATAACCAATCGTTTTGCGGAAACCGACCGCTTGTCCGTGATGGCCTTCATCGACAATGACAATGTCGAACTCGTCAGGAAAGAATGCCGTACGCCACGTGCGCATGGTTTGCAAGGACGCGAACAGTACAGTGACCGACTCGAACTCTTTTTCTCCTCCGTGGAACAGGCCGATACTGATATGATCGTCGAGTACCTTGCGAAATTCACCCCTGCAATGCTCCAAGATGTCGTTATTGTGACACAAGAAGAGGATGCGAGATGACGGATGCGTCGTCAGATGTGCCTGCACGAAGAGCGCCATGGTGACAGATTTTCCCAGCCCGCTCGCCATTACAATAAGTGCCCGGTCTGAAATAGCGCGATTGTCCAGGAGTGTCTGAACTGCTTCGCGCTGATACGGATATGGCGTGATTCTCTGTGTCTGCATGCCCCCTCCTTGCAGAATTGAAGTTGTCAACGTACGAACGTCGGCAAGTATCCCAGCTCTCCGTTAAAAAGTAAATAAATAAATACTATATATTGATAAAATTCCAATATTTGTTTATATTTATAATATATGCTATACTAAAAGTAGTAAGAAAAATCATACAATATGTATGCAGGATACCGAGTACGCATTGCAGTTTAACCTAGATAAGCGGCAATGGCGGTTGTATCGCGCTGCGTTGGAGCTGGGTATGGCAAGCGCAAAAGATATCGCCAAAAAAGCAGGCATTCAGCGCACCTATTTTTACGATCTATCAAAAAAACTGTTGGATATGGGGCTCCTGAAGCGTGAGGTCCACGGCAAGCGCCAGGTCTTTGTGCCGCTTGAACCTGGGGCGCTGGTGGCCATCCAGAGGGAGCGGCTGGAGAAGATCGAACAGGCCCTTCCCGAGTTGCGCGCTCTCTATAATACGGCTGGCTCTAAGCCGAAGGTATTGTTTTATGAAGGCGAGGATGGAATTAAGGCGATTTTTGAAGAGATGGTTCGCGCGCGCAGTGGCATCGATCTTTTTTATAGTCCTAAATTCCTCGATTGGAAATGGGGAAACGAGATATTAAAAAAGCGTATCGGGCGGCAGATTCGCCTTCGAGCAATTGCGGAAGCGAGCGCGCAGACGATGTATATAAAGAAAAAAGATCCCGACGAGCTCCGCGAGATGCGCCTGCTGCCTCGGGAACTATACCAGTCAAATATTCAGATCTGTATCTATGGAAATAAAGTTGCAATTATAGACTTCGCGCAGTATGGGCTGGTCCTTGAGGATAGCAATGTAGCCCAGACGCTTTCGATGGTATTCAATATCGTGTGGTCAAGCGGCAAGGTAATTTTGTAAAAGCAAAGCCTGTTTTGAGACAGTCAATCCGTGGTTGCTTTTTGCATGAAAATTGTGGAAAAATGTGAACGATGTGTGGATAAATCTGTATCAATTGTGTATACAATTTTTTTAATACAATGATAAAAGATTATAAATATAATAAAAATGAAAAAATAGATGATTTGGCAACCCGAGCTTTGATGAGTACATGAATTTGTGCTATACTACGTATAGATCGTTCTTCTCATCTTTTTCCAGCGGCGAGAGCCATACTGGAAATACTATACCCTTCTCCTGTTCTTCGGGCGTTCCGACACGCTCAAGAAAACAAAAACAAAACAACGGTATCTGCGCGTAACGCGCAACTGCCAAAGGATGGAAGGAGGGTTGCCTTCAGACGTCGGCACGAAGGTGCTCCGACTCCGAATGTGACTCACTATCGCAATGATAACGAAAATCGCTATTATTGCGATGGTGAGCGCTCGCTCTGTAAAGAGCAGGGGTCAAAAGGGCGCATTCAGCGAATATCAAAAACCAATTTCGTGATTAAATTCACGATGGCGCTGAACGGCGCCCTCGTTTCGTTATAAAAAAGATTAGATAGGCTTTTCTTTTTTTTGGGTCTCTAAACTATGATTGATCAAGCGTTCCAGCAGGGAATCAGGGAGCGACTGCTCAAGGAGCAGGAGCGTCTTGAGTATGCGCTGGGCCAGATTTCAAAAACAACAGAGAGTGGCGAGTTTGCTGCGCAGTGGGAGGATTTCGGACAGAATGAGGAAGACAATGCGGCGGAAGTTGACGCTTTTACGAACTCCCTGGGCGTCGGGGCTGCGCTTGAACAAGAGCTTGATGCGGTAAAGGAAGCCCTCAGTCGCATTGAGGGAGGGACGTACGGCATTTGTGCGCGCTGCCAGCAGGAGATCAGTAGTCAGCGGCTGGATGCGCGGCCGCAGTCAAAATACTGCGTACCGTGCCTTCAGGCGCTCGGCATGTAGGATATCGCATACCGCGCGTGCTCATGAGACAAGCATCTCACGATTCGATCGGAACACTGTCGGGCCCGTTGGCATCGACGATTTTTTTTATTTCTGTAATCGGCATTTTCGCCGATCGGATTTCCAAGTCTCTTTCACTGGATGGTCGAATGGATTTTTTGCCCGAGGCGCAACTCAATTCGAATATCGCCTTTTGGATGCCAGCAAACGACAGCTTTCTTTTTGTTATCACTTTTCTTGCCGGAGCGTGGGCAGTCTTTTTGTTTACATGCACCGTTCAGAGACGTTCGTCCGGTTTTTTTGCCGCGTTCGTTCTCTTTCTATTCGGCGCCGCAAGCAACCTCTTTGACCGGCTGCGGTATGGCGGCGTGATCGACTGGATCGCCATTCCCGGCTTTACCGTATTCAATATCGCTGACATACTGATACTCAGCAGCGCGTTGTTCGCCGTGATGAGTTTGCGGCGGGTGTGATCATGCGCATTTTTTTCATGATATGCCGTCAAGAGTTTTGTCGGCGGCACTTGTAGGACTTGATGCCGCTCGAGTGGAGGTTGAGTGCGATGCTGGCACGGGCCAGTTCATGTTTGTCATTGTCGGCCTTCCGGATGCAGCCGTGCAGGAGTCGAGAGAACGCGTGCGCGCCGCCATCAAGAACAGCGGCTTTTCTTTTCCGCGCGGACGGGTGACCGTGAACCTTGCTCCGGCGCATATCCGAAAGGAGGGCCCCGCATATGATCTGCCCATCGCGGTAAGCATCCTGCTTGCGGGAGGATCTGCTGGGAAAGCGGATGATGCTGTCGAGTGCATGTTTATCGGAGAACTGTCGCTCGACGGGAAGGTAAGAGAGGTTTCCGGCGTGTTGCCTATCGCCCTTGCGGCGCGTGACGCCGGATGCCGCGCACTCTTTGTACCCAAGGGAAATGCGGCCGAGGCGTCGCTTGTTCTCAGCAACGAGGTCTACGCCATCGAGAATCTGGCTGAGGTGATCGATCATCTTGCGGGGGTACGGAAATTGAGCGCCTATGAGGCCTCACTGGAGCCCGCTGCAAGCGAGAGTTTCGTACTTGAGACGGACTTTCATCATATTCGCGGGCACGCGGCTGCAAAGCGCGCACTCGAGATAGCAGCTGCCGGCGGACACAATATTCTCATGGCGGGATTTCCCGGCTCGGGCAAGACGCTTCTTGCGCGCAGTGTCACGGGTATTCTGCCGCCCCTGGAGTTTGAGGAGGCGCTGGAGGTGACGCGCGTGTACAGCATTGCGGGGATGGTGAGACCTGGTTCGCCGCTCATGCGCGAACGGCCGTTCCGCAGCCCGCATCACAGCGCATCAGTGCCGTCGCTTGTCGGCGGAGGAAGCGTGCCGCGGCCCGGCGAGATCAGTCTTGCCCATCGGGGCGTGCTGTTTCTTGATGAGTTTCCTGAGTTTCCGCGCACGGCGCTCGAGGCGTTGCGCCAGCCGCTTGAAGAAGGAGTCATCTCTGTGGCGCGTGCGAGTGGCAGCACTCGTTTTCCGGCGCGGTGTATGCTGATTGCGGCGCAGAATCCCTGTCCGTGCGGATATTACGGGTCTCAAACGCGCGCGTGCATCTGTTCGCCCGCATCGCTTTCGCGGTATGGAAAACGGATCTCCGGCCCGATCCTTGACCGCATCGACGTGCATATCGGCGTGCCGTCTGTTGAGGTTGCCGAGCTGTCTCGGGAGGCTGTCGATGAGGAGTCGGCTGCCGTGCGGCAGCGCGTGACTAAAGCTCGCGCGCGACAATTGTCGCGGTATGCGCAGAGCGGAATATTCGCGAACGCCGAACTCTCGAGCCGGCAGTGCGACGTCTTTTGTGCGCTTGAGAGCGCCGCGCGAACGCTTTTGAATAATGCCGCGGAGCGGATGAATCTCTCGACACGCGCGTATTACCGCGTTCTCAAACTCGCCCGAACGATCGCGGATCTGTCTGAAAAAGATAGGATTGATGTGTCGGCGATCAGCGAGGCGATCATGTATCGCCAGATGGAACACTAGAGACCTACTAGAGCCGCACGTAGGAGAGCGGATTTGCAAATCTGCCGTTGATGATCACCTCGAAGTGCACGTGCGGGCCGGTGGATCGCCCAGTGCTCCCGACCTGTGCGATAACTTCTCCACGCTTTACCGACTCTCCGCGGGAGACGTAGAGCTTACTCGCGTGACCATACCGTGTGCGTTTGCCGTCCGGATGGCGCAAAACGACCGTATAGCCGTATCCGTTTTGCCATCCGGAAACCTCGACGACGCCGTCATCGGCGGCGATGATCGTATTTGATGTTGGGCCAGCGATATCTAGGCCGCTGTGCCGCCAGCTGAAGTATTGCGTGATCCGCCGTGCCGTTGTCGGCCATATCATGCCGCTCGCGCCCGAAATTGTCGCGGGAATTTGAGACGGTTCGCGGCCGGCCGGACGCGGCTGAACGACATTTTGGATGCGTCCAATGATCGTATTGTTTTCGCGCGCAATGCTTCGCGGCACAACGCCGCCAGGAATGATCAAAAGCGTGTCGACTGCGATCCGATCGCCCGACAGGCTGTTTGCTTTGATAATTTTCTCAACTTCTGACGAGTAGTTTCGTGCAATGCTGCCGAGCGTATCGCCGCGTCGCACGCGGTGAAGAACGCCATCAGTGGGAGGGATCGTCAAACGTTGTCCGATCCGAAGCGTGCTTCGCTCTGTAAGGCTATTCGCCCATAGAATTGTGGAAAGCGACAGTCCGAACCGCCGCGCAATGCCGCCAAGCGTATCCCCGCTCGCGACCGTATACGTTATGATCGATGCGGGTGTGCCGCCGCCGGCCGGTGCAGACGGCTGCACGGCGCTTGGCAGCGTTGGTTTGATCAAGGCGCCCGACCGCAATGCGATATCTGCCGGACTCCCGACTGCGCGCGTTTCGTCCTGGACGTTCGGCTCCGTAGCGATGCCGGCTATCGGGAGGTAGTGTGGCGAGGTCGGCGCGCTCTCGGTTCCTTCCTCAATAAGAAGTATCCGACCCTCAGTTTCGATGAAGCTGGAGAGAATATTTTGCGGTGCGAGAATCTCTGTTTCGTCAGTCCGCACGTTGACAGATGCCACCATTACCGTAGCGCCCAAAATAATCACGAGGCCGTGACTGAGGAATTTGCCGGAGATGAGGTATAGCAGAGGATGCCTGATCGTGATCCCGATGTTTTCAATATGCGAACGGATGCCGAAAGAGATGCGGTAGAGGAAGATTGCCGGGCGCCGAAAGACGAATTTCAGGCATCGCCATGCCCCGCGTGCCAGGCCGGCCGCTAGAAAAAAAAGAAGCTTCTTACTTGCAATAAGAAACCGGAATGCCCAATACAGGATGTCGACAGCGATTTTTTTTATGGAATGCGGTATATGGTTCGTCGCGAAAAATCGGCGAAAAAAGAACGCATGGAGATTTGACCGCAACGTGATAGAGTATACACGGCTATGAAAAGTGCGTCAATAATGCAATTGACATCTTTGGAGAGAGCGGTCCAGGCAACCGTGGCGTATTTCTCGCTTTTCCGATATCCCCTTACGGCGCAGGAGGTGTGGCGGAATCTTTTTGCGTATCGGGCGTCATTTGCCCAAGTGTGCGCCACGCTCGATATTTTGGTCGAGAGAGGCGAACTGCGGTTTGTGCGCGGGGTGTACATTCTGCCTGGTGATGAAGAGATGGTGGAGTTGCGGCGCCGGCGATACGTGATCACCGAGTTTAAAATGCGCACCTGCCGGTCCGCGACGCGAATTCTTGCTGCGTTGCCGTTTGTGCGCATGGTCGGCGTTGTGAACAGTCTTTCCTGGAGCAATGCGCATGAGAAGAGCGATTGCGATCTTTGCATTGTCGTTGAGCGCGGATATATCGCGCTTGCGCGGCTTCTCTGCACCGGCCTGATGCAGCTTGCAGGTTTTCGCACGCACCGCCGCGATCCGATCTGTCTTACATTTTTTGTCTCTGATGCCGCACTCGATCTTTCCTCTCTCCAGATCGCGGAAGAAGGCGGCATTCCCGACGTATACCTTGCGTACTGGATCGCGCAATTCACCCCGATCTTTGATGAGGGCGGATGGCGCGGTGTCGGCGAGGAAGGCGGGTGGTATGATCGCTTGTACCGTGCGAACGCATGGATTGAGGCGTATGTCCCTCAGCGGCTTCCGCGGCGTACGAGTCGGCTCCGCCGCGTCACTCTTGCGTGGCCATTGCGCGCGGCGAAGCGGCTGGCCGAAACGGCGCTGCGCGCGTGCGGGCCTTCGCTTGAGAGACTGGCGTTTGCGTTTCAGATGCGAATCTTGCCTCGCTATCTGTCCGAACTTGCCAATACAGACTCGCGCGTTGTGATGAGTGAGTCATATATGAAGTTTCATGCGAATGATCGGCGGACTGAGTATCGAGATGCGTTCGTGCGCATATGTCGCGAAAAGGGAATATGGGACAGGTAGTGTTTGCGCGCGCACATACCGCGCTACTTCTTGCGGCAGTCGCCCTCATCCCCTGGCAGGCGACATATATTATGCATGCGCCAACGATCGGGAATCCGCCGGATGTGTGGCAGTACGGGGTTGTCGGCGTGTATCCGTTCGATATTCTTATCGGATGCGCCGCAATGGTCTGGGGAGCGCGCCGTATCTCGTCGCTGCGAAAGCGGCCATTGAGGTTTTCGCGGACGGGTGTATTCGTATTTTTTGCACTTGCATTTGCGATCGGAGCAATGGCATTTTTGTTGAGCACCGCTCCTGAGCCCCTGAGCGGTGCCGCGCATCTGGTGCGTCTCGCCGAAGCTGCGTTGCTTGTTTCCCTCCTTTACTCGACAGGTATTTCATGGCGAGCAATCGCGTACGCGCTCGCAGCAGGGGGTATAGCAGTCTCGCTTTTCTCTTTCGGGCAGTTTTTCGCGCAGGAGACCGGTCCGCACCCGTGGCTTGGCGTTGCGCGTCATGCCGCTTCTCAGCTGGGGGATGCGGTTGTCGAGTACGGCGATGAGCGGTGGCTGCGCGCGTACGGCACATTTGGGCATCCGAATATTTTTGCCGGATACCTCGGAGGAATTCTTATCGTATTGATCGCGCTTTTTCGAGAAGCACGTTCGAAGCGTGAGGAGCTTTTTTGCATCGGTGCCGCGCAGATTGTCATCGCGGCACTCTTTATCACCTTTTCGCGCTCGGCATGGATTGCGACATTGGCGGCGCTGGCGATTGCGTGTGTCGTCGTTTTGATGAAGAAACGTTCCGGCAGGCAACTATCCGAAGTGCGAAGAAATGTGTTTCCGTCCTGGGTCGTCTTTGCGCTCGCAAGCGCTGTTATTCTCGGCAGTTTGGGAGCTGCGTATCGCGACTTGGTTGCGGTGCGCCTCGGCCTGCACGGTCCTGCACGCCTTGAGGTCCGTTCGCTCGCAGAGCGCACAGCCGGATTGAAGGAGGGTATCGCACTCGTGCGCCAACATTGGCTGACGGGGGTTGGCGTAGCGCAGTCGACCGCCGTTCAGGCGGGCGGGGACGAGGCAGCAGGCAGACTCAAGCCAGCGTACGCCTACCAGCCAGCACATAACGCGTATCTCGTACTTTTTATCGAGCTTGGCATTGGCGGCTTTCTAATCCTTCTCGCGCTGCTTGTCTGGCGCGTTCGGCGGCTCGCTGGAGCGTCTTGGCCGTTTGCGCAGACGACGCTATTTGTTTTCGCCCTCACGGTCGGCGTTTTCGATCACTTCGTCTGGACGCTGCCCGTCGGCATGCTGGTATGGGCACTTTTTCTTTTTTTTCCGACTGAAACGAAGAAGGCAAAATTAGCACTCGAAGTCGCCTCTTGACAACGCTGATGAGCCCATCTAAAATTGGGTCAACCATGTCGTGCAAGCGGCATTTTTTAACCCGTTAATAATCCTTAATGAAGAGTTTCGCGCTATGCTGAAACCACTTGGAGATCGATTGATCGTCGAAGCGATGAGCGAAGACGAGGTTACAAGGGCGGGTATCATCCTGCCGGATACGGTCGGAAAAGAAAAGCCCGAAAAGGGAAAGGTTATTGCCGTTGGCGCGGGTCGCCTGAAGGATAACGGCGAGCGTCAGCCGATGGATGTGAAAGTCGGCGATGTCGTCGTATTCAAGAAATATGCGCCGGACGAGTTCAAGGTTGACGATAAGGAATACCTTATCCTTTCCGAGTCTGACATCCTCGCGATTGTCGAGTAATTCATAATTTCTGAGAATACAGTATGGCAAAACAACTGCTTTTTGATGAGAGGGCGCGCGCGGCGATCAAGCGCGGCGTCGACAAGCTTGCGGATGCGGTCAAGGTCACGCTGGGGCCTCGCGGCAGGAACGTCGTCTTCGAAAAGGGATACGGCGCGCCGGTTATCACGAATGACGGCGTGACGATCGCAAAAGAAATATCGCTCGAAGACAAGTTTGAAAACATCGGCGCCGAGCTTGTAAAAGAGGTTGCCACCAAGACCAATGACGTTGCCGGCGACGGCACCACGACCGCGACACTGCTTGCGCAGATCATGGTTGCGGAGGGATTGAAAAACGTCGCAGCTGGCGCCAACCCCATGGTGATCCGCCGTGGCATCGAGAAGGGTGTTGCCGCGATTGTCGAGGAGCTGAAAGGCAAAATCTCCAAGCCGGTTGCCGGCCAGGAGGACATCACGCATGTCGCCTCGATCTCTGCAAACGATCCGGAAATCGGTCGCATCATCGCCGAGGCGATGAAGGACGTCGGTCCGGACGGCGTAATCACCGTCGAGGAGTCGCAGTCGTTCGGCGTCCAAAAGGAGGTCGTCGAAGGCATGCAGTTCGACAAGGGCTACGTCTCTCCCTATATGATTACCAATCCGGATCGCATGGAGGCGGTATACAATGACGCATCCATCCTGATTACGGACAAGAAAATTTCTTCCATTCACGACCTATTGCCGCTTCTGGAAAAAATCGCCGCAACCGGCCGCAAGGAACTAGTTATC
Source organism: uncultured Gammaproteobacteria bacterium (assembly GCA_964621085.1). Classification (GTDB taxonomy): domain Bacteria; phylum Patescibacteriota; class Patescibacteriia; order JACQRZ01; family JACQRZ01; genus CAZUKY01. The sequence goes on along the minus strand of CAZUKY010000014.1, from coordinate 1,459 downwards.
ATCGCTGAAGATCTCGAGGGCGAGGCGCTGACGACGCTCGTGGTCAACAAGCTGCGCGGCACATTCAATGCGCTTGCCATCAAGGCCCCCGGATTCGGCGATCGCCGCAAGGAGATGCTGCAAGACATCGCCGCGCTCACCGGCGGCAAGGTCATTTCGGAGGAAGTTGGCATGAAGTTGGAAAGCGCAACGCTTGAGGATCTCGGCCATGCGCGCAAGGTCGTCGCGACAAAAGAAAACACCACGATCGTCGAAGGCAAGGGCGATGCCGAGGTCATCAAGGCGCGGGTCGCTGCCATCCGAACGCTCATCGAGCAGACAGAGTCCGATTACGACAAGGAAAAGCTTCAGGAGCGCCTTGCGAAAATGGCAGGCGGCGTTGCGGTCCTGAAAGTCGGCGCTGCGACTGAGACGGAAATGAAAGAGAAGAAGTACCGCATCGAGGATGCGCTGGCAGCAACCAAAGCGGCCGTGGAAGAGGGCATTGTCCCGGGTGGCGGTGTTGCGCTGATTCGCGCAGCGGCCGCGCTTGAAAGCGTGGCGGCCGCGGATGAGGAGAAGATCGGTATCGCTATTCTCCGCCGCGCGCTTGAAGAGCCGATCCGCCAGATCGCATCAAATGCCGGCATGGACGGTAGCATTGTTGCCGACGAGGTGAAAAAGCGCAAAGGATCGGAGGGGTACAATGCCGCAACCGGCGAGTACGTAGATATGCTTCAATTGGGGATCATCGACCCGACCAAGGTTACGCGCTCGGCACTGGAGAACGCCGCATCGATCGCATCGGTTCTCCTCACGACCGAAGTTGTGATTGCCGATATTCCGGAAAAGAAAGAGACGGCCGGCGGTCATGGCGCGCCAGGCATGGGCGGCATGGATTACGACTATTAAAAAAACCACTAGATTAACAAAGCAGCCATTCAAGTGAATGGCTGCTTTGTTATTTCAAAGTTTCGAGTAGAGCAATCGAAAGATCTTCGTCTGAAATTCGGCCAGCTTGGCATTTTCGATGATGCACGCCGTTTCACTGGTATAGTCGAAGAAGGCGATCTTGTGCGCATAGATGACTTCGGCGACATCATCTTCGAAAAGATCGAATTCCCTTGGAATAAACTTCACTGCGCGGTCGAGGCTGGGCTTTTTCGCTTCCTCTACGGCGCGATTCGTAATGACAAATCGTCCGAGCTTTTTCTCGTCCCGCATTTTTTTATAGATCGGCGGCAGATACTTTTCCGTGACCGTTGATGCCTTTCGGTCGCTGTATCGGTAAAATACATCGCCCTTCTTGAGAGTAAGAAGGATGTCGGTCATCACGTGCCGCAATCCGGCCGGTCCCTTGAAGTACCGTATGATCGGTTGCGATGCGCTTCTCGCGTATTCTCGCGTCATATCATCCAGCTGCGCGGAAAATTCCCTTTCTCGCTTAGCGAAAAGCTCGCGGAGCGCCTCGGGGGACTCT
>CAZUKY010000013.1:0-20587 GCA_964621085.1 uncultured Gammaproteobacteria bacterium | reverse complement strand
GCGCCGCAGGCGCGACACCATTTCGGCTTCCAATTCCGATTTCCAATTTTGGCGGAGAGGGAGGGATTCGAACCCTCGAGACCCGTGAAGGCCTAACGGTTTTCAAGACCGTCTCTTTCGACCACTCAGACACCTCTCCAAAAAATGGTTGATAATAAAAGCATTCTACTGTATTGCACGCGGAGCGTCAACTGGCGAAAGACGCAAAAAAGCGCCTCGATGGGCGCTTTTTTGGTGTGCTCTTTATTTACTTTGCCAACAGTCGCTCGATCTCTGCTTTGAGTTCATCTGGACCTACTGCGCCGGGAACGAGCGCCGTTGCGCCGTCTTTTCTCAGAAGAATGCTGCCGGGCGTGCCGTCGACGCCAAGCCGCTGCCCTTCTTTGAAGTCGTCGTCGACGCGAGAGGCCATCTCGCCGCTGTCCAGACAGCTCTTAAACTTCTTTTCATCAAGACCGAGCTCTTTGGCGAGCGGGACGAGCTTGTCGAGCGCAAATCCGGTGCCGCCGACCGTCGAACGCTCGAAGATAGCATCAATGTATTCGTAGAACTTCTTGTCTCCCCCCAACTTTGCTGCGCACTCGGACGCCTCGGCTTCCTTTTTGGCGTTCGCATGGAAGCTTAACGGGAAGTGGCGATAGACCCAGTTCACCTTGCCTTTGTACTCGTCGACAACCTGAGTAACGGTCGGGTGGAAGCGCTGACAGAACGGGCACTCAAGGTCTGAGTATTCGATGATCGTCAGTTCTGCCTTATCCTTATCGCCGTAATAGTGGTCTTTGTCCGTCAGTTTCGGAGTGTCCAGTGGCTCGGTTGGACGCGGAGGCAGCGTATCTTCGGCGCCGAGGTTATCCGTGCCGCCGGTATTTGCTGCAATGCCAGCCGATGACCTTGTTGCCACCAGGAATGTCAACGGGATTGCCATAAGCAAGACGCCGACCGCAAATCCGCCGCCAAAAATCTTTGCAGGTGTCATTGTAATGGAGATATTTGCGCTGTTGGAATGCTTTCTTTCGCTTTTGAGAGGAACCGATTGCACGTCTTCCTCCAAGATATCGTCATGCTCCTTTTGGGTCATAGCACGAGAATCATGAGTTAGGGTTGAATATATGAATATGAATAGAGTATACCCGAACTGCGCATTTCGACAAGCCAAAAAGCGCTGCCCTACAGCGCACCGAGTTCCTGCAACGCCCGTTTGAACTGCGAAATTGCCGAACGGGCCGCACGATCGTCAAGACGGTAGTTCGCCTCATGGACCAGCTTATTGCGCATGAGATGCGCCGGCCATACGGCGCGGAGCGATGGATACTTGCCGCACGCCGCGCGCAGGCGTTCCCCAAGCGAGTTGCCGGGAAGAAAACGGCTTTTCAGCGCATGATCCAAAAGCTTATCCGCTTCCATGACCGCCAGCTTGTAGCTCATCTCATCGTTGCGGGCAAGGAGCTCTTCGATTTGCGCCCAGCGCTTGGCGACATCCTGCTTGCTCATGCCAAGCATATCGCGACTGCGCGACATGCGCCTGATCTTTCGCACTAAAAAAAATACGAGTGCACAAAGGGCGCCAAGCGCGCCAATGACGCCCAGAACAATGAAAAAGAGAAGTGTTTCTGACTCAAAGACAGGTTCCATATCCTAATCGCACACGGCCGGTGATTTCGTATGCCACTCGGTTGCCCGTTCGTACGCATGCGCGGCGCGCAATAGCGTCGCCTCGTCAAAATGCCGCCCGAGCAGTTGCAGGCCGATCGGAAGTTCTTTTCCGTCTCGTACCGCAAAGCCGCATGGCAACGAGATGCCGGGGACGCCGGCGATATTTGCCGAGACCGTAAAAATGTCCGCGAGATACATCGTGAGCGGGTCATCGATTTTTTCCCCGAGCGCAAACGGAAGGATCGGCGACGTGGGGGTTGCGATTACGTCGCACGAACGGAATGCGTCGTAAAAATCATTCCGGACGAGCTCGCGAACCTTCTGCGCCTGCTTGTAATACGCGTCGTGGTAGCCGGCGGCCAATACGTAGGTGCCGAGCATAATGCGGCGGCGGGCTTCTGCGCCGAAGCCTTCTGCGCGCGAGCGCGTATAGGTTTCCCGCAGGCTTTTTGCCTCGGCTGCGGAAAAGCCGTATCGGATGCCGTCAAAGCGCGCAAGGTTCGAGCTCACTTCTGCCGGCATGATGATGTAGTACACGGACAATGCATACCGGGTATGCGGCAGCGCGACATCGACGAGCGTCGCGCCGAGCTTCTCGTATTCTGCAAGCGCAGCGCGGACCGCCTGCTCGACATCGGGATCCATTCCTTCTCCGAAGTATTCTTTCGGCACGCCGATACGCAGACCCTTGATCGATTCGCTGATATGCGGCGCGAGGGGATCACCGTGCGCGCCTGCGGAACTTCCATCCCGCGAATCGCTCCCCTTGATCGCGTCAAAAAGAAGAGCCGCATCCTCGACAGTCCGGGCAAACGGACCGATCTGATCGAGCGAGGATGCCATCGCGATAAGGCCGAAACGGGAAACCGCGCCGTAGGTCGGTTTGAGTCCGACAACCCCGCAAAAGCTGGCAGGCTGGCGGATGGAACCGCCCGTGTCCGAACCGAGCGCGGCGATGCACTCCCCTGCGGCAACCGCGGCTGCGGATCCGCCGGACGAGCCACCGGCCACGCGCGCGACATCCCATGGATTTTTTGTCGGACCGAAGGCTGAGTTTTCTGTCGACGAACCCATGGCAAACTCGTCAAGATTCGTCTTTCCTATAATGATGGCCCCCTCGCTGCGCAAGCGCCCAACGACTGTCGCGTTATATGCTGCAGTATACGTATCCAGGATTCGCGATCCGGCAGTCGTCCTCTGACCCTCGACAAGAATGTTATCTTTGAGAGCCACAGGAATGCCGAAAAGTTCGCCAATCGGCTCATTGCGGGCAATGGCTGCGTCGGCAGCATCGGCGCTTCTCAGCGCATTCTCTTCATCTAAAGATAAAAATGCGTGCAGTGTCTCGTCGCACGCTTTGATGCGCTCAAACGCGTCTGCTACAAGCTCGCGCACGGATAGTTTTTTCGCCGCCAACGCGTCGTGCGCCGCGCGGATCGTTCGGGGGAATGTCATACTACTTTTCAAAAACACCCTTCACTTTCAAGAGATCGCCGGCGCGATCAGGCATCGCGTCCAAAAGGCGATCACGCTCGCCGGCAGGCGGAGTCCCAACCTCGTCTGATGCAACGGCATGAGCAAGCCCTTCGACCGGGTACCGGAAAGTAATGTCAATGCCGCTCGTATCCACCTCTTGAAGCTGGGAAACATACTCGACAATGGACGAAAGTTGAGAAGAAAAAAGCTCCTTTTCCTCTTCGCTCAGTTCCAGTCGGGAGAGCGCAGCCATGTGCTCGACATCTTTTTTACTGATAGGCATAGTGATTTTGCAAATGGGTCTGGAGAAAAATGGCAGACTCAATAGTCTCGCACATATCTTAAAGGATCGCAAACAAAAAGAAAAGGTCGCCCACGAGCCTTCAAAGCTGCTATTCCATCCCTTTTTCGATACGCCTCAGGAACTCCTCTTCCGAAAGAAGGGGGACGCCGAGTTTTTTTGCCTTCTCGAACTTGGAGCCTGGCTCCGCGCCTACCACGACATAATCGGTCTTTGCGCTGACTGACGATGAAACATCGCCCCCGAGTGCGCGAACCTTCTCCTTTGCCTCTTCGCGCGTTAGAGAGGCGAGCGTGCCGGTGAGCACGAACGTTTTGCCGCGAAGGGGTTGCGCTCCCCTTTTCGGCGGCGCAACAATCGTTACCCCGCGCGCGAGAAGATCTGCGACTAATTTTTTGTTTTGAGCGTTGGAAAAGTACTCATGGATACTCGCGGCAACCACGCTCCCGATATTCGGAACAGACTCCAGCTCTTCGCGAGACGCTTCCTGAATGCGCTCGATCGATCCGAAGTGATGAGAAAGATCGCGCGCCGTCTCCTCGCCGACATGCCGAATGCCCAGACCATAGATAAAGCGGCCGAGCTCGATCCGCGCGCTCTTCTCGATTGCCGCAATGAGATTTTCCGCCGACTTTTCGGCGAATCGCTCCAGGGGCTCGATGTCGTCTTTTGAAAGCGCAAAAAAGTCGGCTGGCGTACTCACGAGACCGGCAGCCATGAGCTGCTCGACGATCTTGTCGCCCAGCCCGTCGATATCGAAGGCTTTTTTTGAGACAAAATGGATGAGGCGCTCTTTTTCCTGTGCGAAGCACTTCTTGTTCGTGCAATAGAGCGCGACCTCCCCTGTTCTGCGCACGACCGGCGAGGAGCACATCGGGCAGACGTTCGGAATCGTGATCGGTTTTTCTGTACCGGTGCGCAGTTCTTTCATGACCGATACGACTTTTGGAATGATGTCGCCGGCCTTTTCAATGACGACTGTATCGCCGATTTTCGCATCGAGCCGCGCGATCTCATCGATGTTATGGAGCGTAGCGTGCGTGACGGTCGTGCCGGCGATAAACACGGGCTCGAGCGTGGCGACTGGCGTCAGCGCGCCAGTGCGTCCGACCTGAAAGTGGACGGTCTCGATCCGAGTCGTCAGCTGCTCGGGAGGAAATTTATACGCGACAACCCCGCGCGGCGTCCGCCCGACAACGCCCAGTTTTTCAAAGGCTGCAGTCGCGTTGACCGTCATCACAACACCGTCCGTCCAAAACGGCAAAGTCTCGCGCCGCTCCTGGATCTCTTGCTGGTACGCATAGGCAGCATCAAGGTTGGCGCACCGGCGGCTGTGCGGCTCGACTTTAACGCCGAGGAGCTTCATCACCTCATGCCCCTGCTCGTGCGTCGTCAGGCCGAACGACGCCTCATCCCGAAGTCCATAGCCGTAAAAGTCCAGATTGCGCGAGGCGGTAATCCGCGGATCGAGCTGGCGAACGCTTCCCGCCGCCGCATTGCGCGGATTCGCAAATGTCATCAGTCCCTTTGCGTGCTGCTCTTCATTCAGGCGATCGAATGCGGATGTCGCCATAAACACCTCGCCGCGTATCTCAATCGCATCCGCGCTCGCCAGACGCGCGACAAGTTTTTTCTTCTCAATTGCCGGGAACGTTTTACACAAACGTCCGATCTCGTCGCCCGACGGCTCGCGAAGGCGCATCGGAATCGGCCTGATCGCCTTGATGCTTGCCGTCACATCTTCTCCCGTCACTCCGTCGCCACGCGTCGCGCCGAGAACAAGGCATCCGCGCTCGTATGTCAGCGCGACGGCCAACCCGTCGATTTTAAGCTCGGCATAATATTCTCCGATCGCGCCGGGAATGATCTTTGCGAGCCGCTCTTCCCATGCGCGCAACTCTTCAAAACTGGTAACGTCCTGAATAGAGAGCATGGGGCTGCGATGTTTCACCTTGCGGAACTTCTCCGACGGCGCGGCACCGACGCGTTGCGTCGGCGAGTCAGGCGTTATCAACTCCGGGTAGGCCGCTTCAAGATTCGAGAGTTCGCGCATGAGCGAGTCGAACGCCTCATCGGATATCTCTGGCGCGTCGGCCACATAATACAAGTAGCGATGGCGCTCGATGGAGCGTATCAACTTTTCAATCCGTTTTTTCGCCTCTTCGCGGGTCATATGTACATCCTCTCTCCTACTCTGCATCGCAGGAACCTCTTACTCCACCGGACAGCTCGCCTCGTCCTTGCAGAGCCTTTCTTCAGAAAAAAGCGTGAAGTCAAACAATCCCGAGTGTGTATCGCGCGTTGGAACGATCGCCTCGACAAAACGCGTGACACCCAACGCCTTCCCGGACGGCCGGATGCGGAAGTAGTTGGGAATCGAAACAATGGTCCCAAGTTTTTTCAGATCCGCACCCGGCTGCGCCGCTATTTTCGTCTTCATGTCGCCGCTTGAATCTTTATAAAAGGCAATGCTCATATCATGCACGGTGCACAGCGCCCCCTTTATCTGCATGACGATCGGGCTGTCAGCGAGAGTCTTCCCTGACAAAGATGTTGTTTTATCATTAGTCAAGTCAAGCACAAGGGCGCGATATTCGCCGTTCATGACCTCGGATGCGTTCGCATCATAGAAAGGAACGACAGCGGCGGTATCCCATTTCAGCGGACCACTATCCCAGACTACCGCTGATACCTCTACTTTTTCCCAAAGCTTCTTTGGCTCTTCACTGGAAAGAATACTCTCATCAAGAGTCGGACATATCTCATCTCTCCACTGTATAAGTGCGGATTTCGCCCCGATCGAGTCGAACTGGGTGCCATTTTTCGTATAAAGATCGAGCATAATCGACTCGTTGACCGAGAGTGCATCGCGTTTCAGCTCCTGCAGTGTCGCACTGATTTTTCCCGGATCCAGATCGCCGGTGTCGGATAAAAATGAGAGTCGTGCGCCGCCGAGAACTTCGTCCTGCACGCGCAAATCGGAAGGATCGGAAAGCCCCTCGTGCACGATCTGGTACAGCGCCCCCTCGATGCCCGACTCGGAGGCGTACCGCCCGATGACCGTGCCGTCGGTATTGCGGGACTGGGCAATCGCGCTGGCGACAAACAAGGCAAACTCGATGCCGATGATCGTGATACCGGCCGTCAGAATCAACGAGAGCACAAGAACGGCCCCTGTTCGTTTGTTCGATAAATGTTTTTCTGACGGCATACTGCAGGTACCGTTATCGTTTGTATTGGCGCGAAGAGAGTGTCGTCTGCAATCGAAGCGTTGCGCCGCGCGGATCGCGAATGCCGCGGATATGCGCCGTCTCGGTCATGGAAATCGTGACACGCGGCTGAATTTTCGACCGGTAGTCCCCGCTCAGCTCGTCCCGGTCAAACGGATCTTGGGTCGGCGCGATGAAAAAGGCCGTGTTGGTGATAATCATGCCCTCCGAACTCACGCGGGCTGGCCCGTTCGTGCTTGCAACGCCGTTTTCCCATACTTCCATTACGAGACAGGAGACGTCCTTTGGATCCATTTGGTTCACGGCGAACTTGCAGTACGTCTCTCCCTCCCCTTCAGGCGACTGGTAGTAGACGTGCGTTCTGCTTGCATCAAGCGCAATCGCAAGCACTGGCGTCTCAGCTGCACTGCCGCCTGTTGCGGCAAACGGCCGGCCATTCACAAGACCTGCGAAATGTTCAGCTCCGTACTCGCTGTAATACGCGTAGTCGATCGCGCCGCCGTTTTGGAACTCATTGGCGAGTTTTGTCATGATGAAACGCCCGTCTGCCTGAAGCAGTTGCAAGGCGGCGGCAGAACGCTGTGCGCGCTGTGCGACCATAAATATGGATATGACCGATGTGAGCAGTACGGCAAATATTGTCGTTGCGACCAAAAGTTCGATCAGGGTGAATCCCGATCGGCGTACCGGCTGAGCAGAAAGAGCGCGTGGCGCGCCTGGGCGTCTGTCACTGTTTCCAGTCATACAGTTTTGCCGTGATTTCGGTTACGCGGTCCTGTCCTCGAACAAGCTGCGACACCTCGGACGAGACTTTCACCCCGATGGCGTTTGTCGGATCGCAGTTGGTCGTTTCCGTATCGCCGTCAAGGCACAAGAATGCGAATTTCACGCGCCGATACGTGCGGTAGACCTCTTCTTCGCCGGGACGCGAAGAAACGCCCTGATAGTGCACTCCGTCGGGCGTACGAAAAACCGCATAGGCGGAAGAAGTCAGGTTGCCGCAATCGCGAAAGCTGAATTTTCCGCCTTGCACGTCCGGCACTGCGCACTCACGATCGGAAAGCCCTGTGTACCACGCATCGCCGGCCAGCCAATTTGAGTCGCGGATATTCCGCGCAAGCTCAACGCCCTCGCGCGCAAGATTTGCTGCGGCAAGGCGCGCGGCACCGATGCTTTGATTGCGCGCATTCGACGTGGCGAGTCCCAGCGCACCTAACAGCCCGACAGTCAGCACGAATGCCGCTGTCATGAGTTCGACGAGCGTAATTCCCTTGCGCCTGCGCATCATACAACGCCAATCATTTCCTGCGCCGAATGGGTCTCTGTCGAGGATCGTTGCCGGATCGCGATATCGGAAAAAAGATCGCCTTGATCTGCATCTACGACTCGTTGCTTGATCAGTTCCAAAAGAGCAAGAAAACTCACGACGATATCCGCGCGATTCGCATCGCTGGCGAGCGCATGATGAAAAAGAATACGCGACTTGTGCCGAACAAGTTCGTGCAACTGCCGTATTCGCTCATGCAGTGTGACGCGCGCCTCGAATACGATCCGTGTCGGAACGCGCATCGGAAGGGTTATAGCGGCAACGACCGCGCGGAAGGCGTGAGCCAACGCGCTTGCATCCGTCGACGGCGGCGGCGCGAAGACACGCTCCCGCTTCACAGGGACAAAAGGACGCGCAAACAACTGCGCAGGGTTCTTCAGCTGCTTTTCCAAAATTTTCGCGCCGCGTAAAAATTCCTGATAGATACGGAGCTGCTGAGTAAGATCCTCGATTTCCGAATCTTCTTCGGTCGTCAGACTCGGAAGAAGCGACCGTGACTTGATCAACACAAGCTTTGCCGCAACGACAAGAAAATCGGCAAGCTCGTCGCCGCGGCGCTCGCCCGAGTACTGTCGCACCGCCGCAAGATACTGATTGGTCACCAGCGCGAGGGAAACCTCGGTAATATCCAGCTGCTCTTGCTCAATAAGCTTCAACAAGAGATCAAGCGGACCTTCGAATGACTCGATTCTAATCGGTAGCATGAGAAAAAATACGCTCAAATGGAGAGGTGAGGCACCTCTATCATACCACGGATCTCCCGCCCTGCGCTACCGCTGAGGATTCTGTTTTAAATATTCTTGATTCCCAGTTCTTTGATCTGTTTTTCGTCGACAAAGGCCGGTGCGCCGACGGTCAGGTCGCGGCCGTCTCCGGTCTTGGGGAATGCGATGACTTCGCGAATGCTGGGCTCGCCAAGAAGGATCATGAGCAGCCGATCGATGCCGAACGCGATGCCGCCGTGCGGCGGCGCGCCGTACTCGAATGCCGCAAGCATGTGCTTAAAACGCTCTTTTTCCTCCTCCTTGAATCCGATAAGATCAAAAATCTTTTGCTGCAATCCCGGCTCATGGATACGGATACTGCCGCCGCCGGACTCGTAGCCATTCAAGACAAAGTCATACTGCCACGACCGCACGCGCAACGGATCGGACTCCAGAAGCGGAATATCTTCTGCGCGCGGCATCGTGAACATGTGATGCATGGGCGCACAGTGGCCGTCCGCAAACTCCGGCTCAAATAACGGAAAATCGATAACGAAGGCGGGCGCAAGAATTTTTTCGTCAATCAGATTCAAACGTCGGCCCAGCTCAATGCGCACAGCGCCCAGCGCCTCTTGAACGATGAGCTTCTCATCCGCTCCGAAGAAAATACTATCGCCAGGACCGGCGCTCACCTGGGTGACAATATTTTGTGCGAGCTCGTCGCCCAAAAATTTTACAATCGGCGAATCAAGCTCGCCCGCATCCTTTACGCGAATGTAGGCAAGACCTTTGGCGCCCTGTTTTTTCGCACACTCGGTCAGCTCGTCGATGGCCGAACGGGAAAACGCCGCCGCTCCGCCCGGCGCAACAAGTGCGCGCACCACGCCACCCGCCTTAGCCGCATCGGCAAATACAGAAAAACCGCACTCCCGGACCAGATCGGTAATGTCGGCAATCTCGCAGCCGAACCGGAGATCCGGCTTGTCGACGCCGTAGCGCAAAACGACATCATCGTAGGAAAGGCGCGGAATTGCGCGTGATGCAAGCGTCTTTTCGATCAGTCCCTTTTCCGAAAGATTTTCGAGGAGCGCAATGATCATCTCTTCCATGTGCGCGAGAACATCGTCGCGCTGCACGAATGACATCTCAATATCAAGCTGCGTGACCTCCGCCTGCCGGTCGCCGCGCGTATCTTCATCGCGCAAGCACTTCACTACCTGAAAATACCGATCGATGCCGCCGACCATCAGAAGCTGTTTATACTGCTGAGGTGATTGCGGCAAGGCATAGTACTGCCCGTGGTGCAGTCGGGACGGCACGAGGTAGTCGCGCGCGCCCTCGGGCGTGCTTTTTGTCAAAAGCGGCGTCTCCACCTCGAGGAAGCCGCGTTCGCTCAGAAAGGCGCGAAGAAACCGCACGGCCTCGTGCCGGACGATGATATTCCGCTTCATGCGAGGCCGGCGCAGGTCAATATAGCGATAGGTCATGCGCCGCTCCTCCCCAACCGCGCGCTCCTCCTCGTTTTCAGACTCGATCTCAAACGGCGGCGTCTTGGATGCGTTCAAGACAGAAAGAGTGCGCCCCTCTACCTCGATCATGCCGGTCGGCAGTTTTTCATTGGCCATTTCCGGCGGCCGCGCGACAACCGACCCCTCGACACGAATTACGTATTCTGAACGCACCGCATCGGCGGCCTGGTATGCGTCGGGATTTTTTTCCGGATTGAAAACGACCTGGGTCGTGCCGTACCGATCACGAAGATCGATAAAAATCAGGCCGCCGTGATCGCGGCGCGACTGTACCCATCCGGCCAATACGACATCTGTTCCGACAACGTCTCTCGTCAATTCTCCGCAGGTATGTGTTCTGAGCATAATTTCTTAGATTCTTTCCGATGTTATAAGAAAAATCAGCCGACTGCAAGTCTGGCGCTTCTTTTCAGTTTTTCACCAGGAAATTGAAGTACTCCTGGGACTTGAGCGATCCTGAAAGCAGTTCGGCAAATCCGGAGTCAGATGATCCGAATCCTTGCAGCGCGGAAAATCGCTTCTTGAAATTCTGTGCGCATGTCCCTCGCATGCGATCCGGGCACTGCTGAAGCTCGCGGAGCAATTCTCCAAGAAGACCGTACAGCGCAGGGTCGGGGTGTTCCCACTTCACCGCCCGATCGACAATCTCGAGACAATGCAGGGCAACGACGAGCTTCTCGAGATTTTTTTTGATGTCCTCGTGCGAATCGATCGCATCAACGGTTGCGATCCGATCGACTGCCTTGCCTTTCGCGATCGTGAAGACAGCGTGATTAAGAAGCTCCAGATTCCCCGCAAGCTTGCTTTCCAACTTGCGCGTTCCCTGCCCCATCGCCTGGATCTTGCCCATCTCGCGAGTATAGACCGTAAACAGCCGGTCAGCTTCGCGAAAATCTTTTTTGTGAATGATAAATCCCGTAACGCGAAATGTCATAGCTCTCCCTATCGCGAATGTGTATCCAGGTACGCCTGCAAGATAAGCATTGCCGCAACCGCGTGCTCGTCAGTGTCCGGCGCGCCGCCGCTTTCGCGCAAGAGATGCTGCGCCTCGCGCGAGGTGAAACTCTCGTCTGCTGGTATGATCGGAAGTGTCAGGCGTGTCTGCAGGCGAACAATCACATCCTCGATCTTTTTGCGCTGCGCATCAAACGCACTTCCCAGACTCGGAACGCCGACAACGACCGTTCCGACATTCTCACGCTCGGAAATACGGCGAATATCATCGCAGAAGGCGTCCAATCCCTTATTCGGAAGCGTCTCAAGCGGCATAGCAAGTCGCGTCTCGTCCTCGCCAAGCGCAAGTCCGATATGACTATCGCCGTAATCAATACCCAGGTAGCGCATTTTTTTAAAGTGATATCTGAGGGATGTTAAGAAAGTCGCGTCAACACTTCATGCCCGTCGGCAGTGACGGCGATCGTCTCCTCGAAGTGCGCCGCAAGCGAGCCGTCGCTCGTGCGAATCGTCCAGTGATCCGGATCGACGGTCACGCGCCAGGTACCGCTTGTCACCATTGGTTCGATGCAAATCACCATGCCTTCTTTAAGTTGAACATTCGGCATCCGCTCATTCCAGTAGCAAAAAATGGGCGGGTCTTCATGTACCGCATAGCCGACGCCATGCCCCGTCAGGTCCCGGATCACGGCAAACCCGTTGCCTTCCGCCACGCGCTGGATCGCCTGTGAGATCTCTTTTGTCCACGCTCCCGGACGAACCGCATCAATCGCCGTTGCGAGCGCGGCTTGGGTTGTTTTCAAAAGCCGAGAAGCCTCCGATGAAATCGCGCCAACACCAACAGTGACTGCCATATCCGTGAAAAGGCCCTTGTACTTCACCCCGATATCCAGTCCGACAATATCGCCGTCGCGCAGAAATAACGGTCGGTTGCCGATGCCGTGCACCACCTCGTCGTTAATGGAGACACAAAGGGTCGCCGGAAAACCCGGCACGCCCTTCCCTTTGCCATATCCCAAGAACGCCGGCACGCCGCCCTCGCGCTCCAAGAGACGCCGCGCCAAAGCGTCAAGATCAGCGATCGGAATGCCGGGCCGCACCGCATCAGCGACCTGCGCAAGAGTCTGTGCTAGAATCGCGCCGCCCTCGCGCAACACCGCGCGCTCTTCCGGAGTTTTAGTGGTAACAGCCATGGATGAGCCTCTCATTTCCCTTTCCGATATTGTATCAGGCGACTGGAAATATGCATACGATACGCGGCCAGTGCCGCAACGGCGGCTCCCGCCATATCAATGCCGACATCGGATAGAGCTCCGCGCCGGCCACTGACGAACAATTGATGAATCTCGTCGCTTATCGCAACACTTCCGCAGAAAAGCAGCGTAAGAGCACATACGGTCATGCGCCTTCCTGACGTACTGCCGACAATCGCGCGCCATGTTACCCCGGCAAGAATCGCGTACTCGATCGCATGCGCGGCCTTTCTCAATACAAGGTCATGGTCCGACCCGCTTGAAAGATGAGGAATTGCCGACAGAAAATAAATCAGCCCGCACCAGACGGCGACGGGCAGCCACAGAGAAACGAATCGCGCGAAAGACATAAAACAAGCAACGCGCCGTCAGAGTGCGTCGTTACAGAAATTCTTCGTAATCCCGCATCATGAGCTGAGCCTGTATCTGCTTGAGTGTTTCAAGAACCACGGACACGACGATAAGCAGACTGGTGCCGCCAATCGCCAACGCGCTGATGCCGGTCAGCTCCTGCATGGCAAGCGGCAAGACGGCAATAATCGCCAGAAAAAGCGCGCCCGGCAAGATAATCCGATTCATGACGGTCTGGACATACTCGGCAGTCGGTTTGCCGGGACGGATGCCGGGAATAAATCCTCCTTGTTTTTGAAGATTCTCAGAAATCTGGTCAGGCTTGAAGACCACGGCGGTGTAGAAGTAGGTGAAGCCGATGACCAGGAGAAAATAAAGGATCCCGTACACCAGCATATCGTTGAACGTCGTGATCACCCATTGCGCCGCATCGACGATGGCCGGCGTTTTTGCGCGGAGGAAAAACTGGGCGATCGTCGGCGGAAACAGGATGATTGAGATGGCAAAAATGATCGGGATAACGCCCGCCTGGTTCACGCGGATCGGCAGATGCGTGTCGATGCCGCCGCCCGCAAGACTCATGCCGCGCGCCTGACGCGCATAGGTCACCGGGATATTGCGCTGCCCTTCCGTCATGAAAACGACAAATGCGATCATCGCCAATCCGATCGCGATCACGCCGGCAACGGTCAGCATTTGCGTCTGATCGACGACTTGCAGGTTGCGGATAGCGCCGGGCAGCTGTGCGACAATACCAGCAAAAATAAGCAACGAGATCCCGTTGCCGATCTTTTTTTCCGAAATAAGCTCACCGATCCACATGAGAAGCACGGTGCCCGCCGTCATGGTCGTGATCATGAGAAGCATGGTAAACGGCGTCACGTCTCCCAAGATGGGGCGCGGCGACTGGTTCAAGAGCAAGATCAACCCATATCCCTGCAATACCGCGAGCGGAACGGTCAGGTACCGCGTGTACTGGTTGATCTTCTGGCGACCGTACTCCCCCTCTTTTTGAAGCGCCTCAAGCCGAGGAATGATCATGACCAGCAGCTGAAATATGATGGACGCGGTAATATAGGGCGCAACACCCATCGCGACGACGGAAAACGCCTCCAAGCCGCCGCCGGAAAAAAGGTTCAAAAGCCCGAATATCTGGTTGTCTTGAAAGAAAAGGCGCAAGTTTGTCGTATCAACGCCCGGGATCGGAATATTTGCGGCAAAACGGAAAACGACCAGCATCGCGATCACGAAGAGGATCTTGTTGCGCAGATCGGGAAGGTTCCAAACTTGAACGACTTTTTTGAACATATGTTTCAGCGATCCGGTCCGCGCAAAAGGGCGGGCCGTACCCGAGAGCGACTGTGCGTTATTCTATTTTGCCGCCAGCCTTCTCGATTTTTTCTTGAGCTGCCTTCGATACGCGGCATCCCTTCACCGTAAGCTTCCGGGAAAGGGCGCCAGCACCCAAAATCTTTACTTCTTCGCGTGCACCCCGGCGCAAACGGATGAGATTTTTTTCCTCAAGCGTCGCGGGTGTCACCGTCGCGCCATCCGCAAACGCATCGAGCGCGGCGACATTCACAGCCAGCGGCTTGCTGTGCAGACTGGTAAAGCCTCGCAATTTCGGAACACGCAACAGCGTCTGGCGCAAACCGCGGGCCTTCAGGCCGGAAACGCCGCTGCGCGCACGCTGGCCCTTCGTTCCCCGGGTTGCCGTTGTGCCGTGTGCGGATCCGTGACCGCGGCCGACGCGCTTCTTGTTTTTCTTCGACCCCGCAAACGGGGAAAGCGTATGAAGTGACATAGGGATTTATTCTGCTTCCTTTTCTGATTCTGACGGCGCCTCAGCGGCTGCGCGCGGCGCGTGCTCTGGTTTTTTCGCCTCGGGCTTTCGTTCGCGTGCCGGGGCCGGAGCGCCTTTTTCTTTTTTCACGCGCGCGGGAACGGTGATACTGCGCCGCACCGTCGTTTGCTTCAGATCGGCAAGCGCGCTGAAAAGCGCTTTGATGTTGTTGATCTTGTTTTTTGAACCGAACACTTTTGCCACCACATTGTCGATGCCGGAAAGCTCAAGCGCCGAGCGGACAGCGCCGCCGGCCATCACGCCGGTTCCTTTCGGCGCAGGCTTGAGCATGAGGCGCGCGGCCTTGTATTTCATCTTCACTTCGTGCGGAATCGTGCCTTTGAGAATCGGAATGACGACCAGGTCGCGTTTCGCCCGCGCAACGGCCTTGTTGATGGCGATCGTCACGTCAGCGCCCTTGCCAAGGCCGTAGCCAAGACGCGCATTGTGATCGCCAATAACCACACAGGCGCGAAAACGCATGCGTTTTCCGCCCGCCATAACGCGGGTGACGCGCGCGATATCGATAAGCTTCTGGTCGAATTCCCGCTCTTCGCGATCGCGATCGCGGCTCTCGCGCCGCTGACGCGGCGATGATTTTTGTCGGTCTGCTACCATACTCGTTTGTAAACGCTAAAATTCCAATCCACCTTCGCGAGCAGCCTCCGCCAACGCCCGAACGCGACCATGATATGCGTTGCCGCCGCGGTCAAAAACGACGGACGAGATGCCCTTGTCCTTTGCCTTGCGGGCAATAAGGGCTCCGAGTGCGCTCGCACGTTCGGTTTTTGTCACGCCCGAACCCTGGAGCCTGAGCTCCCGCTCAGTCGCGCTTGCAAGCGTGCGGCCGGCTTCATCGTCGATAAGCTGAGCGGAAACCGTCTTGATGCCGCGGAACACGGACAGGCGCGGACGCGCCGCCGTACCGCTGATGCGTGCACGGACGCGCCGCTTTCTCAAATCTTTTCGCGTTTGCTTTGTCGATTTCATATGCGTAGCTTTCTCGTGCCGCGATTATTTGCCGCCGGCCTTCGCAGCTTTTGTCGCCTTGCGGCGGATAACCTCGTCAGTGTATTTGATCCCCTTCCCCTTGTACGGCTCCGGCTTCTTGAGTGCCCGGATGCGCGCAGCGGTCTCGCCGACCAGCTGCTTGTCCGTTCCCGAGATGGTGATCACGTTTTTTTCGACCTTCGCCTCGATCCCCTTCGGGAGCTCAAAAATGACCGGGTGTGAAAAACCGAGGGAAAGATTCAGCGTGTTTCCTGAAAGCGCGACTTTGAATCCGACGCCGTTGACCTCAAGCGACTTTTCGAATCCGGCGGTCACGCCGGTAACCATATTCGCGATCAAACGCTGCGAAAGGCCCCAAAGCGCGCGATCGGAGGTGTCGCTCGGATTCGCCACGGTGACGTAGAGAGTATTCTCCTCTTGCCGCACGGTAACGTGCGGATGAATTGCCGTCTCCAACGCGCCTTTCGGACCCTTCACTGCAACAGAGCCTTCGCTGATCGTTGCGGATACGGAAGCGGGGATGGGAATCGGTTGTTTTCCAATGCGTGACATATCGTTAGCTTACTTCGCAAAGCACCTCCCCGCCGACGCGATCGATGCGTGCCTGCTTATTGGTCATGACGCCGCGCGAGGTTGAGACGATCGCGATGCCGACATTGTTCAAAACGGACGGCAGATCGCCGCTCGCGGCATAAATCCTGCAGCCGGGCTTGCTTACGCGTTTCAGCGAGCGGATTGCGGGAATTTTGCCGATATAGCGCAGCTGAACCTTCAGTACGTCAAAACCGCCCTCCTGAACAACGGCAAAATCAGAAATATATCCCTCGTTTTTCAGAACGCGGGCGATCTCCTTCTTCAGTCGGGAGAAAGGCATCGAAACGCTTGCCTTTGAGACGGCATGCGCGTTTCTGATGCGGGTCAGCATGTCAGCGATTGGATCGGTCATAGGAATACTATTTACCAGCTGCTCTTCTTAATGCCAGGCAACGCGCCGCGGTTCGCGAGCTCCCGAAAGCAGATGCGGCACATGTCGAACGCGCGCATATACCCGTGGCCCCGTCCGCAGCGCCAGCAGCGCCGCACGACGCGCGTACGGAATTTCGGCGAAACGAGCGACCGACGGGATTTTACGATTTGTGCACTTGTTGCCATAGCGTTATTTCGTCTTTTTTAAACTTTCTTTTTTGAAGGGAAAACCCAGAGCCGTAAACAGCGCAATGCCACTTTCCCGATCGGCGGCACTTGTGGCGATGTTCACCTCCAACCCATGGATCCGCTCGATCTCGTCGGAACGGATCTCAGGAAACGCAATATTCTCGCGAAAACCGATTGAGAGGTTCCCTTGCGCATCGACCGACGCGGCGTCCAGCCCGCGAAAATCGCGAACGCGCGGCAATACGACGGTCAAAAGCTTTTCCAAAAAATCGTACATCCGCTTCTTGCGCAATGTGACCGAGACGCCGACGACCTGTCCTGCGCGGACCTTGAAGGCGGCAATGGATTTTTTCGCCTTTGTCCTGACCGGCTTTTGCCCTGAGATGCGCTGCAACGACTCCTCCACGACGCCGATTGCATCCGGCTCCTTGAGCAATCGCCCAACGCCGACATTCAGCGTGATGCGGGTGATCTTGGGAACCTGGTGAATATTTTTCAGCTGCAGCGTCTTGATGAGCTCAGGCGCGATCGTGCGCGCGTATTTTTCCTGGAGTGCCATATCTATGAAACAAACGCCTGATTACATTTCTTGCACTGCCGATCCCGCTTTGCGCGGCCGACACCGCTGTCTGCAGCGCCGACGCGCGTCGCCTCTCCGCATTTCGGACAGATCACGAGCGCCTTGGACGCGTCGAACTTGCCGGGAAAGAAAACCTTTTGCCCCTGCTCCCCAGCGCGGCGCGACCGCACATGCTTCACCAGCACGTGGACTCCTTCGACCACGATCTTGTTCGTCGTCGGATGGACGCGCAAAACCTTGCCGGTCTTGCCTTTATCCTTGCCGGCGATGATTTTCACCATGTCATTCTTCTTGATCTTCATAGGAGTTTCTGGCTAGAGCACCTCGGGCGCAAGCGAAATAATCTTGGTAAAGCCTTTGGCGCGAAGTTCGCGCGCGACCGGACCGAAAATGCGACTGCCGCGCGGCTCTTTGTTTTTCTTGTCGATAAGCACGATCGCGTTGTCGTCGAATCGGATATACGTCCCGTCTTTGCGGCGCGTCTCCTTCCGTGTTCGAACGACAACACCATGGGCGACCTCGCCCTTCTTGACGGAACTGTGCGGCAACGCCTGCTTAATGGCAACCGTCACGATATCGCCGACGCGGGCATAGCGCTTCTTGTATCCGCCAAGCACGCGAATGCACTGGATGCGGCGCGCTCCGGTGTTATCTGCTGATTTTAATATTGATCGGTGCTGAATCATATGAATGGTTTACGCCTGCGGCCCTGAAACGGCGCGGCCGATGACGCGCCACCGCTTCGTTTTGCTCAAGGGACGCGTTTCGGCAAATCTCACGACGTCGCCGACATGATACTGCTCATTTTCGTCATGGACAAGATACCGCTTGGAAATGGTGTAGCGTTTCTTGTATTTCGGATGGCGAGCCTGGCGATCGACGCGGACGACGATTGTTTTTTGCATCTTCTCGCTCTCGACCGTACCCTGAAACGTCCGCTGCGCCTTCTGTGTTGTTTCCGTTGATTCCATATGGTGCTATGCGTTTTTTTTCTTTTCAGAAAGAAGCGTCAGGATGCGTGCGATGGTTTTGCGCTCGCGGCGAAGCTCGCGAACATTTGATGCCTGCTTCGCGGCGATGCGGAAGCGCAACACGCGCGCCGTATCACGCGACTCGGCGAGCATCCGATGCAATTCTGCCTCTGTTTTTTCGCGCAGCTCCTTTTTCATATTTCTGCCTTTTTAACGAAACGCGTTTTTACGTTCAACTTGTGTCCGGCGAGACGGAACGCTTCCCGCGCCGTGTCCTCGCCGACGCCGGCCATCTCCAGAATCATCGTTCCTGGCCGAACGACCGCAACATAATGATCGACAGCACCCTTGCCGCCGCCCATCGTGTTTTCGTTGCCATGGAATGTGACCGGACGATCCGGGAAAATGCGGATCCACACCTTACCGACGCGCTTGATCGAGCGTGCGACAACGCGGCGGGCCGCCTCGATCTGGCGAGCCGTCACCCAGGACTCCTCCGTCGCTTTCAGGCCGTAGTCGCCGAAGCTCACGCGATTGCGCGTCGAACTCACGGCGCCGGTGTTGCGGCGGCGTCCTTTGTGCCACTTGCGATGTTTTACTTTCTTTGGAAACAGCATACGTCAGACGTTCCTCTTCTATTGTTCCTTTTTATTAAACTCTTCGCCTTTGTAGATCCAGACCTTCACGCCGATCGTGCCGGCTGCCGTGCGCGCGACGCCGCGCGAGTAATCGATATTCGCCCGCAGGGTATGCAGCGGAACCTTTCCCCAGGAAAGCGTCTCTTGATTGGCGATCTCGGCGCCGTTGAGGCGGCCGCCAACCTTGACGCGCACGCCTTGCGCGCCGCTCTTGGTCACACGGTCGATCGTCTGCTTCATCACGCGGCGGAACGGCATGCGCTTTTGAATGTCCTCGATCATGGACTGAACGACCAACTCCGCATTCGTGCCCGGCCGGTCAACCTCAAGGATATTGAGATTCATCGTGACTTTTGACGAACCAAAGAATTGCGCCTTGAGCTTCTTTTTCAGCTCCTCGATGCCGCTGCCTTGGCGTCCGATAATGACGCCGGGCTTTGCCGAGTGGATCAGGATGGTGATCGCGTTTGTCGTCCGCTCGATTTCAATGCGGGCAACGCCCGCGCCGCGAAGCTGGGTGGTCAAAAATTTTTTTATCGCAATATCGGTGCGAACTGTCGCGGCGTACGCAGCACCGGTTGCAAACCATTTGGAGTCCCATGGAAACAGGACGCCGGTTCTAAAAATTCGTGGATTTACTTTCTGTCCCATACAATTCAGGAATTGCGATTTACCTTTTCCTTCTCCTTTGACGCCTCGGCCTTCTCGGCCTTGTCAGCGCTTCCCGCCTTCTCGCCCAAAACGATCGTGATGTGGCATGAGTGCTTCAGAATGGCAGCGGCGCGTCCGAATGCGCGGGGACGCCATCGCTTCAAATCCGGCCCCTTATCAACCATGATCGCCTTTACGTTCAGGTCAGCATCCTTTAGGCGGAAGTTATGCTCGGCATTGGCAAGCGCCGACTTCAAAAGTTTGGCAACCGGTTTGCCGGCGGCTTTCGGAGTGACGTTGAGCTGATCAAGTGCGGCTAACGCGCCCATGCCCCGAATAAGCCCGGCAACAAGCCGCACTTTACGGGGAGACATCCGAATGTATTTTGCTTTTGCAACAACGTCCATAGGATTTTATTTCTTTGCCGCAGCCGGCTTGGCAGCTGCTTTCGCGGCAGCTTCCTGCTCCTTTTGCATCTTTCCGCCGTGTCGACGGAAGGTGCGGGTCGGCGCAAACTCGCCGAGCTTGTGGCCGACCATATTTTCGGCAACCGCGACCGGAACATGGATTTTACCATTATGTACGCCGAACGTAAAGCCCACCATCTCCGGAGTGATGGTGCAATCGCGGGACCATGTTTTGATGACCGTCTTGTCCCCCACCTTTACGTTCGCCATTTTTTTCAAAAGGCGCTCGTCAACGTAGGGTCCTTTTTTGAGACTTCGCGACATACGTTCGTTCTACATTACTTCCTTCTTTTTATAATGAATTTGTTCGACCACTTTTTCTTTTTGCGGGTGCGCATACCGAGTGCCGGCTTTCCTTGAGGAGTCTTGGGATTCTTCAAGCCGACGGGCTGGTTTCCTTCACCGCCGCCATGCGGGTGATCAACGGGGTTCATCGCTTTTCCGCGCACGGTCGGACGCCAGCCGCGAAGCCGCATCCGTCCGGCCTTGCCGT
>CAZUKY010000012.1:0-23701 GCA_964621085.1 uncultured Gammaproteobacteria bacterium | reverse complement strand
AAAAGTACGGCGAGCTTTGCGCGGAACAGTCAGTAACCGTTACCGCAAACCAGACAACCGCGATAACCTGCACCCCGCCGTCAAATCTGCGCACGGTCTCGGGCCGCATTACCGACGGCACGAGTAATATCGAGGGTGCTATTGTGACGTTGACCGGAAACGGCAAAGTTATTCGCGGGACAAGCGATGCAAAAGAGGGTTCGGAATCGAACATCTCCATGGCCGGTGTGCCGGACGGAACCTACACGCTTGAGGCGAAGAAAAAGGGATACCTCGTTGTATCAGCATCGGTGACAATTGCGCAAGGAAGCACTGCGCTTGGTACGAGGGCGCTGACCGCATTGAGCGGTACCAACGGCGCGACTGTAAGCGTCACTGTTCTTTCGGGCGGCAGTGCGTACGCCGGAAGGGCGCGTGTGGTGGCGACATCGGGAGACGTAAAGATTGTCAGCGACTGGGATCAGACAACTGGAACAGCATCACTCGATCTTGGAAACGGCACCTGGACGATCAAAGCGCGCGGCGATAATGGGAAGGAAAACGCAACAGCCGGATCGGTTACGATAACCAACGGCGTTTCCAGCGGCAATGTCACCGTGACGCTGGACACCGCAATTCAAGGCTTTACCGCCGCCTCCGATACCGCCTCGATAACGCCAAAGTCGGGCGGAAAGATCAACTCGACGGATACGGGTGTCACGTTGAATATTCCCGCTTCGACGCTCTCGAAGGATGACACCAGCACGGGCAATATCGAGATCAAGAAAGATCCGACGCTCGGCAATGTGGGGGTCCTCGCGAACACGAAACTGGTCGGATCCAGCGGTTTTCAGATTACGCCAAAGGATGCTAACGGCAATGCGATCGGAAAGACGCTCTACGGGGAGGGAGTCGAGATGACTCTGCCCTATACCGCCAATGATGTGACTGCCGCCGGCGTAT
The DNA here is from genome assembly GCA_964621085.1 of uncultured Gammaproteobacteria bacterium. Classification (GTDB taxonomy): domain Bacteria; phylum Patescibacteriota; class Patescibacteriia; order JACQRZ01; family JACQRZ01; genus CAZUKY01. The sequence goes on along the minus strand of CAZUKY010000012.1, from coordinate 22,759 downwards.
CAGAGGATGAGCTCAAGATCTGCGTGCTCGATGCGAATGCCGCTTGGGAGTGCTTCCCGACTACGGTTGATACGACAAACAAGACGCTCACCGCACTAGTGACTCACTTCTCGAATTTCGGTATCCTGGGCAGCGTTAGCGCGTCGACGACAACAACAACGACGAATACGTCAGTTGGCGGCGGCGGCGCGGTTCTTCTCCCGTCCCAACCGACCGAGTCAAATGTCACGCCGGACCAGACAAAGAAGGAGACCAAGCCAATTACTTCAAAGGATCCCACGCAGACGATGCCGGCACTTCCATCTACAACAGCAATGCTTCCAGGTCGCGTAACACCCGAGGCTGCGCGCGAGCAGCTCTCCGCTGGAACGTTCGCATACGGGGCGGCACGCGTAAGGAGTCTCAATACGGAAACGACGAATGCCGGAAACCTCTCCGAGCACCTGCATGAGAAGTTTGGCGCGAAGGTCTTCAACCGGCTCTTCTGGAAGAACGTCGACTCGGAAAAAGGGAAGCAGTGGTGGTATACCTATGTGAACGCCTATATCTACGGCGGATACACGATGGAGGCGATTCGCCAGTCGATCCGTTTTGGCGGCAAGACCGTCCACCCGACGATCCCGTGGGAGATCTGGAAGAATTCGAAGGATTACAAAGACTACATCGAACGCTAAATCTTGCCAGAGTAACCGAAAACCCGCCGACCACACGGCGGGTTTTTGATGTTGATAAGTATGCCGTCAAGTATCTAAAAAGAGGCGGTTGAGGCATCTGGCAGGTAGTGTACAATAAGTAAGCTCTAACCGATCCTTATTCCCTGTATGCTATGCCAACAACATATACCCCTGAAGAGCAAGAAATTTTGAGGCGATATTTCACGAACACCGATAAAAATGTCTTTGCACTCATCAATCTTCCTGAAGTCATCAAAGGAACCCTTTTTTCCCGTTACTCACGGACGGCAAAGGATCTGCGTCGCTTATTTCTTGATGAATTTGTTTCCTCGGATTTTCTTCAAACGCTTTTCGAGTCGCAGGCTATCGACCATGCGGCGTTAAATACAGCCAAGGCAGAGGATTTTTATGAGCGGATATTAGTAGGTTACGGCGATGACTCCGTTGCTGAGCTTGGCGGCTGCCATATTGCGCTGGAGGAAATCTCGATGCTGGCGACAAAAAGCGTCGAGGAGCATCGCGTGGGGATGTCGCCGTTGGAAAAGTCGACGCGCTATGTTTACTTTGATCAAAAGCCCAATGGCGAATACCAGTATTATAAGGATCCGAAAGTCATGGCATCACCGCATGCCACTGAATACATCGAGGCGACCAACCTGCTGTTTGACACCTATTCGAAAATCGTGCGTGAAATCCAACCGATCCTTAAAGAGATTTTTCCTGGCGACGAGAATGAGCAGGCGTACAAATTCTCCATTCGCGCAAAGGCGTGCGATCTGGCGCGCGGTCTTTTGCCGCTTTCCGCGCTGACGAACATGGGCGTATACGGAAACGGTCGCGCCTTCGAATACCTGCTCATACATTTACTCAACGATCCATTGCATGAGGTGCGAGATATGGCACAGGTAGCAGATGCAAACCTCAAGCAAGTCATCGGCGCCTTTATCAAGCGAGCGACAAGCGAGCGGGGGGAGCAGTACCGCGCGTATTTGCAAACGACAGAAAATGAACTGCCGATCGAGCGTTTCACTGTGCGCGAAAACGCGCCGCAGGCCGATCTATCTGTCGAGCTTGTTGATGCGGATCCTGAAGCGATCGAAAAAATCATCGCCGGCATCCTGTATACTCGCTCGGAAGGATCGTACGCATCAGCGCTTGCAAAGACACGTGCAATGGCGGAGGGGGAAAAAGAAGGAATCCTGCGCGCCTATGTCGCGCATCGCGCCAATCGTCATCACAAGCCGGGTCGCGCGTTCGAGGAGGCGCAATTTTGTTTTGACGTGATCGCTGATTGGGGTGTGTACAAGGACTTGATGCGTCACCGGATTCTCACGCGTCATCGCCAGCTTTTCACTGCCGAGCTGGGATATTGGATTCCTGCAGAGATCGAGATGACCGGGTTTAGCGATATTTATCGCAGGGCAATGGACCGTGCGGTCGCGGTGTATGGAAAGTTGAAGGCGGAGTTTCCGCACGAGGCGCAGTATATGGTGACCCATGGATCGCACAATCGTTTTTCCATGCGTATGAACCTGCGGGCGATCAATCATATGGTTGAGCTTCGTACGTCGCCCCAAGGTCACCCGACGTATCGTAAAGTTTGCCAGCTCATGGCGCGCGCAGTTGCCGAGCGTTTTCCGCTTTTGGGAAAATACGCCTTTGCCTTCACCGACTACAATGACTACGAGCTCGAACGTCTCGATGCGTTCCGTCGAATTGAGAAAAAGGCAACGGCGGCGGGCGTGAAGGGATTTGAGGAATAGATCTCTATGCGAGGACTCCTTATTGCAATCGAAGGAATCGACGGCAGCGGCAAAGGTACGCAAACCGCGCTTTTGCTGGAGCGATTGCTTCGCGAAGGTATTGCTGCGACAAGTATGGCGTTTCCCCAATACGGAAAAAAATCCGCCGGACTGATTGAAGAGTATCTGAATGGGCATTACGGTCTATCAGACGACGTATCGCCTCGAGCCGCATCCTTATTCTATGCGCTCGATCGCTTTGATGCATCGCACGAAATCCGGCGCACGCTCGAAGCCGGAACAACAGTCATCGTCGATCGGTATGTTGCCTCCAATCTCGGCCATCAAGGAGGGAAGTATTCAGACGATGACGAGAGGCGTGCCTATATGGAGTGGATCCTTGATATCGAGCATCGCGTATTAGGCATCCCTATCCCGGACACCACTGTATTTCTCCATGTGCCTGCAGAGATCGGAAAGAGCATGGTTTTGCAAAAAAAACCGCGCGCGTATATCGAAAGTGGAGAGGCTGCAGATATTCTCGAAAAGGATGCCAATCATCTTACCAATGCGGAAAAGGCGTTTCTTTGGCTTGCAGATGCATACCCAGGTCGCTATCAGACGATCAGCTGTTATAACGGCGAAATTCGCTCGAAGGAGGAAATCCATGAACTGGTATGGCAGGAAGTCGCGGCACTCCTTCTATCAACAAGTGAGCATCAATCTGTCCAATCTTGAAGAATACTGAGTAAAAAAAATGTATGACAACACAAGAACTGCAACGCATGCAAAAAGAATTCGATGATGCATACTGGGATCACGAAGGGTATGGGCAGTTCGAAAACATCCGTCATCTGGCACTGCATATGGGAAAGTTGCTCGGTAAGTTAACCGACTATTGCGAGACGATGGAGCATTCAAAAGATACGCCAATCGACAAAGTGCGCGATGAGGTAATTCCTGATCTGCTCTGGTATGCATTGCAGCTTTCAAATTGGCTTAATGTCGATTTGGCCGCGCAGTATAAAAAGAGAATGGCATTTAATGCGGCTCGTCTTACGCCAAAAAAGCACAGACATGAACAAGCTTGAGATTCCAATATTGGCGGTGAAAAAGGATCTTTTGTTTGAGACGCATGAGTTCGAGGGATTTTGCTCTCATGTGCAACACAACCTCGAGGAAAAAATTCTTGCGCACGGAGAGTTCATTATCCGCGGTGATGCCGAGCAGGACCCAACCTACAAGCAGCCGATCTGCCATATCGCGATCGTGAATGTGGCGCGCGGCGAGGTATACGCGTTCCAGCGTGCATCGAAAGCCGCCGACGTTACCGAGACACGATTGCACGGCAAGTGGTCGCTGGGTGTAGGCGGGCATATTGATGTCGTGGATCGACATGCATCGAATCCGCTTCATGCGGCGCTCCAGCGGGAGCTTGCCGAGGAGGTGACGATTGTTAACGGATCAGAGCCGTTTCTGTATGGATACATTAACAACAACTCTGTCGAGGTGGATCGGTACCATCTGGGTGTCTTGTATATCCTCGAGGCGGATGGCGCACGTCATCATGAGTCGTCCAGCGTGCAAGGAGCGATGCTTCCGTTTTCTAAAATCGAGGAGATGTGCAAAGAACATCCCGAGTCATTCGAGTACTGGTCGATCATCATGCTCGAGCCCTTGCGCGCGTATTTCGAGCGCCGAAAACAATAAAGCAAATTTATTCAAATTATTTCTTTCATATGACAAAAGCAGTAAACAGTTCAACGGAAGAAATATTTTTTTCGGAAAAGCACGGATTCGGGATCTATTTTAACCAGAAGGCACTTGTATTAAATTCAGAAGGGAAGATACTCGCTCTTAAGGCTGCATACAAAAAATTCCAGTGGGACCTGCCCGGCGGCGGTGTTCAACTGCCGGAACGTGCCATCGATGCGCTTCGTCGCGAGATCAGAGAAGAAACGGGGTTAGAAGTAGATAATGTCGAGCCAATGAAAGTCGAGACGGCGATGCGGGACGAAAAAGATTGGTACATTATTCTGATTGTGTATCGCTGTACCGCACTCTCCGATCAAGTCACTCTCAGTGAGGAGCATGCGCAATACGCCTGGGTCACGCCGGAAGAATTTTTGCACCTTGACGCAATCCCGTATCAACGCGATATCGTTCAGTCGCTTTTTGGAAAAAATACTCAGAACTAAGTCATGGCAGTATGAGCGAGAAATCAATTACAGAAAGATATGCCGAGCTTGTTGCCGAGGCAAAGGCAAGGGAAGCAGCGGCACAAGAACAAGGGGAATCCGCTTCTCTTCCGGAAAGCACCCCAGAAGACGGTTCTGATGAGGCAGGAAGAGAAGAAGTCGAGGTTGAAAGCGAGCAATCGCGCGCTGTGCGAGTAATAGTGGGCGAGGAAGGGGAGCAAGACGTTCTCGACTGGACCGAGCGGCATATCGCAAGTAGCCAAGAGGCAGTCAAGAATGGCAGGCACGACACCATCTATTACCCCGGAAGCGGTGCGGACCTCGTTCGGCCGCTGATCGCATACGATGCCTCGCATATCATTGCTGTTGATCTGTACCGCTATACTGATCTTATCGATCGGTATAAGGAGCTGAATCTCCAGGAGTTGCCGTCTGATCGAGATGATCGGCAAGAATTCGTTTTTTCATACGGCGGTGTCCAGCGGCGCATAACTCATATTATCGGCGATGCGCGGATGGTAAATCCGGAGGAAATACTCGGACGAAAGCCAGACATTCTCCACTTTTATTACCCGACCGGCGGCAGCATGCTTGAAGAGGCAGGACCAACCGCATACCTTTCCGCTATTCAAAGCAGCATGAGTGAAGAAAACTATCGCGCGGTTCCGGACGACGGATTTTTCATTTTTGATGAAGCGCCGGTGATTGTCTTCGAGGGTTGGGATGAAACAAGTGAAAGTGTTGCTACCCTTTTTGGCCTCCGCGAGCTGCGACCGGTGAAGCGGCATCCCTATACAATCATGACCTCGTCCCACCCCAGCCGGGATGAGATAGCGCAACAGGATAAGCGAGGTTTTATCTATCAAAAGTTACATACAGTGACCCCTGAACAATTTAAGGCAGCCCAAGAAGCGAAGATGCTTGTCTATAATACAGCCTATTTTAATATTGGATACTTGAAGGCAGGCATGATCGAAAAGGTTTTTCCTGACTCGCGCGATCATCGCGAGACTCTCAAGAGATACCTTGTCGAGGTCAGCGATGCGATGGATGCGGTCGCGCGAAAATGCGTTGATGTCGGGATTGCATCCGAACATGCAGAAGGATTTCAAAAAAGCTTCCAGAAGAATCTGTACGATCAGCTTGAAAAGAGCCTTGCTTCCTATCCTGAGTTTGCAGGCGTCCGCATTCAAGAGATCATGGAGGAAATGTAGTATATGCGTTTGCATCGATTCATCGGCAGTTTTGATTTTGGCGACGGTTTTTTGGAAATTGCGGATCCCAAGCTCGTTGAACAACTGACGAGGGTTCTTCGTCTCAAGGCAGGAGATCGCTTCGTGGCATGCGACGGCAACGGCCGCGAGACCGAATGCGTGATCGAGAAAGTGGGTACGCAGACACTCTCTGCCCGTGTCATCAAAACGTTTACGAGTATTCCGGAACTCCACAGCAGGGCGACACTGTACTGCGCTATGTTGAAGCGCGAGAATTTTGAGATTGTCGTTCAAAAAGCGACCGAGCTGGGAGTTGCGCAGATTGTTCCTATCCTCACCGAACGCACCGTAAAACAGTCGTTTAAAAAGGACCGCCTGGAAAAGATTATGCAAGAAGCTGCCGAGCAGTCGGGTAGAGGAGTCATCCCGAATCTGGATGATATTATGAATTTCGAAAAAGCGCTCGAAGACGCTTCACTGTGCGAGGAGCAATATTTCTTTGATTTTGACGGAGAAGATTTTCCAGATGGGAAGAAAAGTTCGCAAAATCACGTAGCGCTTTTTATCGGCCCGGAGGGTGGCTGGACCGATGAGGAGCGTGAAGCGGCAAGAGGGGCCGGCTGTGTATCGATATCGTTGGGTCGGTTCGTTCTTCGTGCGGAAACCGCGGCGATCGCGGCCTGCTTTCTTGCCATGCGACGCGATCCGACGTATCATATGGCACGGAAACGCCACGCGTTACGTATATCTGAGCAGTAAACATATGACCATCGAATGCACGCCGCAAGAATTTGAAAACCTCGTCAAGCTCGTCTCTTTGGGAAGCTGGATGGTAAACGGCATCCGGCCGGAAGAAGAGCGGATCGCAAAATTCAAGGACGTCGAACAAGCCGTCTACGCGGCAGCTCATGACACAGGATTGTCTCACCTCGTCGAATACAGCGAGGCAAAAGAAAAAATGATACCGACCCAATCCCTGGAGACAGACAAGGAAATTGAGGCATGCAAGGAGTATTACGACAGTGAAATTTTTTGGACGGAACTGACCCAGCGTCTCGCCATGAGAGATTTCTTGAGGGATTTCGGGCACGAAGTCGCCTCGATGCCATTGAAAGAGCAAGCGGAAAAACGCCATTCGATCATTGAGCGGTATGTAAACGAGTTTGAAAAAAATGGCGTCGACAACCTCGCGTTGCGAAAAAATAATGACTAGCATATGCGCATCAAAAGTCCGGTATTCGAACACGAGGGGAAAATCCCGGCGCGGTATACCTGCGACGGGGAAAATATCAATCCGCCGTTGGTTTTTGAGGACGCTCCCGAAGGCACACAAACGTTCGCGCTGATCGTGGAAGATCCGGACGTACCAAAAGAAATCCGGCCGGATGGCATGTGGGACCACTGGGTGGTTTGGAATATTCCCCATGATGAACCTGAAATACGGGAAAACGCGATGTTTGAAACAGGAGGATTTGTCGGAAAGAATACGCGCGGGAAAAATGAGTATGGCGGTCCATGTCCGCCCGATCGGGAACACCGCTATTTTTTTAAACTGTATGCACTGGATGATCTTCTCGACCTTGATCCCGACGTGGCGACAAAAGAGGATGTGTTGCGCGCGATGGAGGGACATGTGCTCGCGCAGGCCGAGCTGATGGGTCGATATGATCGTCGTGCTGCATAACATTCGCAGCATGCATAACGTTGGGTCGATTTTTCGCACTGCTGACGCGGTTGGCGTGGAGAAGGTCTATCTCTGCGGGATTACGCCAGCACCCATAGACCGCTTCGGCAGACCGAACGAAAAGATTGCAAAGGTCTCGCTCGGCGCGGAAAAAACCATGCCGTACGAGCAGTGCCGGCTGACGAGCCGCTGCATTGATCGGCTTGCCCGGGAGGGATATCGCATCATTGCCGTAGAACAACACCGTAACTCCATTCCGTATACAAAAGCAGGGAAGCGAAAAAAAACCGCGCTTATTTTAGGCGACGAGGTGCGCGGCCTGCCCGAAAGCGTGTTATCCCGCGTAGACGCAATCGTCGAGATTCCGATGCGCGGCGCAAAGGAGTCGCTCAATGTTGCTGTCGCGTTCGGTATTGTTGCGTACGCGCTTCGCTCATCAACTTGAGGCGGTTTGTTTGAGGCGGTTTTGATTTTAGCGTATCTTTCGGTATCCTATTTGTATAGAACTCATCTCAAAGAACACGCATGCCGCCATCTGCTCAGCCGTACCTCGGCGCCCATGTCTCCGCTGCAGGAGGCGTCGCGAATGCGATCGCCAATGCGGAAAGGCTCGGCGCTGAGACGATACAATTTTTCGGTTCTTCGCCGCGCCAGTGGGCGGTCCGCCAGCCGAGCGACGAAGATATTCGCGCGTTCGCGCATGCGCGCGAAACAAGCGGCGTGAAGGCGGCCTTTCTGCATGCGCCGTACTTGCCGAATCTCGCATCATCGGATCAGGCAATCGTCGAAAAATCCATCGATCTGCTTGCCGGACACTTGCGTATCGCCGAGCGACTTCAAATCGATGGGCTTATTTTTCATGTCGGGTCAGGGAAGGAGATCCCAAAGGACCAGGCAATCGTGACGGTCGCGTCGGCAATGATACGCATTCTCGATAGGGTTCCGGGACAGTCCTTGCTCATTATTGAAAACAGCGCCGGCGGGGGAGAAAAGGTCTGCTCGCGTCCTGCCGAGTTCAAAATCATCATGGACGAGGTTGGATCGGATCGGGTAAAGGTGTGCTATGATACGGCGCACGGGTTCGAGTCCGGACTGATCGAGGCGTATACGGCCGATCGGATCACCGCGTTGTTAGATGAGTGGGAGCGGGAAGTCGGGATCGCAAATATCGTGGCACTGCATGTGAATGACTCGAAGACGCCCTTCAACTCCCATCACGATCGCCACGAGAATATCGGGGAAGGGCACATCGGACTGGACGGTTTCCGAAATCTTGCCCGCGAGAAGCGGATCTCTCATACGTCATGGATTCTTGAGGTTCCGGGTTTCGATGATCAGGGACCGGACGAGAAAAATATGGAGATTTTGCGATCATGTTTTGATAAATGAGGACCGAAATCATTTTTTAGAGACTCATTATGACACGAAATTCGCTTATCGCATCGATTGCTATCGGGGTGGCGGCGGCCGCTGTCGTCGGCGGAACGGTTGCGTTGCAAAACACGCCGGCCGAGCCGCGGGAGCCGACTGTTCCGGCGCAGCCGTCAGCGCCTGAGAATCCGAAAGCCGCCGAGCCTGCCGTCCCTGGCGCACCGGTTATCGTTTCCAGTCCGCAGCCCGGCCAGTTGGTAACCTCACCGCTGACGGTGCGCGGCCAGGCGCGTGGATGGTGGTACTTCGAGGCCGACTTTCCGGTCCGGCTTCTGGATGGACAAGGGAAAGAACTCACCGTCGCCATCGCACAGGCGAAGGGCGAGTGGATGACGGAAAATTACGTTCCCTTCGAAGCGACCCTTACGTTCGAGGTTCCGAATGGGGGCGAGGGCACGCTTGTGTTCGAGAAAGATAATCCGTCAGGGCTCATAGAAAATGCGGATGAGGTGCGCGTCCCCATCCGTTTTGCCGAAAAGAAAGCGCAGACTCCTCCCGCCCCGCCATCAGGCGATCAGAAGCCATTGCCCGGCAGCGACGGAGTCGGCGCGCAAGCGGCATGCCGTCCCACCGGCTGCAGCGGACAGGTGTGCTCAGACGAGGATGTGATAACAACGTGCGAGTTCCGCTCGGAGTACGCCTGCTTCAAGTCGGGCCGCTGCGAGCGGCAGGCGGACGGGAAGTGCGGTTGGACCCAAACGCCCGCGCTGATGCAATGCATTGAAAAAGCCCGCACGGCTCTTCCATTGGCGGAGTAATTTTCGATTCTCATGCGCGTCTTTCGCTTTTTCGCTTTTGTTGTTCCGCTTGGCGCAATGCTTGCCATGGGCTTTTATTTTTTTTCTGCGAAAGAAGGCATATCGTATGATAATAAACTCATCTCCTCTGCCGCATCAGATAAACAGGATGAACGAACGGTAAAGGAGGCAGAGGAGAGTCGTTCCGAATTGCAAAAAAAGGAACGCATAATGCTTGCAATCAGGTCTGCTCGCATCAGCGTCGAGCTTGCGGATACGCCCGAGAAGCAGGTACAAGGGTTGTCTGGTCGCGAATTATTACCGCCAGATGGCGGCATGCTGTTTCGCTATCGTGCGCCAGGTCGGTACTCTTTTTGGATGAAGGACATGCGGTTTAGTCTGGATTTCATCTGGATCGCAGACGGGCGTGTCGTCGGCGTGACGGAAAACGTGAGTCCGGAGACGTTTCCAAAAGCCATTAAGCCAGAGGCCCTTGTTACTGATGTATTGGAAGTGAATGCAGGGTTTGTTGAACAGTATGGCATTACGGTCGGTGACAAAGTTGCTTTTGAATAATCCAAAGTGGATGAGTGCCGCATATGGCAAAAAGCTTCTCAGTAAAAGTGAAGACGGGCGCGTCCCGTCCGGGTGTTGTTGAAATTGCATCAGGATATCTGGAGGTAGCGGTACATGCGCGGCCGGAACATGGCAAAGCAAATGCCGAAGTCATCGCGCGTCTGTCTGAGTATTTCGGGGTTCGAAAATCGCAGGTTGAAATCATATGGGGATTCACTGGTCCGCTGAAACGTATCACGATTGATATATGAGACTATCCGCAGATATCGTGCGAAAGTTTCAGGCACACATCCTTGACTGGCATCGGGAAAACGGACGGCATACGTTGCCTTGGCGGATCACGCGAAACCCATATCGTATTCTTATTTCTGAGTGCATGCTGCAGCAAACGCAGGTGGATCGTGTGTTGCCAAAGTATCGGGAATTCATGCGCCTCTTTCCGAACCCCGCGCGATTAGCAGAAGCGCGCGTCGAAGACGTACTGCATACATGGAGGGGGTTGGGGTATAACCGTCGGGCGCTCTACCTCCACCGTGCAGCAAAGACAATTCGAGCGCAATTCAAAGGAATCTTCCCGAGAGAGATCAGTGACATGGAGTCGCTACCAGGCGTCGGCCCGTATACCGCACGCGCAGTAGCGGCATTCGCATTCGGCGCGGCAACGCCCTTTATCGAAACGAATATCCGGAGAGTCTATCTCCACTTTTTCTTTCCCGGTCAGACCGCCGTTGCCGATACCGAAATTCTTCCACTGGTCGAGCAAACCTTGTACCGCGAGGACGTCCATCGCTGGTATAGCGCGCTCATGGATTACGGCGCACTGGCGCTTTCGGGCATACCGAATCCCAACCGGCGTTCTCGCCACTACACGCGGCAATCGAGGTTTGAGGGATCCCGGCGCTATGCGCGCGCCAAAATCGTCGAGTATGTTTTGCAAAAGAAAAAAGCCGCGCTTCACGATCTGCGCACATACTTTTCGCTTGATCCGCACTTAGCGGAGTATTTGGAAACAGATGTGTTAAATGGTATTCTCGACGACCTTGTGCGAGAAGGTTTTTTAAAAAATCAAAAAGGCGTAGTGAGAATCGCCTAATATCGAACAACACCGCCCGTCCCGCTCCAGCGCCACTGATCGTGCGTCTGCTGCGTGATGCGTTGCGCGCGCAAAAGCCGCTCGAGCGCCTTGTCCATCGTGACCATGCCTTGGTCGGAACTCGTTTGAATGACGGTTTTGAGCTGTTCGAGGTTTCCGTTTCGGATGATATTGGAGACGGCGCTGTTGTTGAGCATGATTTCGCGCGCGACGACGCGCCTGCCATCCGTGTCGGGCAGGAGCTGCTGAAAGATAACGGCGCGCAGATTTTCGGCAAGCTGGATGCGCACTTCGCGTTGCTCGTGAGGCTCGAAGATATCAATAATGCGCAAGACGGCAGCGGCGGCGCCGGAGGTATGCAGGGTGGAAAAGACCAAGTGGCCGGTCTCGGCGATGCGCAGCGTTTCCTGGACGGTTTCCTTGTCGCGCATCTCGCCGACCATAATTACGTCCGGATCTTGGCGGAAGATGCTCCGCAGTGCCGAGCCGAACGAGGGTACGTCGACGCCGATTTCCCGCTGCTCGACGATGCAAGACTTATGTTCGAACACATACTCGATCGGATCTTCGACCGTGATGATCTTGCGTCGCCGTTCTCGATTGATCCGCTCCAGGAGCGAGGCGAGTGTCGTTGATTTGCCTGATCCGGTGGGTCCGCACACGATGACAAGTCCGTTGTTCAGGCGTGTCAGGCTTTCTTCGGTCGCGCCGAGGCCGATCTCCTCGAACGAGGGGATATTCGCGCGAATGATGCGCGCCGAGAGGGCAAGATGACCGCGTTCGTACCCGACGTTTATGCGCAATCGCTCATGCGCATCGAACTGAAATGCGTAGTCGCATGCGTCGCACTTTGGATCGATACACGTGCGTCCCTGGGGTGTTGTCACTTGGTCGATAAGGCTTTTGAGCTCCCTGTCTCCCAAGATTTCCGTGCCGTAATCCTGCAGCTCACCGTGCACGCGGAACTGGATCGGTTTCCCGTGCACCAAATGAATATCCGATGCCTCCAGCCGGCAGGCATCCCGATAGATGTCCAAAAAAGGTTTCATGCCAATGTGTCATTGAAGGTATGCACCTCTAGTATATCACAAGAGAGAGGCAAGTGCTTGTTATCGAACGTCGACTCTGATAAGCTGGGCACAGGAAAATGACTCACTTCAAACAGTATGTCTGACTACTACAATCCGCGGCGAACGCGAAACCTTTTTGATCCCGCAGACTCTGAACCATTCAAAATCTCCCGATCGAAAATCGAGCTCTTTGCCAACTGCCCCCGCTGCTTTTACTTGGATCGACGCCTTGGCGTCGGGCAGCCGCCGGGTTTTCCGTTCAATCTAAACTCGGCTGTCGACCATCTCTTGAAAAAAGAATTCGATATCCACCGCGCGGCAACGACCACGCATCCGCTGATGGCGCACTATGGTGTGGATGCCGTGCCGTTTCAGCATGAAAAGATGGACGAGTGGCGCGATGCGTTCAAGGGTATCGGCCATCTTCACGAGGCGACGAATTTTTACGTTTACGGCGGCGTCGATGACGTCTGGGTCAATCCGGCGGGCGAGCTGATCATCGTCGATTACAAATCGACGAGCAAGGACTCGGAGGTCTCGCTCGATGCGGGGTGGCAGATCGGATACAAGCGGCAGATGGAGGTGTATCAGTGGCTTTTCCGCCGCAACGGCTTTGCGGTCAGTTCGACCGGGTACTTCGTGTACTGTAACGGCAAGCGGGACGTCGCGGCTTTTGACGCCAAGCTTGAGTTTGATATCAAGCTCATTCCGTATGAGGGATCAGACGAGTGGATTGACGGAACGCTGAATGCCATGCACCGCTGTCTCGTCAGCGATAATATTCCCGAGCAGGCGGCCGCGTGCGACTACTGCAACTACCGGCAGGCGGCAGGCGAGGCCTTTCGCGATTGGGTCAAAAGGACGGTATAGGGGAAGAGGACTCAGCGCAGTATCGAAAAAATAAGCCGCTCTTGACAGAGAGCGGCTTTTAGCGTCCTTCGGATGAGTATATACTGCTGAGTACCTGTCGCCGCGCCCCCAGCTAGCGCAATTACGGAGGATATGGCGTGACACATACGATCCTTGACAAGCCAACGTGCGAGTATAAAGAACTTGCAATATGGGTATACGGCCTTGACGAGTTGAACAAGCATTGGTTGCTGCGAGATGTCGACTCTTTTTCCGAGAACGGCAATGGGTTCGATCTTGCGATCGCCATTGATGCCGCACGATCGATTTGTTTCAAGTATTTTTCCGGTTTGAAGGCCGGGCCAATGTCTCATCGGCAGCTCTTTCAAGAGGTCGGTGGGCGGCGATGCGTATGGCGAACGTGGCGCACTGAAGGCAAGCAGTCGTTCTCTTTGACAATATGCGCGAATCCATCGGTAGCGTCATGGACGCTCTGGTGTCCTCAAAATCCGAATTTCGTGCGCTGCGCATATTTTATCGACGACGAGTCTCTATTGGTCATCGTCGACGTCGGTGTGCGGCGGTACATGCCAGGCGCCGAACCCCGACTTATTATTTACGATCGCTGGCGCGGATGGCTTGTCCGACACGGTATGCGTACGTATGCCCGTCCGGCAGGGCCGTATTTTCCGTATCGAAAGATCCATCACTTGCTGTCCTACCAGCGTTTTCGCTCGTTTGCAGCATTCCTTTCATCCGAGGCCGCTCCTCATGGATGGCACTTGCCTGATGCGGAGAAAAGTATACCGGAAGGCAGGATGCGTATCATTCATTATAATCCCTTCTCAGGGGAAGTCGTCGGACTGCTTGCAAATGGTGAAGATTGTTTTATCCGGGACTCGGCATTTCATAACATCTCTTTCGGCATTGAGGCGTATCCGCTTTGGTATGGCGCTCTCGTGAGTTTTGACGGGGCGCTTGTCCCGTTCGAACGCCAAGCCGATATTCGGGGACTCGAGCCAGAATGGGATCCAGAATATGGGAAAAAGCCGATGTTGCGTCTGCGAGGCGTAGCGCACCTCGAGGGTTCGGGGCTTGACAAAAAGCCCCGGATGAGCTAGGGTAGAATGACCGAAAAAGGTTCGGTTTGGCGATAATAAGGAGGAAGCCTTGAAAAAAGTTCTCGGAATCTCGACCTGTCTCGCGGGCAGCCTCCTGTTGGCGGGGTGCCCCGGGTACACGACCGCTCCCACACATCCGGGTGCGACCTCGCCGGTCTGCTGCCCGTCGGGCCCGTCCGTCCCCTCGGCGCCGAGCGCTCCGGGAACGACGCCGATCCAGGCGGCGCCGACCCCGGTCGCGCCGCCGGGAGTCAACCTCCCGCAGGGTACCGAGTTCCCCAAGATCGTCTCTGGCGTCGGGCTCATGATCGGCCGCTGGCCAGTCAATGGGGTCGACAAGACCCACTTCGTCCAGGTGGGCTCCAACCTTCTCGGCTATGCCGGGACGGGCGGGGAGTTCACTCCAAAGCACCCTTACTCCGTCACGGACGGCGGAGACTGGGTCGCGTCTACTGCGGCAGGCGAGGTCTCGCGCGGATGCGAGCCGGAAACGGTCTCGCTCGGCGGGACCAGCTACAACTCGCTCGGCTGCCAGACCGTCGCCGGTGCGCACGGCAATCTGAGGTCGCGGCGCGTCTCCAGTGCCGGCACGCGCATCTGGGCTGCCCTGCCCGCGCCCTACGCGGGCTACTGGACGGGCCAGAACGTCATCATCACGGCCGACCAGAGCGTGGTCGGCAAGAACGACAACCGGACGGAGGTTGCGACCTTCTTCCGAATCCTGTCGGCCTTCTACGACCTGGGCAAGGGAGACGCTTCGGCCCTTCCGGATGCCTGGCGCGCTCTCGGCATCCAGCTCTAGTCGGTCTCTACCGACGAGCTGCACTCTTTCGAATGACCCCTCCAGGCGCTAGCCTGCGGGGGGTCTCTTTTTTTATATTTTTTCAAAAACAAGCAACCCGTTCCAGGGTAACCGCGCATCGATTGCATGCGTAGTGTGTGTGATCGAGTAGAAAAATTCTCGGGGTTCTTTCACCTCTGAGATGGTCGGCTTTCTACTTGAGACGTTTCTTTCGTGCGAAATTTTTGTAACTATCTTTCATGCATATGCATGCAATGAGTAACCAAGGAATAAAGTATCTTGGAGCAATTGTTCTTGCGCTTGGCGTCGCACTGCTGCAGGGAGCACCTGCGTATGCCGGCGCGGGCGTACAGACGCAAGCAATCCCTGGCCAGCAAGTGACGCCATACGGTGTGCCAGGCATGCCATCGGGCGTACCCCCGACCGGATTCCAGCTTCCGCCCGGCGCGCAACTCCCGCCAGGTGCACCCACGGGCCTTCAGATGCCGCAGGACGGCGATTTTATGCCGCCAATGATGCCATTTCCGCCAGTACCTCCGCAGCAAGAAGCCGGTGATACGATTATCATCGTCAATCTGCCGGCCGAAGAGAGGGACGCTGACATCGGTACGTTGGGCGTTCGCGGACTCGGCGATCCTTCGCTTGGAGCGGGAGTGGGTCTTGGAGCCGGTGCGGGTCTCGGGGCTGGCATTCCGACTGCGACCTCTTCCGTATTGCCGCTGAGCACCGTTCCGTTGGTGACGCCGTACTCCCTGCCGACCGTTTGGCCGTATGCAACCTGGCCGACGCTTTCGACTTTCGGCACGTTTGGCAACTGCTGGCCGTACGGTTTCGGGTCGCGGATCCTTTTCTAGGTCTTTAGAGGAAAATCGAAGAGATGCAAGGGCCGCACCCAGCGGCTCTTGTGCTGCTTATCTTATTGTGAAGAAATGATTTATTTTAAAAGAGCCCGCCTTTTTTGGGCGGGCCGATCGCGGAAGGGCATCATGCCTCTACCGCGCATTCGGGAACGTTCTCTTGACACCATGTGACGACCTTTCCGAAGAGGCGAGTCTCGTTTTCTTCCTGCGTCCGCGTGTTGACGCGAGACTGCAATCGCGCGACGGCCGGCAGGAGAAAGTTCGTCGGGTGGAATCGCGCCGCATCGGCGCCTTCAGCGATCGCCTTCCGGGTTGCCAGGCCATTCAGGCAGATCATCGGCTCCTCGAGGAGCGCGACGGCCTTGGGTACGTCGCAACGGTCCGCAACCCTTTGCGCGAAGGGGACTTCCATCTGGACGACGCCCGATACCGCATCGAAGAGCTGCGTCATCCACTGCCCGTTGGCGGATTCAATAACGGCTTCGTGCAGTGTCAGGTTTGGCACAAGTGCCGCCTTGATGACCTCGGGCGACTGGAGGTGGGCGGAGAGATCCTTGGCGCCGGCCTCGATCAGGCAGTACCAGACGAGCGTAAGCCGCGGATCGTGCGATTTCTCGAACATCAGGAGGTCGAAAAGGACCTCGTACGCGCGCTTCCACTCCATGAAATGCACCGGATGCATGCGCGTGGCGAACGGCGAAAGCGCGTCGCAAAGGGTAGCCCCCTTGTTAATAAAGGGAACGTACCGCCCAAGGAACGTCTTTATCGTGAAGATCGGACTCGATCCCATTACTCACTCCTTTCTCAGGATTGTCATGCCGCTGGCAGCAGAGTGCCGGCAGTATTGCTGACCACTTTTTGCAGTTCCCCCTCCAGGGCCCGGCAGAAGCCGGACGGCAAGACGTGGTACCGAAGGCCGTTGTGTGCGATCGATGAAGCAATGACGACGCCCTCGTGCGCGATTGTCCCTGTCACGGTCAGAAGCGGGCGTTGGCCGATAGGAACTTCCTGCGCCATGTACTTCAGATAGTCGACGAGCCGCGGTTCGGCAAGCGGCGCAATGTGGCGCGTCTCGGAGGTCTTCCAGTGCTCCAGGGCGATTTCCACGTGCGTTTTCCAGATGGAAGTCCCTCTTTTTGGGAAAAACTTCCGGATCGTCTCGGCGATCATTTCGCGCGCGACCGTGACACTCGGGATGATCATGCGCAGCGTCTCGTCCGTCTCATTGACCGCCGTGATGACCGCGCTCTGATCCAATAGGTCCGGGAGCGTCACGCCCCAGATCGTCTCCTGATCGGGCCAGATGTGTCCCCGCACCGCCGCAGACACGTGATAGGCGAAATCGAAGGGGCGCCAACGGCCCGGAATAGGCGCTTCGGCGGGTTCGAAGTCGATCGGCGAGAACTTCGCGAAGTCGTCGAAGATTGCCTGGATTCTGCGCGAGAGCTGGTAGTCGAGAAGATTCTCGGCATACGCTTGGGTATACCGCTTCTTCGCATTGAAGAAGGTAACGCCCTTGTGCGGAATGAACGCGAAAGAAAACGGTATCAATCCGGTGGCAAAGAGGAGGGCCAGAAAGCCGAACGACTCGAGCGAGAGGGCGGTGTGTTGCCGCCACGCCTGCCATGCCAGAAATGCCCACAAGACGAGAATGCCGCCTCCGAGGCTCGCGAAAAACCGTCGGGCCGCATACGAAGCGGCGAGTTCGGAAATTTTCTGTTCCGCGAAAGGGGAGAGGGGAGTATGTGGATGAGGCGCTTCAGTTGCCATGCCATATCCTTTCAGAGCAAGACAGGATGTCAAAGGATCCGGTCAAACAATAGACGAGAGGTGGCCATGCGTCAAGATCGCTGTCCTTGCGTACGCCTTGCCACGTATGTTTGTTTTTGATACAAATAAGTGGAATCTCGTTCGGAATCTTATTTGGAAACCTTTCATTTTTTTCTGTACTTAAGGAACGCAAAAAATGAAAGATTTCCTCATCACAATCACATATGAATAAAGAGGCGATCGGAAGACTGCACGCGGCATTCGCCCGTACAACAGAAGACGTTTTTTCGATGAGCGAATGGGAGGAGCTTTTGGGAAGCGGCCGGCAGCTCCGCATCAAGTACGGCGTCGACGTGACAGCTCCTTTTTTGCACATCGGGCATGCGGTGAATCTGTGGATGATGAGAGCACTGCAGGATCTGGGCCACACGGTCATATTCCTTATTGGCGATTTTACGACGACGATCGGCGATCCGACCGGCAAGAGCAAGACGCGCCCTGTTATCGCTGCTGAGGAAATTGAGAAAAACACCGCCGAGTTTATCGAACAGGCGAAGATGGTCTTGCGCTTCGACGATCCCAATCTTCTCGAGATCCGCAAGAACTCCGAGTGGTATAACCAGATGCCGGTGGCCGAATTTTTAAAACTCCTGTCGCTTGTGACGCACAGCCGCCTGATCTCGCGCGACATGTTCCAAAAGCGCATCGCGGAAAATGCGGACATTTACATGCACGAGCTGGTGTATCCGATCTTGCAGGGGTACGACTCATATATGCTTCAGTCCGATCTCACGATCATCGGGTCTGATCAGCTTTTCAATGAGATGATGGGGCGATTTTACCAGGAAAAGTTCGGCCAGAACCCGCAGGTAATCATCACGACAAAAATTACGCCGGGGCTCGATGGTGTCGCCAAGCAGAGCAAAAGCTTGGACAACTACATCGGCCTCGGGCACTCTCCGCGCGACAAGTTTGGCCGGACGATGCGTCTGCCCGATAGCCTGATCCCCGCGTACTTCCGTGTCTATACGGCCGTGTCCGACGACCACCTTGCCGAACTGGATGCGTTGGCGGCGGCGGATCCGATGGAGGCGAAAAAGCGCCTTGCATCAGCGATCGTGGAGCGATACCACGGAGCAGAGGCGGCCGCTGCCGAACGCGAGTGGTTTGAGTCGACGTTTTCCCGCGGCCAGACGCCCGAGGACGCGCCGACTCTCGCCGTTGCGGCGGCAGGAGAGAGTGCATTCGATATCCTTAAGCGGTTTTTTGGGAATGAGAAAAGCAATGCCGAGATTCGGCGGCTTTTTCAGCAGGGCGGCGTGACGATGGGAGATGAAAAAATTTCAGACCCGTTGCAGCAGATCATACCGGCAGACGGGGACGTGATCCAGGTTGGGAAGCGGACGTGGATCCGCCTCGAGACGGGAAAGTGACGCGCTTGACGGAAGCTTACCATCATGCTAGAGTTCGGTAGCTATGACATACTTCATGTGCATCTCGGTCAATTTCGGAAAGGCGCACCCGCAGAATGCGGCAAGCCTTTGCTTTGAGTTGTTCCGAGCGCATGCGTCATAGCAGGAGATCCATCTTCTGAATCAAAGAAACGCCTCGGCAACTCGCCGGGGCGTTTTTGCGTCTTCGGAATTCCAAGCGTTCATTGAAAGGGGAAGATACGACATGGCCGGACGGATTATTGGCGTGTACCTGGCTATCAGTATTGCGCGGATCGTGAGCCTTGCATTTTTTGGAGGTACCTATGTGCTGTTTCTCCAGTCGCACGGCTTGGATCTTTTCGAGGTCAATCTGGTTAACGCGGTCTATTTCGCCACGCTGATGGTGTGCAGCGTACCGGCTGGCGCACTTGCGGATATTTTTGGCCGCCGGCCGTTTACGATCGGCGGCTGTCTGGCGGTTGCCGGCGGCATGACGCTCTACGGCATTTCGCACAGTTTCGAGATGTTCCTGCTGTCCGAGTTCACAGTTGCGCTGGGCACCGCATGCATCACGGGATCGGCTCAGGCGTGGGTGTATGACGAGCTTGATACGCTGGGAAAGCGCGAAATTTTCCAGTCGGTATCAACGCGGGAAAACGCGTTCGGCTATCTCATCTCGATCATTCCGGCGCTTTGCGGCGGCGCGATCGCACAAATCGGCTTAAGCGTTCCGTGGTTTTTCGCAGCGGGCATTATGCTTCTGGCGACTTGCATCGCGTTCCGGTTGATGTGCGAGACGCGTCCGCCGAGTAAGCGGCGGTCGCTTCGCGGATTTGTACGGACGCTTGGCGAGGCTGCGCATATTGCGGTTGGTTCACGCGCCGTGCTCTTCGTGCTTGCGTGCGGAATTGTGTATCTGTTTGCAGTGCAGGCGCCGAACATGCAGTGGCAGCCGTTTTTCGAGCCCTTTCTTTCGGGCATTTGGCAGATGGGTGTCGTGAAAGCGGCGATTTTCGCGGGCCTTTTCGGCGGCGCATGCCTCGCATACGTGCTGAGAAAAGTTCCCCCGGCGACGATGTATGTTGCGATCCAGTGCACGGCGGGTCTCTGTATTATCGGCGCCCAGCTTGCGGGCGTATGGCAGGCCGCTCTTGTCTTGTTTGTCTTGCACGAGATACCGCGCGGGATGTATAAAACCGTCAGGGATGTGTATCTGAACAAAAACATCTCCACCGAACAGCGGGCAACTATCCTTTCCTTGAGCATGATGACCGAGCACTTGGGAGGCGTTGCGGGACTGCTTGCAACCGGCATGATCGCGGTGCGCGCTCCAGCGGTTGCGGACGGAATCGGGGCGGCGTGGATGCTGTCGGGTATTGTTCTGTGCTGCATGCCAATCGTGTTCTTTCTTGCCATGCGGCCTCCGCGGCCGCACTCCGCAGTCATGGAGGAGGCGGATCGGCTTCCGGCCGGTCCGCGCTAACACTCCTCGATGATGCGGTCGCCCTCGGCCTCTACATTGCCAGCTTTATTCCCATTTGGAACGGCGGTAAAAAGATTGATGAGGCCCGCCTTCTCGCACACGCACGTGCTGCGGGAAGTGCGGAAAGGAAGGAGTAATACGCATGATGCGTATGATATGCCCGGCTTTTGCGGATAGCGATGCCGGGCATTTTTGTTGACTTTTTTATCCTGGTCGATACTGTACTAATGAGATTTGTAATCAAAATGGTATGGCCAGCCTCCAAGAGCTCCTCGACCGATCTGTTACGCTCGGCGCTGAGGAAAAAGAGCAACTGCTGCGAGAGTTTCCGAACCTTGCCCCTGAGCAGCAGGAGCGCATCCTTGATCTTTTGAAAAACGAGCGGTACCTGGTGCTTTCAGAAATGTTTAAAAATAATAACGACTAACCGTATGGAACGAGCGCCCTTTTCCCAGCAATCCGTCGAGTCCGCGGAGCAGTCTCTGGATGCGTATCGCGAAAAAATAAGCGCTAACCCGGCCGCGCGAAAATTCATGGAGACGCTCTCGGGCGGTCCGACGAAAGAAATCGCTCAGGCGCGATTACGCCGTCTGTTGCTTCCAATGATGGCGGTAGGCCAGATGATCATGGCTGGCTGCTCGCGCGTCGATGCTATCAGCGCCCCGGTAACGGTTCCGACTGCCGTCGAAACGACGACCGCAAAGCCGGATGCCGCACGGGTAAACCCCTCGGCCTTTGGCGAGTTGCCGAAAATATTTATTGATGTTGTAGAGGAAGTTGCAACGCCGTCAATAATCATAGGAAACAATCAGGACTCATTGCATCCCGAGCAGAGCATCAATGCGTCAGCATCCGCGTCTGTTGTGCCGGAACGCAGTCCGAGCCCAGAGAGAAGTCCAAGTCCAGAACGAGAACTGCCGGAGGACAGCCCGAACCTCGAACGTCCGCAGCTGGAACAAAGTCCCAATCCCGAGAAGAGTCTCAGTTCGGAAATACGCCCCTCGACACATCCGAGTCTCGTGCCCGAGCGGCCGCCTTTGCCATCTTCCGAAGATCTGTGCGGAGCGATCAGAGACTCACTGCCAGCCGGTGCGTATGACGAACAGACGGCGATGCAGATTCTTTTGGCAATTCAAGACCGCCTTGCGCTGCAGCGTCCCGACGATGTGACTGGTAAAGACATTGTGAACGTTATTATTGTGCTTCTGCCCGATTCAATAGGGGACAAGCCACAGGCTGCCATGGCAATCGTGCGATCGCTGATTTCTGAAGTCCAGTAGCACGAGCATGACGAAATCGCGCCAAGAGGATGTTTTTGAAACATGGGAGCACATCTCCCATGTTTTGCATGCGCATCCCGAACTCCGCACATATTACATCGGCGGCCTTGCTGTGCGTATGCGCGCAGCGGTGGGGCAAGGAGCGATCTTGAGTACCGCGCTTCTCCGAAATCACTCGGATATCGACATTTTAGTTTTTGAAGAAGATGTACTTGCGTTTCTCAGGAGTATCCCTCGCGATACGTACAAAGTATGGCTTTCCGCAAAGAGCGGGGCGATTATGGGTGTTGCTGGGGAGCATCACCATGTATCGCTCAAGCATCGCGCCACCGGCGTTCCGATCGGCGTATTCATCGCGTCGGCATCAGGCGAGGGGAGGATGGTGCGAACGAATCGGTATGACAACTATCATCCGCCGCAGGCATTTGAGAATGCGAGTTTTGCATTAAATGGCATGGATCTTCGGACGCTCGCGCCCGAGTGGCTCTACTTGAACTGTATCATGCGAATCGGGGAGAAGAAAAACGACAGCCAGCTCCTCGCGCCATATGTCGATTTTGCACGGTTTCACCAATTGCAATTACAGGAATTCAAGCGAAGTGCGAATGCGTACGAATATCACGCAATGATTGCACAGCTCGATGATCTTTTTGCGGCGAACGGCATTGCAATGGACGAGTGATCGGCTGAAATTAAAAGAGAAGACCGGCAGTCCGCAATGGCGCTGCCGGTCGAGGTTCGA
>CAZUKY010000011.1:0-25779 GCA_964621085.1 uncultured Gammaproteobacteria bacterium | reverse complement strand
GTTATTATGGGTATTGCGGCGTCTCTGATGGCGATTTCGGTCGTCAGCTTCCAGACAGCGCGGTCGCGGGATATCGTCCAAGCGTCAGCACTTGCCGCCGTCGATGCGTTGCGGAGCGCGCAAAATTATGCCGTGTCTGGCACGCTTCCCGGCGCACCATCGGATGTTCGCGGTTACGGCGTCTATTTCGATATCAATACTCCGCAGCGAGCGATTCTCTTTGAAGAGCCGGACATCATCGGAAATGAGCAGTATCGCTACGATACCGGCGCGACGTCGGATACTATCATGCTCGAGAAAAAACTGGATATCGGCCAGAAGGATCTCGTACGTCTTGCCGATGTCACCAAAGATGGCGTATCCAGTGGTTTAGCCAATACCAGTATTTTCTTCGAGAAGGGGAGTGGGCGCGTGTATATTGATGGGGTTTCCGACTCAACAGCGCCGCAAGAGATAGTTTTTCAATTTAAACACGCAAAACTTTCCGATGCCGAAACTAAAAAAGTGACAATCAATCGCATTACCGGCCGGATCGATTATTCCTATTGATGAGCCCGGAGAAAATGAAGCCAATTTTCGTGATTCTTGTAACGTATAACGGAGAGCGGGACCTGCCGCTCTTTTTGAGCAGCTTTCGCGAGTATACGAATCCGAGCGATGCTGTCCTTGTAGTTGTGGATAACGCATCGACCGACCGTTCACGCGACATCATCCGCGAGTCGTGTCCCGAGGTCGTCCTTTTTGAGGGCGAGGAGAATACCGGATTCACCGGCGGCAACAATCGCGGCGTCGCGTATGCGCTCGCGCAGGGCGCCGAGTATGTTTTTTTGGCAAATCAGGATCTGGTATTTCAGGCAGGGTGGCTTGCGCCGCTTCGCGAGATCATGGATGCGAATCCGTCGATAGGCGCGCTCCAGCCATTGATTGCGCAGTACCCGGACACCGAGCGCATCAACTCGTACGGCGACTCGCTTCACTATCTTGGGTTTGGCTATGCGCGAGGAAACGGCGTTCCCGTCCGAAGCTGGCCATTTGCCGCCGAGGTCGAGGAAGTTGCCTACTGCAGCTTTTCGGCGGTCTGTCTCCGCGCCCATGCACTCAAGAAGGTTGGGCTCTTTGACGAAGATTTCTTCATGTACCACGAGGATTCTGACCTCTGCTGGCGTCTGCGTCTCGCCGGATACCGCTGTGCGGCAACCAACCGTTCGCGCGTTTCGCATCATTACGAATTTACGCGCAGCATCAAAAAATTCGAACTGATCGAACGCAATCGATTCTTGAATCTCCTGCGCAACTACCGAGTCAAGACGCTTGTTCTTATTGCGCCGATGCTGCTTTTTTGGGAAGCGGGTCTTCTTTTTGTCAGCGCGTTCGGATTTCTTTTTATGAAAAAAACGATCGGCATTCGCGAAAAGCTCCGTGCGTATTCCTATTTCTTTTCCCGAAAAAACTGGCGGCGCATACGGCTGCATCGCCGAGCAATCCAGCAGACGCGTATCGTGCCGGATTCTGAGATTATCAGGCTCTTTGTTGCGCGCATTGAGTTTCAGGAGGTGAAAAACCCCATTCTGGAGCTCATTGCCAACCCATTGACAGAATGGTATTGGCGACTCATCAGGAAACGGATATAATGGATACTTCCCGCAGTCTAACGAAGGGGTCTCTATGAAAATAGCGAAAATAACGCCCGTCTTTCCGCCGTACAAAGGAGGTATCGGCATGGTGTGCTACCAAAATACGTTATGCGCAACAGAAGCAGGTCATGAGGTGAACGTCTACACGCCTCTCTACCCTTCCGTGCGAAAAAAAGCCGCGCGGCACAAACATGTGCATACGATCGGGATCCATCGTCTTTGGCCGGTGGTGTCTTACGGCAATGCCGCATTCGTTCCCCAGCTGTTTTGGAAGCTGTCGCATCATGACCTGATTCATCTTCACTACCCCTTTCTCGGGGCGGAGTTTGCCGTGATTTTGGCGAAGCTGTTCTTTCGGCGCATTCCGCTTGTTGTGACCTATCACATGGATTTGGTCGGAAAAGGGGTATTCAGACGGATTTTCTCCATGTATCAAAAAATCGTGCCGCCGCTTCTGTTTGCGGTTGCGGACCGCATTCTTGTCTCCTCGCGAGACTATGCGAGCAACTCGCGTGTGCGCGCGCTGTTTGGGAAGTATAGCGACAAGATCACTGAACTGCACAATAGCGTAAATACCGCGTACTTTTGCCCGGGCGAACGTCGGGAAGAGATTCTTGGGCGGCACTCGATCCGTCCGGATGAAAAAATCGTCATGTTTGTGGGCGGCCTTGACTCTGCGCACTACTTCAAAGGAGTCGACGTGCTGCTTGAGGCTTTCTACCGTTTGCGCGGCAAGGGGCAGCGCGCCCGTTTGGTCATCGTCGGCGAGGGGAACTTGCGCCCCTACTACGAAGAACGCGCGCGGGATCTCGGACTTGCCTACAGCGTCGTCTTTGCCGGTCTGGTGACCAATGACATGCTGCCGCACTATTACAATTGCGCGGATGTCGTCGTGCTGCCATCGATCGACGCGTCGGAAGCGTTCGGCGTGGTTTTGCTCGAGGCCATGGCATGCGGTAAGCCGGTGATCGCCTCCGACCTTCCGGGACCGCGAAGCGTCGTGCAAGACGGAATGACCGGATATGTCGCGCGATGCGGGGATCCGGCGGACGTCGCGGACAAATTGCACCGCATCCTGCAAGACGAGGATGCGGCCAAACGAATGGGTGCAACTGGCCGCAAACTTGTCGAGACCGTATACTCAAATGATGTGATCGGCCGCAAGCTCCAGTCAACCTATGAAGATTTGTGTCGTCAATAGCCTCTACCGTCCCTATAGCCGCGGCGGCACCGAGGTCGTCGTGGACGCGATCGTTTCAGAACTCAGGAAGGCGCATGACGTTTGTATCGTGACGGTCAGGCCCTTCACGGGTCTTCGATCGCTTGTACCTCAGCGGTCCGTCGAGGAGAATGTGCCCGTCTATCGCTTTTTCCCGCTGAATATTTTTTCCTATATCACGATTGGTTCTCGGCCCTTTGTGCTTCGCGCGATATGGCATTTTTTTGACACGTTCAATATCCATAGTTACATCGCACTCCGGTCGATTCTCGCCAAAGAAAAACCGGACATTGTCCTGACGCATAACATGAAAGGAATCGGATATGCGGCAGTGCGTGCCATTGTGCGCGGTCGCCATATCCATACACTGCACGATCTTCAATTGATCGTTCCGTCAGGGCTCATGCTTCATGGACGCGAGAAGGAGAGCGGCGTTGATCGATTCGCGACACGCGCGTATCGCCAGCTCTGTCGCTACCTGTTCGCGGCTGTTCCATCCGTCGTTTTTCCCTCCCGTTTTTTGGCTGACCAGTGCCGCGCAAATGGATTTTTTTCGTGCGCACAGATACGCGTGATGCCCAATCCCAGTGAGTTTGCGAAAGACGCGGGTGTGGCCGACGGGTATGCGCGTCGATTGGGCCGGACGCGTTTTTTGTTCCTCGGGCAGTTGGAGGAGCACAAGGGTATTCGGACGCTACTGGCAGCGTGCGCGGCACTCGAAGGGGATTGGGAGCTCGCGATCGCCGGGACCGGGAGTTTGGAGTCGCTCGTGCGCGAAGCTGCGCGTCGCGACACGCGTATCATGTGTCTCGGCCATATCTCCGACCGAACGCGCGTTCGTGAGCAGATCGGCGTATCGCATTTCACGGTCGTGCCGACGGAGTGCTATGAAAACTCGCCGATGGTGATCTATGAAAGCTTTGCGCTCGGCGTACCGGTGATCGTATCCGATATCGGCGGAGCTGCCGAGCTTGTATCCGATGGCGAAAACGGATTTGTTATCGCGCCAGCTGATGCAGCTGCGCTGCGAGCTGCGCTTGCGCGCGCGATAGCCGTCTCGGAGGAGGACTTTGATCGCATGAGCGTCTCCTCTCGTGGTCGCGTGCGTTCATATACGATCGAACGCTATTGCGAGGAGTTGTTATCTTTCGAAGGTATCAGTGCAGCGCCGAGCGCGGAGGCGAGCGACGCGATCAGCAGCAGATGAACATTGAAGAGGTTGCTCGCAAAGCCGGGAAAAAGATATTCCAGGGTCGAAAAACAGATCCATGCGATGCCGGACCAGAATGCACATGCGAGAAGGGCGTCTCTCATAGCGCAGCAACCTTCTGTTTTAATGACTCAAAAAGCGATGGACGCTTCAGCTGCACTGTAATATCATAGATGCGGACCGTCGGGGGGAGCGGGCGGTCGGGAAGCGAGAAGGCGAATCGGTAGCGGTTGTTCTTATACTCCAGAGCAGAAAGGTCAATTGAAAATTCGGCGCGGTGGGTCGGAGTCTCGGTTCGGTGAAGATCGATGAAGTCATACCGATCCTGCCCGGAAGGCAACCGTCCGCCGAAGCGGAACTGGTCGGCATTCGGATTCGAGTAGACAATCGCGAATGTCGCTCTCTCGAACGTGCCGGGCGTACGGATGTCAAGATAGACAGGCTCGGCCGTTATTTCTCGAAACTCGGAATGCTGAGCAAGCCTACTCTCGGGAACCAGCCTCAGGTATGGAGACGGTTGTGTGCTCGGAAGCGAAAGCGTCAGCTGGCCTGAGGGGACCGTGTATGTCCATGCGCATGCGAAAAAAAGGGCGACAACGCCGAAAAAGCAGATATGATTGCTCGTGAAAGGCATTCTTTGCTCTATTACAATCTTTCTTTCTGATCTTACCAAGAGGTACAATTTCAATCAAAAATATTCAGGACGCAGGCATAGCTCTGGGTCTCTTGGCTGCGTGGGCGATTTTTTACCTGTCCGGAAATGCATTCCTGAGTGCACTGTTCGGCGTCCTTTTTCTTGCCGGCGTAATTCGATCCGCCGGACGCGCGTTTTTCCCGCATGCGCCGTACGCTTTCGCGATGTGGATCGGGGCGTTTGTCGTCTTTTGTCTCCTCGCTTTCTTCGGCGCTCTTTTCCACTTGGTCGGCAACCTGGGATTGGGTTCGTTTGTCGCGTTGGGCGCTTTGCTGAGTATCGCGCTGCCGTGTGTCAGGCTGCAGGACCATCCGCCCCTCGTACTGCCATTCGACTCGCCGGAAATCTCGCGTAAAAAAAGAACCGCATCAAACATTTTTTTTGCTTTTTGTCTTGCCTCCTACGCAGCAGCGATCGCGATCGCTGCCGGTGCGCGTACGGTTGAGGCTACCGCCTCGCCGTGGCTCCATATGCCGCATGCGTTCTGGATTGCCGTGATCGCTTTTTTCTTCTCTTGTATTGGACTATATGCCGTCACGTCGTTTTCAGGCTGGAGGACGATCGCAATCAAGGGGCTTCTTCCAGGCGCGCTTGCGTTGTCGCTCTTTGTGTCGCTGTCAGTTCTTTTGTATCCGCTCGGATTCGGTTTCGATCCGTTCGTGCATCAGGCGACGGAAAGGGTGATCGCTGAAACCGGATCGATAACGCCAAAGCCGCTCTACTACACCGGGCAGTACGCCGTCGTAGTCGCGCTGCATTATCTCACAAATCTCCCGATCGAGGCGATTGACCGTCTGCTTCTGCCTGTTTTGGCGACCGCGTATCTCTTTCCTGCTATCGCTCTTGCGCTCGCAACTTTTTTCGCCCGTGCGCCCTTCGCGCTTGTTCGCAGCAGCGCGATCGGCACGGCATTGCTTGCAAGTCTTTTCATTGCCGCGTGGCCGCTGTCGTACTTCATTATGACGACGCCTCACGGCCTGAGCTCGCTGCTTGCACTGATCGGTATTTTCGCGATTTTCGGATTCGGGCTTCGGAGTATTCATGCGGCAGCGGGCATTGGCCTGAGCGCGCTTGCCGCACTTGCGATTCATCCGCTTCCCGGAATTGCCTTTGCCGCATTCGCAGCCGCTGCCATACTCTTCGAGCGCGCTCAGACCTCCCGCGCGCGCGCGGCAATTTTTTTTGGAGTGGGGCTTGTTATAAGCGCTGCCTATCCGCTCGCTTTTATTGCCCAGTCATTTCTCTCGGGAAATCGGGTGTCCTTTGTCCCGCTCGGCGATGCATTCGCATCGATCGCCCATGCCATTCAGATGCCTGTTGTGCCATTTTCCTTTTCCGTTACGCACGACTTTTCCTATCTCTACGGGTTCAACGGCATATGGATATTTGCCGCACTGGCGATTATCGGCGGCGTTTCGCTTGCGCGCGTTCGACGTTTCCCGATCATCCTTCTTGTCGGCGCTTTTTCTGCGGCGCTCGGATATGTCCTCCTTCATTTCATCCGCTTTGACTTTCTTATCTCGTATCAGCAGATGGATTTTCATGCGCGCGTAGGGGAGTTGGCGGTTTACTTCCTTTTCCCTATGTGCGCCATTGGCGCGGGCGTCCTTGCCGCGAAGCTCGCACAGCTGCCTCGCGCGAATACTGTTCTGATCACCGTAATCGCCGCCGCAGCGTTCTCGGCGAATCTGTTCATGACCTATCCGCGGAGCGACCATTTTTCAGCCGGGCGAGGCTACACGCTTTCTGCGGCAGATCGGGAGGCGGTCGCTGCCATTGATCGGGATGCGCGCGAGACCCCCTATGCCGTTCTCTCAAGTCAGGTTGTCGCCGCCGCGGCGCTTGCGCGGTTCGGCTTCGAGCCGTATTACGATACGCCGCTCTACGGGCCGCTCTACCGGTATCCGATTCCGGCAATCCATCCCCTGCATCAACGGTATCTCGAGATGGTCACAACACATCCCTCGCGCTCACTGGCGGTGCAGGCCATGGATGACATCGGGGTTGATAGGGTGTATTTCGTCATAAATCATTATTGGAATAACGCGCGTTCCCTTGCGGAGTCCGCACGCGCCGAGGCCGATCGCGAGATTGTCATCAGCGACGGAAAGGTGAAGATCTACCGTTTTGATAGAAATATTTCAGAAGGAGAGCCGTTGAAAATAACGCGATAAATTGCTATTTTGAGTCTGTAGAAAAAGTATCATGAAGTTTTCTCTTCCATCTTTTACCGATACGAATTACTTGGTTGCGCCAACCGTCTATCCGACAGATCGGCTTTTGCGTGCGCTTGTGCTGTGGGCGATTCCGCGGTCGGTGCGGCCGAATCATGTTACGGCGCTGCGGTTCTTGCTGACACCGCCGACGCTATTCCTTCTTGTCATGCAATGGTATGCGTGGGGCGTCCCCTTGTTTCTGTTTGCCGCCCTTACTGACGCCATTGACGGCGCACTCGCACGGACTCGCAATATGATCACAACATGGGGCATGATGTTTGATCCGCTTGCCGACAAGTTCCTCATCGTCCCTGCGCTTTTGATCGTGCTTGTCGCGCACGTCCCCATCCCGTTGCTGGCATCAATTGTCGGCATCGAGCTGCTTATTATTGGTATGGCCTTCATATGGCGCGGCCAAGGAAGGACGGTTCAGGCGAATATTTGGGGCAAGATCAAGATGATTTTGCAAGTTGCGGGGGTATTAGGCACTTTGCTTTCGGTATGGCTGTCCTGGCCGCTCTGGGGTCTTGCGATTGCGTTGTTGTGGGCAAGCGTCGTTTTTGCCCTCGTCGGGATGGTGCGACATAGCATTTAAAAAACTATGAACGAATGCATTTTCTGCAAAATAATCGCAAAGGAAATTCCCTCTCATATGGTTTGGGAAGGAGCGGATGTCGTTGCCTTTCTCGATATCCGTCCGTCGCAAATTGGCCATACGCTCGTCGTGCCGCGAGAGCATGTTGCCGATTATCTTGACGCCTCTCCTGATATCATTGCGCGAACCGCGCAGGAGTCCCAAAAAATCGCGCGCGCGGCGGTTGATGCTGTTGCTGCTGACGGTTTCAACCTGATGGTCAATACGAAGCCCGCCGCCGGACAGGTGATTTTTCACATGCACTGGCACATCATCCCGCGATTCGTAAATGACGGCCTTCGTCACTGGCCGCCAAAGACATACGCGGCAGGGGAAGCGGAGGCAATCGCAGAAAAAATGCGAGAGGCGCTGAGGAGATAAAAATTTTACTAAAAAGAAGAGGCCGGCCACTCCAGAAAGGAGGGCCGGCCGTCGTGCCTTACGCTGCCGCGACTACGCCGAGATGTTCTCTCGCCTTGCCAAGGAGGTGGACGAGCGTCACGATGACGCTGTCGTGCTCGGTGGAATGCGAGAAGCGGCTGATGACATTCTCGATCGCATGGATGTCCAGTTGAAACGCAGGCTCGCTATTCTTCGCCTGGCGCTCGGCTGCCGCATCCGGTCCCAGAATGGGAATAGGCATGAGCGACCAGTCGGCCGCAAGAGGGACGGGCAGCGGTCTTTTCGCGCCAGGAATGACGCCGGATACGAGAAGGAGTTCGCACAGCGCCGGCACGGCGGGTATGACGCAGTACTTGCGAATGGCCTTATGGCAGCCAGCATATGCCGCCATGCGAATCACGACATCGCCCGCATACCCGATCCGGAGCTCGCCGAGAAGGTCGAGCTCCAGAAGCGTTTCGGCGAACTTCGTCACGACGATGTGTCGCTTCTCGTCCTGGACGACCGTCCGGAATGGCGACTCGGAGTAGAATCCCAGGAGACACTTGGTGATTTGTCCGTATGTTGTCTCCTCGTTATGTACCCCGGTTTCGCGGCGCGAGGATTCTGATGCGAGTAGAGCGCTGACGTGTGTCGTGACGCGCATGGCAAGAATGTCTTGCGCAAGCATCATGACAGGGATCGTGCTCGCATCGCTCAACGCAATATCGATCAGGAGGTCCGCTACGCGTTCCATTTCGATCCCCTCCCGCTTCGCGACCTGCGGGATCAGGGCGAGTTTCTCTTCCTCGGTCGTGAGGGGATCGAGGAGATGTTCCCGCATCTCATTCCAGGGCTTCCGGATCATGCACACCTCCTTGGTGGTTGTGCGTCTGGTGTCGACGCGCAAGGGGCAACTTGTTAACTTATGCCATATTTATAAGAAAAAGTCAAGATCTGCCCCTTGCGGTGCGTCTCCGTTTCGTATAGAATAGGGAAATATGAAGCGAATTTCTGAAAAAGAGCTCGACCTGTATCCCTTGGTTGCTCTGGTTGGACGCGTGAACGTGGGCAAGTCAACGTTGTTCAATCGCCTTATTGAACAGCAGAAGGCCGTCACGGCCCCTGTCCCCGGTACGACGCGAGACATTAATTACGGCTTTTGCGACTGGCGCGGCATCCGATTTGTGGTTGCCGACACCGGCGGATTTGTCGAGCGACCAGAAAGCGAGATCGAAAAAAAAGTCTTCGAACAGGTCATCGCAATCTTAAAAAAAGCACACATCATCTTGTTTGTCGCCGATGCGAAAGTCGGCCTGAACCCTGAGGACGTCGCATTTTTGAAGCTCGTGCGAAAAAAAACGCGTGCGCCGATCATGTTTGTCGCCAACAAGGCGGACAAGGCATCAGACATTCGCCAGACATCGGAGAAAGAGTGGCTCAAGACGGGCCTTGGCGCTCCGCTGCCGGTATCTGCGGCAAGCGGCCTGGGGGTCGGAGATCTTTTGGATGTCCTTATCGAGCGGTTGCCAAATAAGATCGATCGTCCCGATGCGGCAGGGGAGTCAGAGATTCGGATCGCGATCATCGGCCGGCCGAATGTCGGGAAGTCATCGCTGCTGAATAAAATTCTCGGCGAAGAGCGCGTGATCGTCAGTCCGATCGCGCATACGACGCGTGAGCCGCAGGACATGGTCATTACATATCAAGGGCGGCGAATCAGGATTATCGATACCGTCGGCATCCGGAAAAAGAGCAAGGTCGCATCCCAGATCGAGCGCGAGGGCGTCATTCGCAGCATCGCAAATATCAAGAAGGCGGACGTTGTCCTTCTTGTCGAGGAGGCTATCGTCACGGCGGCAAAGCAGGAGCGGCGACTCGCGAGCTTGGCGGAGGAGGCGGGGGTTGGCATTATGATCCTGGTCAATAAGTGGGATCTAGTCGAAGGAAAAGGTCCCAAGAGCGTGAATGCCTTTACCGAGTATTTTCGAAAGTACTTCTCTTTCATTTCTTGGGCGCCCGTTCTGTACATTTCCGCGCTCTCGGGACAGCGTGTTCATAAGGTGCTTGATGCCGCACTCTCTGTGCAAGAGGCGCGGGAACGCACTATCGATCCGTCAGAACTCGAGGTGTTTTTGAAGAAGGCCATTACGAAACAAAAGCCGAGTTGGCTGCGGGGCCACAAACGGCCGACCATCTACGGGTTTGAGCAGCGGTCATCCTGCCCCCCGACGTTTGCGTTGCTCGTGAAAGACCGCTCAAGCATCTCATACGCCTATCTGCGCTACCTGGAAAATCGCTTGCGCGAGCAGTATGACTTCGCCGGAGCGCCCGTCCGAATCCATACCGAAGAAAAGATAACGAAAAAGAAAGCGGAATCGCTATGAAAGTACTCGTCTGTCTCGGCAATCCCGGAAAAGAGTACGAGCGTACGCGGCACAACGCCGGCTTTTTGATCGCGGACTACTTGAAAAAAGCCTGGGCATCCCATCCGAACTTCACTCCGATGGGCCGGGAAAAGGATCACCTGTATGATGCGGACGAGTACGAGTGGAATTACGATGAGTTGAAAGCCCGGGAAAAAATCGTGCTGCTCAAGCCGATGACATTCATGAATCTTTCCGGGAAGGCGGTGCAGCACTATTTGAAATACACCACCGGCGTTACTATCGCAACGGACGTATGGGTCATTCACGATGACGTTGATTTGCCCTTGGGACGGATGAAAATCGATAAGAACGCATCCGCCGCCGGGCAAAAGGGAGTGCAAAATATCATTGACCAGCTCTCAACGAAAGATTTCATCAGATTTCGTATCGGCATCGCGCCTGACGGAAGGCCAAAGGAAAAAGCCGAGGAGTTCGTACTGAAAAAGTTTTCAAAGAACGAGGAAAAAATTTTTGAAAATGTCATGGAAGAGGTCTGCGAGGCCGTCTCCATGCTACTCGTTGACGGCCTGGAAAAAACCCAGACCCAGCACAACACCCGCCAGTGCTGTTAGTGCGTACTTAGTAGGTGAAAATAAAAAACAGCGGAATACCGTTTGCCAGAGAAACGATCTCGATCCAAAAAGGAGAGATCATTTCGATCAACAAGCCGAAGTAAGGAGGAGTGCTTCGACTTGCCGCTGACAAACAGAATTCCGCCGGTTTTAAAAACGCGCTGGTCGGTCCCTTCGGTCCGTCCAATCGCACAAGGGAGTATTGCATATTTTATGCCTTCTGTCAAGGGGTCTTTTCATAATTGATTTCCTTGCTTCCGTGGCCCCGGCAGGTGCCCCAGTAGTTTCATGGTAGACTAAGAACATGAAATCAGAATACCAATATGCGCTCGCGCTTGCTCACTTCGAGAAGGCGAGTGCGGCAACCTTTCGGCGTCTCCATGCGCGCCTGGGATCATATGCCGCCATGTGGCAGGCCTCTGATGAGGAGATGCGCGAGTGCGGCATGCGAAAAGAGGGGAGATCCGCGTTTGCGCAATTTCGCGCATCATTCGACTTCGACTTCGCGCGTGCGCGCATGGAAAAAAGCGACTGTTCCCTTCTTCTGTTGGGAGAAGAGTCGTATCCCGGGCTATTGGCAGAGATTCACGACCCACCTCTTTTTCTTTTTGCCAGAGGTGCAGTGCCGACGCGCGACGAAATATGTCTTGCGGTTGTCGGCACACGTCGGATGACGCCCTATGGCACCATAGCGACCAAACGAATCGTCGGGGACGCGGCGCGGTCGCTCGTTATCGTAAGCGGCCTCGCTCTTGGTTTGGACGGATGCGCGCACGAAACCACGCTCGCCGAAGGCGGCCGCACCGTCGCGGTGCTTGCCAGCGGCATCGATGACGCGCATATCTCTCCGCGGACGCATTACGGGCTTGCGCAGCGCATCTTGCGCGCGGGCGGCTGCCTGATCTCGGAATATCCGCCCGGTTCCAGGGCTGCGCACTACCGCTTTCCGATCCGCAACCGGATTATCGCAGGCCTCAGCCGCGGAACACTTATCATCGAAGCGGGACAGCGGTCCGGATCGCTTATCACGGCGTATTGCGCACTGAATGAGAATCGCGACGTTTTTGCGGTGCCGGGACCGATCACGAGCGATGTGTCTGCCGGTCCGAATGCGCTCCTCAAAAAAGGCGCTCGGCCGGTCACGTGCGCCGATGATATATTCGAAGAGTGGAATATGTCGGCGAACCGGGCTGAAATGGCAGCGCCGAATCTCTCAAACCTGACGCGAGACGAGGCGGCCGTACTTGCATGCGTGTGCGCTGACGCGTTGCATGTCGACCAGATCGCAGCAGCTGCGCGGCTTGACATCACAATGGCGGCAAGTACACTGCTCATTATGGAACTCAAAGGGCTGGTGAGAAACATCGGCGGCATGCGTTTTATCAAGGCGTGAGTTGCTTTATATCATACGTGCATGAGCAAAGGAAAAAAACTTGTTATCGTCGAGTCGCCGACCAAGGCGAAAACAATCAAAAAATTTCTCGGATCCGAGTTTGTGGTCGAGTCGTCTTATGGGCATATCCGCGATCTTCCAAAGAGCAAGATGGGGGTTGATATCGAGCATGACTTTGCGCCCCAGTACGTCGTGCCGCGGGCAAACACGAAGCGGGTGACCGCACTCAAGAAGCTTGCGCAGGGAGCAGACCGGATCTACTATGCGACTGATGAAGACCGGGAAGGGGAGGCGATATCCTGGCACCTATCCGAGCTGTTGGGCGTACCGGATGAGCAGACCGAGCGCATCGTGTTTCACGAGATCACTGAAGAGGCGATCAAGCAGGCCCTTGCCAATCCGCGAAAGATAGACCCGAATCTTGTCGACGCGCAGCAGGCGCGCCGGATTCTCGACCGTCTGGTGGGATACGAGCTCTCGCCATTTTTGTGGCGCAAGGTGACAAAGGGACTGTCGGCTGGCCGCGTCCAGTCGGTGGCCGTCCGCCTGATCGTCGAGCGCGAGCGCGAGATTGATGCGTTTGTTCCTCAGGAATATTGGACCGTTGAGCTGGTGACGCAGCGGACTGTCGCAGGACGCGAGCAGTTGATTTCTCGCTTGTATAAGATGGGCGAGACCGTTTTGGATAAGTTTGCGCTCTCCGTTCAGGGGGATGCAGACCGCGTCCAGGCCGACCTTTCCGATGCTCGCTATTCTATCGCCGAGGTGACCGTCAAGGAGGTAAAAAAGGCCGCACCGCCCCCCTATACAACCTCGACGCTGCAGCAGGACGCCTACCGCCGGCTCCGCCTTTCAGCGAAGCAGACCATGAGTCTTGCTCAGCAGCTATACGAAGAAGGACTGATCACGTACATGCGTACGGACTCGTTCAATCTTGCGGAAAAATTTCTCAGCGAGGCGCAACAACATATCCGCGCGACCTGGGGAGAGGACTTTGCAACCGGTCCCAAGACATACAAGACAAAGTCAAAGCTTGCGCAAGAGGCGCATGAGGCGATTCGACCGACCGCAGCAGCATTGACTGCCGAGAATCTCCCGTCCAAGTTTTCCGAGCGGCATATCAAGCTGTATGACTTGATTTATCGCCGCGCGATCGCAAGCCAGATGCCTGCCTGCCGCTTGGAGGCGACAACGATCGATATTGCGGCCCAGGGCCGCGAGTCATATGTATTCCGCACAACCGGGCAGACGGTGATTTTTCCGGGATTCACCGCCGCATATCATATCGAAAGCGAAGAGACGATCCTCCCAAAGGTTACAGCGGGCGAGGAGTTGACGTTCGTCTCTCTCACTCCGGAGCAGCATTTTACGAAACCTCCGGCGCGATACAGCGAGGCCTCGCTTATCAAAGCTCTTGAAGAGCGGGGGATCGGCCGGCCGTCGACCTATGCGCCGACAATTTCGACCATTATCGATCGCAATTACGTGCAGCGCGAAGACGGGCGCCTGAAACCCACCGACATCGCGCTCTTGGTAACGGATCTGCTGATCGCGCACTTTCCCGAGATCGTCGATTACGACTTTACGGCAAAGATGGAGGACTCCCTCGACGCAGTCGCTGACGGGACCAAGGAGTGGGTTCCCGTCATCCGCGACTTTTACTCGCCATTCAAAAAAACGCTCGAGGCGAAAGAAAAAGAGCTCTCGAAAAAAGACATCGCCGTCGAGGAGACGGACGAGGTGTGCGAGAAGTGCGGCAAACCCATGGCCATCAAGTTCGGGCGCTATGGGAAATTTTTGGCATGCACGGGTTTTCCGGAGTGCAAGAACGCGCGTCCGCTGAGTGCGGGGGGCGACCAAGGCGACGGCGAGGCGCAGGCGGCCGCCGAACCCTGCGAGAAGTGCGGCAGCCCCATGGTTCTCAAACAGGGCCGGTTCGGCAAATTTTTGGGATGCGCGAACTACCCGGAGTGCAAAAACATCCGCTCCCTAACCGACAAGAAGCTCGACATCGCCTGTCCAGAATGCGGAGAGGGGCAGGTCGTCCAGAAAAGAAGCAAGAAGAAAAAAATATTTTACTCGTGCAGCCGCTATCCAGACTGCGCATTCGTCTCCTGGACAAAACCGGGAGAGTCAGGCGAGCGTTCTTGACAAATCGGCTGTTCGACGCGCGCACAGGGGTGTATAATACCATTCCATTCCCGGGGTCTCATGGAATGGATAAGGAGAGCTCATTGCTAAGATGAGCTCCAGCACCTTTATGGACCGCGAGGGGGATATCGAGTTCATAAAGATGGCGCAAGAGAATCCGAGCTGTTTTGATCGGTTGTACGAGAAATACAGTAAGAAGGTCTACCGATTCATTTTTTTTCGGGTCGGGTATCGCCGTGATGTTGCGGAAGATCTCGTGCAAGAGACGTTTTATCGGGCACTGCGCCATATTAAGGCTTACCGTGATGAGGGAAGCTCGTATTTGACGTACCTGTTTCGCATTGCGCACAATTTGCTGGTGAATTACTACCGCTACTCCCACCGTCATGCTGCGGTGCCGCTTGACGCGATTGCTGAGGCTATAGATGAAAAATCTCCGGACTTGGAGGAGCAGACGCAGCAGAAGTTCCGATTGGATGCGCTCTGGGATACCCTTCAGATTCTTGATGAGGTCGAGCGGAAAATCGTCACGCTGCGCTTTGCCGAGCAGCTCCCGATTAAGGATATTGCCATTGCCATCGGCAAGACGGAAAACGCCGTCAAATTGGCAATCATGAGAATTCGCCGCAAGTTGCGGAACAAGAGCATATTTGAAGTCACCAATTAGGGAGGAGTCGCATCATTTTTTTGATCAAACAAAGAAAGTGCACGGTATCATACGAGCACTTTTTTTGTTCATCAAAAATAGCAGAAACCTTGCGTGCGGCGTGGTGTTAGTTTGTCTGCGGACGGCAGAATGGTCGCCTGCCAAAAACGCAAGCGCACACGGTGCGCAAGGGGTCTCTAACTCATAAAACGAAACGAGTATGCAGATCTTACAAACGCAAGGCATTAATTGCCTGTATGTAGAGAAACATATTCGGTCCGTTTTTGATGACACTTAATGATTCGGGTCAGAAAAGACAATGACAATTGAATTATCGTCACCATCCTCTTGATATGAAGAGGACTGCCAGAACCGAGTGTGCGGTTCGCGCTCTCCGGGCCATTCACCTGAAAAACCCGGGGAGTTTTTATTTTATAGCA
The DNA here is from genome assembly GCA_964621085.1 of uncultured Gammaproteobacteria bacterium. GTDB lineage: Bacteria > Patescibacteriota > Patescibacteriia > JACQRZ01 > JACQRZ01 > CAZUKY01. The sequence continues at coordinate 10,160 of CAZUKY010000011.1, read as the reverse complement.
CCGTAGCGGTCGGAAACGATGTTCCAGTCGATCGCCTTAAAAAATGCTTCGATGTAGTCGCCGCGCCTGAGGCCGTAATCCAGCATGAAGGCGTGCTCAAAAACATCCATAACCAAGAGGGGCTGGCTTCCGGCGAGGTGTCCCAGATCATGCTCGTTGATCCAGACGTTGAGCAGGCGATTCGTCCACATATCGCGATAGAGAATGACCCAGCCGATGCCGCGCATCGCACCCGTCGCCCGGAAATCCTTTTCCCATGCCTCAAAACTCCCAAAATCTTCGTATATTTTCTTGCGCAAGGGATCTTCCTCGCTCAAGGGCGAGGCATCTTTTGACATATTCCAAAAGTAGTACTGATGCAGCCGCATGCCGTTGAATTCCCAGCCGAACCGCCGCTTCAATTCCGCGAATTGGGGAGTGCCGGTCGCACCTTCGTCATGCATCTTTCTTAATTCCTCAAGAAGCGCATTCGTATTTTTTACATACCCCTGGTAGAGCGTAAAATGGTTTTGGAGCAACGCGTCAGAAAAACCGGCCGTGCCAAGGAGACGGTCAAAATTTTCAGCTTCGTACATAGGATGAATCGTATATCATGAATTAATGGATCAGGAAATCGAAAAGACGCACCTGCATTTCGCTGACTCCTGAAAAAAATAGAGCTGTTAAATCTTTCCAACCAAGTCAAGGCCGGGCGTCAGCGTTTTTCCGCCCGGTTCCCAGCTCGCGGGGCAGACCTCCCCCTTGTGCTGCGAGACGTATTGCGCGGCCTGCAGCTTCCTCAAAAGTTCCTTGCCGCTGCGGCCGATACTATTGTCGTGAATCTCGATCGATCGCAGGATCCCGTCCGGATCGATAATAAACGTGCCGCGAAGCGACAGTCCCTCATGCTCGATGTGGGTGCCGAACTGCCGGGTCAGCGCACCGCGCGGATCCGCGCCCATCGGATAGGAAATTTTTCCGATCGCTGCCGACGTATCGTGCCACGCCTTGTGGACAAACGCGGTATCGGTACTGATGCTGATGATTTCGGCGCTGATCTTCTGAAATTCGGGGTACAAGTCGGCGAGTTCTTCCAATTCCGTCGGGCAGACGAAGGTGAAGTCGGCCGGGTAAAAGAAAAGGATCAGCCACTTCCCGCGATAATCAGAAAGTTTTACTTTTCGCGTCTCGTTATTTTGAAAGACCTCCAGCTCGCCGTCAGAGATGATGTCGCCGATGCGTGCCGATGGGTTCGGCGTACAGGAGTCATGATGCGGTGCATGCAGATGCATAGATGCGGATGAAATGAATAAGAGTGTTGGTGAGGATAGGACCAAGCCTCTACTCGTCGTACGGCTCGAAGATGTCTTTTGTAACGCCGCAAACAGGACAGATCCAGTCGTCGGGAATGTCCTCAAACGCCGTTCCGGGCGGTATGCCGCCGTCAGGATCGCCAATGACGGGGTCGTACACGTAGCCGCATGGCGGACAGATGTATTTTTGCATGAGTGTTTGTTCCATGTGCTTTTGCAATTGCAACAAATAATGATGTTACTGGGGTTTTCACCGAACTACTCAAATAGTACTCGATTGCCATTCCACGGTCAAGACAAGAGGAAAGTAGCTTTTTTCCTTTTATTTTGAACAAAATTTTGGTATCAGGACGCATTGATTTTTTTTGAGGGAAGTGGTATTTTGAGTCTGGTTTTGAAATTGCAGGGCATCTTCTTTTTGCACACATGATCACCATCGAAAAACTCATCGAGACTGTATCACGCTACAATCCCCGCACGGACGCCAACCTTATCAGGCTTGCGTACGAGTTTGCGGATGAGGCGCATCGGGGACAGATTCGCAAGAGCGGAGAGCCCTATATTGCGCACTGTCTTGGGACGGCGTATCAGCTTGCAAAGGTCCAGATGGATGACGCGACCGTGATCGCCGGACTGCTGCATGACGTTTCCGACGAGACGGCCACGCCGATCAGTGAAGTTGAAAGGAACTTCGGTTCGGAAGTCGCGCAGCTTGTCGCAGGCGTTGAAAAGCTCGGCAAGCTCAAGTATCGGGGCATGGAGCGCTATGCGGAAAACCTTCGGAAGATGTTTGTCAGCATTGCAACAGACATCCGGATCATTATCATCAAGTTCGCCGATCGCATCCATAATCTCCAGACGCTCTCTGCGCTGCCCCAGTCAAAGCAGCAGCGTATTGCCCATGAGGTGCTGGAAATCTACGCGCCGATTGCCGACCGGCTCGGTATCGGGTATATGAAAGGGGAGTTGGAGGATCTTGCGTTTCGCTACGTGTATCCATCTGAGTATGAGCAACTCTCTGCGCTCGTTACGCCGCAGTTGAAGGAAAAGGACGCATACCTGGCGCGTATCCGCGAGATCGCATCGGGCTATCTTACGTCTGCTGGCATACAATCCTTTGCCATCGAGAGTCGCGTAAAACATCTCTACAGCATCTTTCGGAAGATGCGCAAAAAAGAAAAGATGTCTTTGGACGGCATTTACGACCTCGTCGCGCTGCGCATCGTCGTGCCGACCGTTGCGGACTGCTATGTTGCGCTTGGGATATTGCATCAGTACTGGAAACCGCTTCCCGGCAGGTTTAAGGATTATGTCGCGAATCCGAAGCCGAATAATTACCGCTCTCTCCACACCACGGTTTTTTGCGAGGCGGGGGAGATCGTCGAGTTTCAGATCCGCACCCAAGAGATGGATTTCGAGTCCCGGTACGGTATTGCAGCTCACTGGAACTACGACGAGTCTGACAAAAATTCGCAAAAGATCACGCAGAATATCGATTGGCTTCAGGAACTGCTCAAGATGCAAACGGCCAGTAGCGATCATGAGGAGTACCTGCAGTCGCTTCGGCTGGATATTTTTCAGCACCGCATCTTCGTCTTCACGCCCAAGGGGGATGTCATCAATTTGCCGGAAGCCTCAACGCCGGTGGATTTCGCATACCATATTCACAGCGAGATCGGCCGCCGCTGTTCGGGAGTGCGGATCAATGAGGCGCTTGCATCGCTGGATACTGAGCTTGTCAGCGGCGATGTCGTCGAGATCCTGATCGAAAAAAACAGAAAAAAACCCAGTCCCGGATGGCTTTCGTTTGTAAAAACGCATATGGCTAAAGTCAGGATAAAGGCTCAGCTTCGTGAGGCTGACAGTATCGGATAGAACAATATGCCGCTTCTTGCTCGACGGATCATTTTCTTTGCCTTTGTCGTCTTTTTTGCAATCGGCGCCGTCCTTCTTTTATTTTTTGCGAACGGATACCGGTACAATAGCGCGAAGAATGCGGTTGAAAAAACAGGACAGGTCGTTGTTTTACTGAAGCACGGCGACGTGTCGCTCTTTTTGAACGGGCAGCGGATAGATCCGCGGCGCGTGCAGTCCCAGCTGTCCTTCCAAACACCCGCACACTCGCTAGACAGCATCTTGCCGGGAACCTATCGTCTGCGAATCGAGCGCGATGGGTATTTTGCCTGGGAAAAAACGATTGCCGTCCATTCCGGCCAGTCCACGATCGTGCGGGATATCGTGATGGTGTCCAGCGGCGGCGCTTCCATCGATACGTTTCCGCTTGATGCGGACGCGCGTATCCTTGGCGCCAGTGGAAACTACCTTATTCTGGCCGAGGGAACGAAAGCGGTGCGCACGAACGGCCGCGAGAGGAGCATTGTAAAAGAATCGTCTACTCCTATTGTTTCAATCGAGCAGGTATATCCTCCCGCCGTACCCCGGGGCGAAAGCGCGTTGGAGACGTGGGTACGGAGCAGCGCTCCAGGCATTGTCGGCGCTGCGCAGACGGGCGAGCAGACCCTTACCGCCTGGACGCCTTTTGAGATATGGGAATACGCTGCAGACGGCAGTGCGGTGCGCCGTCAGTTAATAACGCGCGTCAGTAGGGAAATTGCTCAGGTTGTATCACTCAAAGGCCTCCTGACCGTCGTGCGGTATGATGACGGGGGAGTCGAGCTTATCGATCGCACTGATGGGGAGCTACGGATATATCCAATCGATGAAAATGTCCGATCGGTAACAGTGTTTGACAATGGCACGTTTGCATTTGAACGCGCGCAACCATCGCGCAGAATCGATATCGTGCGTCTTACCGAGTAGGTTTACTGATAGGTTTCTCCGGCACTGCTCTTTGTGTCGAGTCCCGTTGAGGCGTTCGGAACGGCATCGAGGCCGAGAATCAGGAGAAAGTCTGCAGAGAGACCGCCAAGCTCCGTTGCGGCAGTGGAGTCGAGAACCAAGGCCTTCGGATAGGCACTGAGAAGACGATCGCGATCCGGGATCTTTGACCCGTGGGTAAAGTCATAGAGTACTGTTTGGCGGATCGGCCGTGTCGGCGCATTTCCAAATGACTCGATCGTAAAACCGTCCGCCTCAAGGCGACGCGCCGTTTGCGCAGCAAGTCCGGCCTGGAGCGTGCCGTTGTGCACGATGAGTTTCGGCGGCAGTGCGGTTTGGACGGTTGCTGAAGATCCAGTTACATCCTGCCGGACTCCTTCGATATCAAAAATAGAGGCGATTTTCCGACGAATGTGCTCAAACGAGCCGCTTCGGGGAACAAGAACATAGGCGCCATCAATCGTCTCGGATGTCAGAAAGCTTTCCGGCGAGTCATCCAGCACGAGATGTGCGGCATTGGAGATCTCGATGCTGCGCCCCAACGTAGCGAGCCGCACCATTTCCCATACCTGCAGATTTGTCGAAAGGTTCTCAGAAATGGTTGCGAGAACCTCATTGATTTTTTGCGGATTGAGTAGGAAAGAGGGCGAGAGCACTTTTTCCTTTACGGCAACCAGGACTTTTTGCTGGCGTTTGCTGCGCGCGAAATCCGATCCTTCGTTGTTCATTAGGCTATGGCGAGAGCGGACGTATTTGAGTGCTGTATCGCCGTCCATCGTCTGAACGCCTTTTTTGAAAGAGACCACGCGCCACTTGTGGTCGTAGGTCGGATACTTGTAGTCGGTAAAAGAGTTTTCCACATCAACCGTCACGCCTCCGAGCGCATCGATCACCTTTGCAAACCCTTCGAAGTCGATCTGCACGTAATAGTCGATCGGAATGTCGAATGTTGCACTGACGACCTGTCGCGCCAGCTCGGGACCCTGTCCGGCCTGTTGCATCTCTCCAAAGGCGCCGGCGTTGTTGATCTTTCGCCAGCCGTATCCCGGGATTTCAACAAGCAAGTCCCGCGGGATCGAGATGAATGCGAGGCGCTTTTGCGACGGTTGAAGGCTTGCAATCATGATGGTGTCGGTCAGGTAGGAGCCCTCGTGGCCCGCGCCGCCCACGCCCAGCAGAAGAATGTTTATGCGATCGCGCTCCTCACCGACAAGTTTTTTATCGGCGATAAAATTGAACTGCTGCAGCGGTGCACCGAAGTAGTTGTTGAATGCCCGGGAAAGCGCCGAGTCGTCGGAACGGGACTGGGCATACGAGAAGACGGTTGTGCCACCCAACAGTAGGCCGAAAATGCCAAAAAAAACCAAGAGCGCACGAGGTGCGCCGATGGTATGCTGTTGCGCCGAGGGCAGGGAAGCCGTTCCGGAAGAAAGTTTGAGGAGATTGATTTCAATGGTGGGCATACGGTGCTGCACGAATTCTGGAGTTCATTCAACGTTGACAGCCTGTCAAAGTAGTATACGATAAAAACAATCTGCCTGCAAGGCAGAGGCAGAGGAACCATCTATTTCCCACTGGTTCAATAGCTCGGCCGTTATTTCCCCGATGGTCTCATAGCTCAGCTGGTTAGAGCGTTCGGTTCACATCCGAAAGGTCAGAGGTTCAAGTCCTCTTGAGACCATTGGGAAAATAACTTAAATACTTTGCCCGAAGGGCATGGCCGCCTCGGCGGAGCGTTCGGTTCACATCCGAAAGGTCAGAGGTTCGATCCCTCATGGGATCATTTGGGAAAAGACCCGAATATTTTGCCCGAAGGGCTGCCGCAATGGAGCTGGTTAGAGAGCTGCATCCATTGCACGGGTTCACTTATTCGAATCCAATAACAACATTGATATTCCTGATTTTTTGCGTTAGATCTTTTCCGCAAGAATCCTAAAGAGCTTCTCCTTTCTCAAAAGAAAAAGATCAATAAAGAGAAATGACAGCAATATTGCAAAGCTTCCAAGAAGCGCTAACAAAACTTGTCGTCTGAGTGGAGAATTTTGGTCATTTTCGACCGTTGTAATAGGGGACACAACCTGTGACTGACGACTCCCTGCGGAAAGGTGAGCAATTGTTGTCGTGTATTGAGCATCAACTTCGATTAAACTCGCAATAATAGCGCTACTTGCTGGAGAGGATGTACTTGCTGGGTTCGGGTATAACTTATCAAGCTTTTCTCGTGTCTTTTTTAGTTCACCCTGAAGCACAGATATTTCTTCAAAAGAAGCAGTGCTCTTATTTATTATAAATAAGCTCAAACTTTTTAATGTTTCCTCTGATTTTTGAGGCGTTTCTCCGTAGACAATCAATTGCGCAATATCCTTATCAATTTCCCGTATTTCAAACCCTTTTTCTATTTCCTTGCCAAGCATTCCAATGATTTCATTTTGATGAAGTAATTTTTCCAACGTCCTTACAGGTAATATAGATTGATGCTGAATTCTTCCAAGTTGAATAATGACCGAGGATTTATATTTAGGCTGATCTTTTTTTGAGAGAGAGGGTAAAAAAAGCATTACAAAAAGAAGAAGGATGAGGGCGGTAAGTCTCCATTTATACCTCTTAATATATGCCAAAAGAATCTCATCAATAAAAACTTTATTTTCACGATCCATACTAGTTAATATTAAAGCTTAATCGTGAATCCTTGGGAATGCTAGCCACCTTGCCGATTGGAATTCCAAGACGTGATTTTCGGGGAGCAAAACGAAGTTGAATCTCTTTTCCCGTCTCAGAGGATTCATAAAGAGCTGTAATAAGTTCAATTGATCTTCTTCCCTGAAGGCCATCAATAAGGCCTTGTGAGTTATTTTTTAAAGATGTAATAACGTTGAGGAAGAACTGCGTGTGATTCCATGCATCTTCCTTTGGTACATGTGTATTCATTTCAATCTCTTTGTCCATTTCATGCTCCTCGCAAAAGGACCAGGTAATAATTTCATTCATGAAAAAGCCACCAATTTCCACAGCTCCTTTTTCACCAAGGATGCTTATAGAACCTTCGAGATCCTTCGGCCGTGTGGCCGTTGTTGCTTCAACTATGCCAAGTGCTCCGTTCTTAAACTTCAGAATGCCAACCCCAGTGTCTTCAGTCTCAATTTTTGCAAGCATGGTTGCGGTTTTTGCATAGACAGTTTCAACCTCGCCCATCATCCAAAGAAGCATATCGATGTGATGACTTGCCTGGTTTGAGAGTACTCCACCGTCTAAAGCCCATGTCCCTCTCCAGGGCTTTTCATCATAATATGTCTGCCGTCTGCACCATCGAATTCGGACAGTGCCTAGTGTAAGCTTTCCAAATCTGCCAAGCTCTAATGCCCTTTTGAGTATCTGTATAGGAGGATTAAATCTATTCTGCTGAACGACAAATATCTTAATTCCTCTTTTATCGCAAGACTCAATAATTTCATCAACTTCTTCAAGGTTAAGAGCGATCGGCTTTTCAACAACAAAGTTTTTATTGTATTTCAATAGTTGCTTTATACTTTGCCCATGTATTCCTGAAGGTGTGAGAATGTCAAATATATCAGGGTTGGTCTCTTGAACAAGCAAATCAATATCATCGTACACTGGAATGGCGTAGTTCTCGTGAAATTGTTTTAGTGAGTCTCTATCAATGTCGTAGGCGGCAACAATCTCGGCATCCGGTATTCGTTGCAGGGCAATAACATGTTTTCGCGATATGGCACCACAGCCAATAAGAGCAAATTTAATTTTTTCCATAAAACTTTTTGATGTGATATGTAATCCAATAAATTTGCTCATCTGTCATTTCGGAGTATAAGGGGAGACTCAAAATCTCATCCTTTAATTGTACGCATACAGGGAATTCATCGTAGCGATGATTGCGATATTTATATGCGGGTAGAAAGGGAAGGGGTGTAGGGTAATGAATCCCAGTATCGATGCCATTTTCAGAAAGGTATGTACGAAGCTCATCTCTTTGTTTTGCTCGGATCACGTAGAGATGGAAGGCATGACGAACATCCTCATCTATGAGCGGAGTTTCCACTATATCCTGCAATTCTTGAGTATACAGAGAGGCAATTGCCTTTTTTCTTTCAATCCAAGAATCAAGATAGGGAAGTTTTACTGAAAGAATAGCAGCCTGGATACCATCAAGTCTGCTGTTTACCCCCTCAAATTCATGCTCGTATTTGCCACGCCTTCCATGGTTTGCACACATGCGAGTCTTTACGGCTAATTCATCGTCATCCGTTACAATAGCCCCGCCGTCACCATAGGCTCCAAGATTTTTTCCAGGGAAGAAGCTAAAACATGAGATGATACCAAATGTTCCAACTTTTTTGCCCTTGTACTCTGCGCCATGTGCTTGTGCGACATCTTCAATAATCATGAGGTTGTTCTTTTTCGCAAGAGAGGAGATTTCATCCATATTCGCGGGATGACCATAAAGATGTACGGGAATTATTGCTTTCGTTCTCGGTGTTATTGCCCGTTCAATTTTTTTTGGATCGATTGTGTATAGCGTTGGGTTACAATCAACAAATACTGCTCGTGCACCAGTGAGTTGAATGGCTTCACTTGTTGCAATAAATGTGTTTGCAGCAGTGATTATTTCGTCGCCCGGTCCGATACCGAGCGATCGAAGTGCAATGTACAGGGCATCAGTACCATTTGCGACCCCAATACAATGTCTTACTCCAATATAGGAAGCGAATTCTCTTTCAAATTTCTCATTAAAGGGCCCGTTGATATATGCGGAATCTCTAATGACATTTTGAATTGCGCTGTCAATTTCATTCTGAATTGTTGAGTACTGAGAGTAAAGGTCGATTAATTTAACTTTCATATGCAATGATTGATTTTAGTTGCAAGGCGATGAGGGTATTATTCAGTTTTTCTGTGGCATATTTTTTGCCGTTCTTTCCAAAGTTCATGCGTGCTTCCGGCCCCATGGCCTTAAGAGTCAAAATTTTTTCAACTATCTCATCCGGATTTTCAGGCGACGCTGTCAATCCAGCAAAGGCTTCTTCGACAGGGTTATTTCGCGTATCAGCAATGTAGAGGATAGGTTTCTCGGCCAAGAAGTAGTCAGCAATTTTAATTGGGCTTACGCCGTATCTCTTAAATACATGCAATGGTCGAAAGCTATGGACAAGGACATCTGCAGTTTGAAGGACTCGTGGAACTTCCGTTTTTGGAATAAAGTTTTCAAAGTGCACATTTATGAGGTTATGTTCAACAACATAGTTTATGAGTCGCTTTTTATCTGATCCACTTCCAACAATGCGAATGATCACATTGCTAACCATCTTCTCTTGAAGAATTTTTGCAGCACGAAGCAGCGAGTCAAGGCCATTATAGTTTTGAATTCCGCCGACATAGAGAAGAGTAAATGGTCTTTGCTTGTCCTTATGTTGCAGGTTTTGTAGAAAAGAGCTTGTTCCGGATTGAACAGTAATGCCATTTGGCAAGTAGCGAAACTTTTCAACATCAATCTTATTTTCTTCCAAATATTCATCAATATGTGGTAAAACGGATATAATTATCCTTGCTTTTCTATAAAGAAAAAGTTCGATCTTTTTAAGTATTTTATAAATAAAACTTTTTTTTGAAAGACCCTTGAGATCAACAAGGCCATCGGGCCATAAGTCTCGAATCTCAAATATGAATGAAGTTTTTTTTAAGGACGCAATAAGATATGCAACCAGTGGATTGAGGAGGTGCGGACTTGAGCCAATAATGATATCCGGCCTCTCTTTTCTGATTGAATAGAGAAAAGTTCTGATAAAAAAAATCACTATATTGAAATAGCGACGTGCATCATTTTTTGAATAGGGAGGAGTTTTAATCCAGACAAAGTTAACCCCCTCTATTTTGTCAGATTTCCACCATTCATTTCTTAAAATGAGAGTATCTTTAAGTGTGCAATGATTGAAACTCGATGCAATGATTGTTGTTTCAAAATCGTTAACAAGCGATTTTGTTAAGTCAAAATGGCGAGTAGCAGGTCCCCAGGGCCCG
>CAZUKY010000010.1:0-27680 GCA_964621085.1 uncultured Gammaproteobacteria bacterium | reverse complement strand
AGGTGCTGCATGGTTGTCGTCAGCTCGTGCCTTGAGGTGTTCGGTTAAGTCCGTAAACGAGCGCAACCCTTTTCATAAGTTGTATTTTTCTTATGAGACTGCCGGTTCTAAATCGGAGGAAGGTAAGGATGACGTCAAATCAGCATGGCCCTTATGTCTTGGGCGACACAGGTGCTACAATGGCGTGTACAGTGGGAAGCGACGGAGCAATCCAAAGCTAATCTCAAAAACATGCCTCAGTTCGGATTGAGGGCTGCAACTCGCCCTCATGAAGCCGGAATCGCTAGTAACCGCCGGTCAGCTATACGGCGGTGAATACGTTCTCGGGCTTTGTACACACCGCCCGTCACGTCAAGGGAGTCGGTGGCGCCTGAAGTGCCCCGTTCGGGGAACTAGGGTGAAATCGATAACAGGGACGAAGTCGTAACAAGGCACCGGTAGCGGAAGCTGTCGGTGGATCACCTCCTTTCTAGGGAGAACATTATTTCTTCTCGCGAAGAAATACATGCGTCGACCGTCTGGCATCTTGCAAAAGAAGCCGGACGAAACGCGAAAGCACTCTTATCGCTAATATTCCTGTCCGAGAACAGCAAAAATCCGCCGGTCGGCGGATTTTTTGTTTGAAGATTTTAACTAAAGAGAATTTTATAAATGGGATTTTTAAAAAGTGCGCCCCCGATCAAAAAGCGGATCGGGGGCTGGAGCCTAGATGAAATCAGAACCAGAACGTGTGCCGCTGCAGAGCGTTCGCGTCCCTCTCGAGACGCGAGAGCGACTTCTGCCCTTGGCTTGGCCGGCGCGCCTGCTGGGGATCTTCCGGCTGCTGGCCGAGGGGCTGGTGGCGCCGCAGGACACGCCGCTCGCGGCGGCTCATGCCCTGTCCCGATGCCTTGTTGATCATCGGCAGTGGCGGGGCATTGTACGGATCCGCAGGATTAGGCTCGAATGGAATGTCGCGTTTCAAGAGCAAATTCTCCTTCTACTTGCTTCCCTGTGCCCGCGCATCTGGCGCATATTGCTACCATGCATCGGTAAAGGATACACGAAAGCCTTGCTTTTGTCAATGGTGGAGTTGAGCGCATGTCCTAAAAAGAGGTATACTAAAGGAAATAACCTTTATCTTTATGCAAAATCGATTTTATCGGCAAAACGTCGCTCTGACGGTTTTTTTCACAATTATTACGCTCGGCATCTACTTGCCGGCATGGTTTTATGGCAATGTGAAGGCTTTCAATGAGCTGCACTCGCAAAAGAAGCTGGGTACGGGACTCATTTGGCTTGCCGTTGCCCTGTACTCAGGCGGCGCTATCCTGCTTCTCATGGCACTTATTGTCTCGGATCCGGAGCAGTACCAGTTGCTTATGTCTCTTGATACGCTTGCAAGTCTCTTTGGAGCGCTGACCGTCCTCCTTCTTTCATTTGACGCCCGAAAAATTTTCATAGACCACTTCAACGGTCACTTGAAAAAGGAGGTGAAGTTTTCTCCGGCACTCGTGCTCTTGTTTAGCGTCTACTATCTGCAATACAAGATCAATGCGTTTGACCCCGAGATGCTGCGCGATCCAGCAGCGCCGGCAGTCGTCGAATAGCTTTTTTTGGAAAGAGAAAAAACCTGCCGGTGGTGGCAGGTTTTTTCATTGCCGAGGGCGAGGATCGAACTCGCGACGCAAGGATTTTCCTTTTTTGTTCTTACTTGCGTTTCCGCAAGGATCGGACTATCTCTTCACCCTGTGAAAGATATAACAGGGGCTGGGCGCTTGTGCGAGAGTATTGTTGGGCTCACTCGCTAGTCTCTACACCTTCTGGAAGTCTTTATCCCACATCCAGCTTGGCTCGGGATTACCATTTTCTTACAGATGAAGGCTTCCCCGAATTCACCCAGTTTTTTAACCGCCATTACTGTCGGTTGGACCGAAAACCAGTCCTTCGCTCTACCACTGAGCTACCTCGGCATGTGGTAAGCATGGGTATTATACATGATAGTGTATCGTTTTCAAGGGAGCGCCTCTTCTGCAGTAATTGAACCCGTGGTATTATGTATATGCAGAACATATATGGCAAATATGCGGAGGGACAAGAATAAGGCAATTTCTTTGCGATTGAAGGGATATTCCTATAATGATATTTCAAGACAACTTGCAATTCCAAAAAGCACCCTTTCCTCTTGGTTTAGGGATTTGGTTTTATCAAAAGAGATAAAGACAAGAAATATAGATAAAAAGAAAAAAAGCTGGAGTCGAAATATCACAGCATATAATAAAAGAAGATCTGAACTGGCGCGAGAAAATTGGCAACGAATACAGGACGAAAGGATGTTGGATATTGGTTTGCTTACAGAGAGAGAATTGCTTCTTGTTGGAGTCGCCCTTTATTGGGCAGAGGGATTCAAAAAAACAAATTGGCATGCAATATTCAGTAATTCAGATCCAGCGATGATCAAGCTCATGACACATTTCTTTTTACATGTGTGTAAGACTCCAAGGGATAAATTGAAATTGCAAATTCAACTTCACGAGCGCAATGTCGAAACAGAAGCCATTGCCTATTGGTCAGCGACAACTGGTTTGCCGAAAAGTCAATTCAATAAATCAACATTTTCTTTAAGCATACGCTCAAAAAAGAAGCGAGGTAACACACTCCCTTTTGGAACGTTGAGAATCCGCATGAACGATGTCCGTCTCGTCAATGCTTTGAAGGGATGGATAGAAGGATTGGCGCGCTCGTGCTCTGCAGGAAAAACTGTGTGATATAGGGAAGCCCGATCGAGGAATGCCGACCGGGCTGTGAAGAATTTCGGCGCGCGGTTAGGTGCGGAGGAGTAGAAGGTTGGACCGCCCTCGCTCTCGAATGGTGTTTTCGGTAAGGGCTTTGCGCAACTTCTCTCCATTTGCATTCCTGATGCGGCGAGGTAAGTAGTCGCAGCACAGTTGCCGAAAGAGATCGCTTTCGCTGCTGCTCCAGGAGCCGAGTAGGAGATCATTCGCCTCGGCAGGCCACTCGCCGCGCGAAAGCGCCGCATGAAACGACGCCGCTTTTCGGGGGCCGAGCTTTTGAAGGATGATGGTCTCGATCGCTTTGATATCTGCTGTGTCCATGCTACATGATCCTCCGTACTGTGAGCAAGCGGAAAGCGAAAGTAGTCTCGCATACAAAACAAAAAACGTCAACCATAAGTTGGCGTTTTTTGTTTTGATGTGATGTTCCCTGGTGGGCATGAGAGGATTTGAACCTCTGACCTCTTCATTATCAGTGAAGTGCTCTAACCAACTGAGCTACATGCCCTCGCTTGCCGGAGAAAGAAGATGAAAGTAAGTATACAAGGATTCGGATTTTTTTCAAGCCCGCGCCGCAGGACTGCAGTCCGAAGCAGCTGAAGTGAAAATTGAAGAGTGTCCGCGTTCTGCAATGCTCTTGAGATACGCGCCGTACGCGTTTTTCGAATAGCCTTCTGCCACGGCGAGCAACTCTTCTTTTCCGATATACCGAAGCGCATAGGCAATTTCTTCGATACAGGCGATTTTGAGGCCCTGGCGCTTTTCTATCGTCGCGATGAACTCGCTCGCCTCCAAGAGGCTCTCGTGCGTGCCCGTATCCAACCATGCGTACCCTCTGCCCATGACTTCTACGCGGAGTGTGCCTTTCTCAAGGTATGCCTTGTTGACATCAGTTATCTCGAGTTCGCCTCGCGAGGAAGGAGTGATGGTCTTTGCTGCTTGAACGACAGAGTTGTCATAAAAATACAGGCCGGTGACTGCATAGTTGGACTTTGGGGCCGATGGTTTTTCTTCGATGGAAAGGACGCGTCCGTTTTTATCAAACTCTACGACCCCGTATCGCTGCGGATCGCTGACCCAGTAACCGAAAACCGTAGCGCCGTCTTGCGTCTCAACATCGCGCACGGCGCGCACAAGAAGGTCGACGAGTCCGTGGCCGTGAAAAATGTTGTCGCCCAAGATGAGGCAGACCGAGTCGGAACCGATAAACTCCTCGCCGATCAAAAAACTCTCCGCCAGTCCGTTTGGCGCCGCTTGCACCTTGTATGAAAGCCGCAGGCCGATGTGTGTTCCGTCGCCGAACAACTCCTGGAAGCGCGGAAGGTCTTGGGGTGTTGAGATGATGAGAACATCGCGAATGCCGGCAAGCATCAAGACGGACAAGGGGTAATATATCATCGGCTTGTCGTAGACGGGGAGAAGCTGCTTGCAGACGCTCCGCGTAAGGGGATACAGCCGCGTTCCCGATCCGCCGGCAAGAATAATGCCCTTCATAGCGTTGGCATGTTAGAAATCATCTTGATTTTCCCTCACCCAGGCGTGCTGTCAAGGCTTGCCGGAAGACGGGGAATATCATAAGATCATGATGCGATGCGGGCTGTCGTATACCGGTAGTACGCATGCTTTGGGAGCATGATGACTGGGTTCGATTCCCAGCAGCCCGATGAAAGAACGCCGTTCTGAACACGGCGTTTTTTCGTATACAAAAAAACGAAAAAAGCGCCTGAGCAATTGAGCGCTTTTTTCATTGGCCAAGACGTAAGACGAAAGAGAGACACGCGAATGTTCGTATTAGGCGCGCCGGGCGACGCGGGCAATTGCGATAAGTACGACCGCGCCGATTGTCGACATCACGAGAGATCCGATAAGTCCCCAGGCGGAAAGTCCGAGCGCCGTGAAGAGTAATCGTCCGACAACGGCTCCCAGGATACCAAGCACGAGATCCATACCGACGCCATAGCCCTCGCCCTTCATGATAACTCCCGCCAGCCAACCGGCGGCTACGCCGATGATAAGTGTCCAAAGAAGTTCCATACGATTACGCTCACCCCCTTTCTTTTTTAGCGCCTCCGCATTTGAATGGCACTAGTTCGAATAGTAGTAATACCCGTTGCCGGGAAGGTTGTAGACCTGCGCATTCGGCGGCGCGGGCATGTTTGGCGTAGTGTACGAATAGATCTTTTGCATGGTCCCCATATCGTAACTGTTAACTGTGTATACGGACTGTCCGGGGAAGATGCTACTCGGAGTCGGTTGAACCATGGAGAGGTAGTTGTATGGGGCTTGCGGCAAGATGAGCGATGACGGATCCAGATAGGGGGCCTGGGAAAGCGGCGGTAACTGAGGGGCGATCGGCGAATACGGTGAGGTGAAAACCGGAGGAACAGAGGGAGGAAGCGGTGCTTGCGGAATACCGCCGAATGGCAGGTTGCCGATCATAGGAAACTGCTGGGCAAGCTGCGGCAAGAGGTTGCCCGCAAGTCCTGGAATTCCCGAAGGAACTCCGGGCAAGCCGACGGGCGAATAGATGTTGGGCGCATAATTTCCGCATGCGCATGGGCTATACGGCTGGGGGCCGGCGAGTTGCGGGAAGAGTTGCGGTGTACCGAGTCCACCCGGAACACCGAGACCGGGATACCCCTGCGGCGGGAGAAGTTGAGGCGGCATCATTTGTGGGAATGGCTGGGCAGATTGGGTCGGCGGGATAAGTCCCTGTGATACGAGGAGGGCCTGTGCGAGTTGCAGTGCGAATGAATCACTCTGCTGTGGAAACGGATACTGCTGTGGAAGTGGGATTTGCTGCGGGTATGTAGAATACGGAGCCATCATGCTTGCGCACGCCGCAACGCAGGGATTTTGCGCGACGTTCGCAGCCGAATTAATAACGCCGGGAGGCAGCGAAGAGGTGGATGGGAAAATGTTTATGGAGATCGGCTGTTGCTGGGATGAGGGATACACTACCGGAGGAGGAGGAACGGGTTGTTGCTGCGGATACGCGACATACGGCGGCTGCGAAAGCGGTGCTGCCCCGGGAGGAGGCGGGGTTGTCGTATAGCTGTAATTCGCATTCGGATACGCCCATCCGTTGGGCGTCCATGTGTTTTTCGGGTTTTCCGAATAGGTGTAAAGGTTTTGTGCCGATGAGGCAAAGGGAACGAGGAGCGATCCTGCACAGAGGAGGGCGGCAAGGTATCTCATAAAAAATGGCAGAGCGTAATGAGTCGATGCGATAATCGACGAGAGGATCTGCACACGCCTTACATGAGCAGGAAAGCGCTCATTGACTTTTGTAACCTTTCGGGGATATAATGAAGGACTTGCGCGGGTATACTAAGGTATACCCTTGGTTGTTCGGAAATGAGCATAAATGCTCATTTCACTCACTCATTGCGGGTATGCCTCAAAGAGGCCTCCCTTGTTCGCTCGGAAATAAACACACGTGTTTATTTCTCTCACTCTCTGCGGGTATCGTATAGTGGTTATTATGGCTGCCTTCCAAGCAGCAGAGGCGGGTTCGATTCCCGCTACCCGCTCCAGAAATATTTCTATTGAAAGCTCGACCTTACCAAAAGGTCGATCTTTCATTTTCATTAAAATTATAAGGAAAATTAGCTTTTTTCATTCGCGCATTCTTGACTTTTTTGCTCATCAGGAGTACACTTCTATCACCCTGCGCGAGTAGGGTTTTTCATTCATAGCAGCGCCTAAGCGGCGCGTTTGGGATTGGAGTCCGCGGTTTCCCATGCTTTTCCCAGGAACTGCCCAGATGACTCCGAAGTGTGAAACAAAAAAAATACTTTTCCCTCCTGTGCGTCGTTGCGCTGGTTGCCGAGTGGAGCTTTCCGAGTGTCTCATACGCAAACGAGCGTGAAAGCGGCATTCTGATTACCGATCCGGCCGCGATAGCGAGCACCTTGTCTGCCCGCGAACCGACTGCGCAAACGCCATATCCAATCGCATTTTTGGCCGAACCGGGCGACGAATACGGAAAACCGCTCGCAAGGAAACACGAACAAAAAAAGCCCGTCCATCGATTCATATCGGGCGGTATCGTGGTTGCGACGGCATACTCAAGCACGGTTGATCAGACAGACAACTCGCCTTGCATCACCGCAAACGGATTCAATGTGTGCGAGCACAATGTTGAGGACGTAATTGCCGCAAACTTTCTGCCGATGGGTACGCGCGTGCGTTTCCCGGAGCTGTACGGCGATCGCATCTTCACGGTTCGCGACCGGATGAATAAGCGATTTTCCGACCGCGTCGACTTCTGGAAGAAGAGCCGTGCGGACGCGAAGCGATTCGGCGTCAAGCGCGTGCGTATCGAGATTGTGTCCGATCGCCTCGCCTCCGCCGAGCGATAATGTGTGATAATTTCGAATAGAAAAGGGGATTTCGATCCCCTTTTTCTGTTGAATGAGAACTTGCTTTTTTGTCTTTGTTCACGTATGATCGGAGTATTCTCTCGTGAATATGCGGCCTGGTAGCCAAGTGGGAAGGCAGGAGTCTGCAAAACTCTTACTCACGGGTTCGATTCCCGTCCAGGCCTTTTGAGTATTTTCAGATCAGTGGCGAGATATTGAACAGGGCTGGCGCGTGCGGCCCTTTCTTTCTATTATGTCGACATCAAAGAAAGATATTTTTCTTATCATCGATGGCAGTGCTCTGCTTCACCGCGCATGGCACGCGCTTCCTCCCCTTTCTACGGCAGGCGGCGAGGTGATCAATGCGGTATACGGCTTTACGATGATGCTGATGCGTCTTTTGAAGGACGTGAGGCCTGTAGCTGTTGCTGTTGCATTTGACAAGAAGGGGCCGACCTTCCGGCACGAGCGGTATGCCGCATACAAGGCTCAGCGCAAGAAGCAGCCCCCCGAGTTTTATGCCCAGTTCGATCGGATGCGCGAGGTGTTGACCGCATTCGGCATCCCCGTACTTGAGCTCAACGGGTATGAGGCGGATGACGTCATCGCAACGCTTTCCACTAACTGCGCGGATCGCAAGGATATCGCCGTCAGGATTGCGACCGGCGACTTGGATGCGCTCCAGCTCGTGAATGACCAGACGCATGTGTTGCTTTTCCGCAAGGGTATTACGGATATGGTTGAGTGCGATCAAGCGGCCGTTATTGAGCGGTATGGCGGCCTTGTGCCGGAGCAGCTTCTGCAATACAAGGCGTTGCGTGGCGATCCCTCGGATAACATTCCTGGGGTGGCGGGCATTGGCGAGAAGACGGCGATCGAGCTCATTACGGAGTTTGGCTCTATTGATGCGATGTATGCCGCACTTGAATCGGCAGGCGAAGATTCGCGCATAAAAAAATCAGTCGCTGAAAAACTGCGCGTCGGAAAGGACGCGGCATACGAAAGCCTTTTTCTCTCCCGTCTTGTCACTGATGCTCCTATAGAGTGCGATATCGAAAAATTTCGCATTGGAGGATATCGGCCAAATGAAATAACTGCGCTCTTTCATGAGTTGGAGTTCAAGACCTTGTTGCCGAAACTTGCCGAGCTGCCGTCATGGCCGAAGCAGAGCGCATCTCTCGGGTCATCGGACAGCAACTATATTATTTTGGACAGTGCAGATAGAATCACTGCCTTCTTGCAGGAACTGTCCGCCTGCTCTGAGTTCGCGTGCGATACGGAGACCACCGACTTGAATGTTATTGATGCCGAAATGGTCGGCATGAGTTTTTCATGGAAGGCGCATCACGCATGGTACGTGCCTTGGAACGGCATGACAGAGACGCAGCGAGCAACACTCGCGCGTATTTTGGAAAATCCTGCGCAAAAAAAGATCTGCCATAATGGCAAATATGATATCGAAGTATTGCGCGGAGCAGGAATTTTTTTGCAGGGCCTTTCTTTCGATACTATGATCGCTGCGTATGTGCTGAATCCCGGGGTACGGGAGTATACGCTTGATACGCTCAGCTTTTCCGAGCTTGATCACGAAAAAATCCCGATCGAGTCGCTTATCGGCAGCGGGAAGAACCAATTATCGATGGCTGATGTGCCGCTGCCCGCTATCGGACGCTATGCGTGCGAAGACGCAGACTGCACGTGGCGCTTGTACGAAATATATGCGCCGCAACTCGAAAAGGCGAATTTGGAGAAACTCTTTTTAGAGATTGAAATGCCGGTGATCGAGACGCTTGTCGAGATGGAAGTGAATGGCGTCGCATTGGACACGGATGCGCTGAAGAAGCTCGAAAAGAAAGTCGCATCGGCAATCGCAGACTCTGCGCAGGAGATCTATGCGCTCGCCGGCGAAGAGTTTAATATCGCCTCGCCGATCCAGTTGAAGAAAATCCTCTTTGATAAACTGTCCATTTCAACTTCACGCATCCGCAAAGGGAAAACCGGCCTTTCTACTGCAGCATCTGAGCTGGAGAAGATGCGCGGGAGCCATCCGATCATTGATTGTATTTTTGAGTATCGTGAACTTACCAAGCTCCAGAGCACCTATATTGCCGTTCTCCCGAAACTGGTGCAAAAGAAAACAGGCCGTATCCATACGAGCTTCAATCAGACGATTGCGGCAACCGGCCGTCTCTCCTCTTCCAATCCGAACATCCAAAACATTCCTATACGCAACTCATTGGCTACCGACATTCGGAAGGCATTTATCGCTGAGGGCGGGTATGCGCTCTTGGCCGCGGATTATTCGCAGATCGAATTGCGCATCATTGCCGCTCTTGCGCGCGATGAAAAGATGATTGAGGCGTTTGTCGAGGGGCGCGATATTCATGCGGTGACAGCTGCCGAAATCAATGGCGTCTCACTTTCCGATGTGACGCCGCAGATGAGGCGCGCGGCAAAAGAGGTGAACTTTGGTATTCTGTATGGCATGGGACCGCAGGGTCTTGCCGAGAGTGCGGGAATCTCTTACGGCGAGGCGGCGCAGTTCATCGATCAGTATTTTGCCGCCTATCCTTCAATCCGTGCGTATATCGACGAGACGATTGCGCAAGCCCATACTCAAGGATATGTGGAAACCATCTTCGGGCGCCGGCGATACGTGCCAGAGATCAACTCGTCGATGGTTCGCGTGCGCAATGCCGCAGAGCGCATGGCGATAAATATGCCCGTACAGGGAACAGCGGCTGATATCATGAAACGCGCGATGGTCGTCGCATATAAAGAAATTATCGGTGACGAGGCGCGACTGAGTGTGCAAGAGAAGTCTGTGCGCATGATTATGCAAGTGCACGATGAACTCGTACTCGAGGTGCGCGAGGAGCGCGTCGCTGATGTTGCGAGCGCACTGAAGCGGGTCATGGAAGGCGCGGCGGCGTTGGCGGTTCCCTTAGTTGTCGAGCTAAAAACAGGGAAGAACTGGGGCGAGATGATTCCTCTGTCCTAGAACAATCAGGTTCTTTTGCGTATGCATATTATTGACGGGAAAATACTTGCGGAGCGGATCAGGCGGCGCATTGCGCGCGAAGCTGCACAGTTGCCGACTCGTCCCGGGTTTGGTGCTGTTTTGGTCGGCAACGATCCGTCGTCGCAAGTCTATGTCGACTTGAAGTGCCGCGTTGCCGAACAGCTCGGATTCGCATTCGAAAAAATTCGTCTTCCGGCACGAGCACGCACGGAATCGGTTGTATCCGCGGTCACGCGACTGAATGGCAGGGCGGACATTCATGGCATTATCGTGCAAATTCCCTTGCCGCCACACGTCTCGATGGACGCCGTATCCGAGGCGATTGCGCGCGAGAAGGATATCGACTGTTTTCATCCGGCAAATCTCACATCGCTGTTTTCCGGTCGTCCGGTTATTGTGCCGCCGACGGCCGAGGCAGTTCTGATGGCAATCCGTACCGTTGTGCGACAGATCTCTGGTATGCATGCGGTAATTGTCGGCAGTGGCTTTTTTGGACGCCAGGCGGCCGCGCACCTCGTCAATGCGGGAGCGACCGTAACACTGACTCATTCGCGTACGAAGAATGTGGCAGCACTTACTCGCCAAGCGGATATTGTGGTCTCTGCGGTCGGGAAGCCCGGCTGCATTACAAAGGATATGGTCCGCGATGACGCGATCGTTATCGATGTCGGCATTACAAAGCGCGGGAAGCGCATCCTTGGCGATGTGGCGTTCGATGAGGTGGCGCCGCATGTCCGTGCCATCACGCCGGTTCCGGGCGGCATCGGTCCGCTGACAGTGGCGCTGCTTATGAAAAACGTCCTCGAAGCGGCAAAACGATCGTTGACGAAGCGGCCCTGATCGCGTATCATGAAGCGCGTACCAAAAAGAATGGGGGGTTAGTTTAATGGTAGAACGGAAGTCTCCAAAACTTTTAGCAGAGGTTCGATTCCTCTACCCCCCGAATGAAAAAACCGGCCATGCGGTCGGTTTTTTCATTGAGTAAAGAAATTGCTTTCACCTTATTGATTGTCTCCTTGGTTTTCCTCCCCTTCTTCTTCCTGCGCAGTCTGATCCTCCTCGGGCTGAGTGTCGGACAGTACTTCTTTTTCTTTTTTATCTGGCGTTGCGTTTTTCTTTTCGGTCGGTTCGGCGCTGGTTTTCTTCAGCTCCGCAATCTTTTCTTTTACGAGCCTGCTTTCGGGATCCAGTTGCGCAAGGCGCTCAAGGACAGCGAGTGCAGCGGTGATATCGCCCTTGTCCGTTAGGAAGAGTGCGTATTGCCAGAGCGTCCCCTGCGCATCTGGTTGAATATTGAGCGCAAGACGGAATGCCGACTCCGCTTTTTCCATCTCATCGAGACTCTGAAACGCGACGCCAAGGTTTATGAAAAGCGAGAGATCCACGCTGCCTTGATTTGCAAGAGCGATATTTGTGTTGAACGCCGTATCAAAGAGTGATAGCGCCTCGTTATTTTTTTTCTGTTGCAGTCGAAGTAGCGCAAGGCTGTAGTGCGCAAGGGCATAGTCGTTCTTGAGCTCGAGCGCTTTCTGAAGCGGCGATTCGGCTTTTTCAAGCGCCATGGCGGCAAGCTGTTCGAATTGTGCTTTTTCTGCCCCTTCCTTTTGCGCCGCAGCCCGTTGCTGATTCAGAATGGCCTGAGCAAGGTGGAACTTGCCGAGATTGAGCTGATGCGCCGGATTGGCGGGATCGCGCCTGGCAGCTTCCTCATATTGTTTTACAGCAAACTCATCGGCACCGCTGACCATCGGCGCGATCGCCTGATATATTGCGGCAAGATTTTCAATATTGCGCACATCGCGCGGAGCCAGCGCGACTGCGCGTTTTGCCGCCTCGACGGATTGCGCTGCCAAGGCTTGCAGCTGCTGCAGAACCTCGGGTTGCGAGGGATCCTTAGAAGACAGTATATTGGAGAGACGGTAATTCAGGGCCTGACTCAAGAGACGCGGATACGTCGCATGAGAGGGGTTAAGCGCAGATGCGCGCATAAGTGCCGCGACAAGCCGATCGATGTCGGTTTCAGAAAGCTCGGTTGGGTTTGCTTGGCCAAGCCGATTGTCGATCTGAAGCGCTTCGGCAAACGCCACATCAGCAAGCGCGCGCTTCACGAGGAAAAAACCGCCGATAGCACTGAGAGAGATGCCAAGGAAAAGTATGAGCGATGAGAGCATCACGAATCGATTCGAGTGGTCGTGATGCAGCGCAGTATGCGTGCGCGCCGTCAGGGCAGCCGCGCAGCCAACCAGAAATGCCGCAATAGCGCTTGGCGCCATAGCGCCGGGCTTGAGGAGGAATGCGATGCCGAGCGCACTGATCGCGGTTGCGCATACGAGAAGGAGCGCACCGCTCTCTGTGAGTTGTTGGGTAAAGAATCCACGGAAGAGCGCGATGAGAAGGAAGGCGACAAATGCAAGAATTCCGAGAAAGCCGATGACTCCCCCAGCTGCGACAAGAGTGAGCAGATAGGAGCTGGACTGGTCGAAACGCGCAGCCCACAGCTGCAGGTAATTTGCCTTATTGATTTCTTGCGGCCGGAACTCGGTATAGGCGGACAGGAAGTTGCCGGGTCCGGTACCAAAGAACGGATACGCGCGGATCGTTTGCGCCGCAATGCTTGCGCTTGTCATCCATGTTGGTTGTGCGATGAGTGGCAGCTGGACGATCTGTGGCTTGAAGAATGCCACCGTCGAGGAAAAAACGAGGACAAAGGTGGGTACCAGGAGCCAGCCGATGGTTTTGTCTTTGGGGAGTCGAATGAAGAGAACCACCAATGCGAGAAAAAGACTGCCGGCAACCGCGAGCCAGAGCCGCCAGTCATTCAAGAGGATAAGTGCGATAAGGCCAAGGGCGGATGCGGCGGCAAGAAGCGGTGCAGCAAGTCCAATCCATGATTCTTTGCGCGCGCGAGATTTTCGGAACGACAGCGCGATGATATGGATGAGCGGCATGGCGACAAGAAGTGCGGCAAGGATGCCCGAGATGTCGAAGGGTGCTGCAAGGTTGAAGCTGGCATTGCGCGCAAAAGGAAACGGCAGAAGAAAAATTCCAAGAAGTTGCAAGATACCAAAGGCAGTGATTGCTGCCAGAGATCCGTACAACCCGAAGAGCGCGCGCGTAACATGCGTTGCGGTAAACCGCTGACCAATGAGAAATGCAAGAAGTGCGCACGATGCGGCGGTCGCAAAACTCACCACTTCTTGTTTTTCAATGCCGATAAAGCTGTTGTAGGGATAGAAAGAAAAAATGCTCGCCCCCAGCCAGGTAGCCAGCCAGACAGCAATACCGATAAAGATCGGCGAGGACTTTCGTGGAAACGTTCCCGAGAGGATGCCGGCAAGCCCATAACAGATCACCATTGCAAACGTGCCAACCAATAGTAGCGACTGCTTTGCAAGTTCAAGTGACGCTGTGCCGAAGGGGACGAAAGCGAGCGGGATCAGAAAAACCATTCCGTACACGATCCAGTCAAAGGCCGTGTTGAGAAGGTTTGGCAGTTGTGATTGCGGAGCGGTCTCATTTTCGGTACTCGGGTTGATGACAGCGGTTTTTGCAGAGACTCCGCGCTGCCCGCGTTTTAGGAGATTAGGGGGTGGCGTATCACCGGCTTTGCGCCGCTGCTTTTTTTCGCCAAGAATTTCTTTTTCGTCGAGCTGCATACGGTGAATTTAAGGGAAAAGGTCTCCGAAGAGACCTTTGTAGTATACATGAAACTATGGCTCGTGAAAAATCTTTTGAGCGCCTCTCACTCATGACTCATCATTGGGTTTCGAGCGCATGATACCAGAACGTGTATGTTGTTGTTGCAGATTCTGCGACGCCGAAATTTAAGCTGAAATCATTTACCGTACTTGTGACGTATATGCGTCGATCATACATTCCGGCGGCAGTTGTCGTGTCGGCTGGCGTTATGGTAACGATTGGCGCTGTTGTGTGGGTTTTGTTGAAGTTGACTTTCGTTTGCTCACCGCTCGCATACGAGCCGCCCCCGGTTGTTAGCGTAAGCTTACCTGCCGTATCTGTTGCATTGGAAACCGACGATGTTGCACCTGTTCCGGCGTTCGCATTCGTGGTTGTGGTCGGTGCGGTTGTTTGCTGGATTTGAATATGACCATCTTTAATGGCAAGGCGAGAATTTGTAACAGGTGTGGTTGTGCCAATGCCGACGTTGCCTGTTGATGTTATACGCAGCTTTTCTGCGATCGTGCCATCAAGTGCGGTATGAAATGCGAGATATGCGTCCTGCGTTGAGGCGGTGGATGTCCAGTCTGT
Organism: uncultured Gammaproteobacteria bacterium; assembly: GCA_964621085.1. Taxonomy (GTDB): domain Bacteria; phylum Patescibacteriota; class Patescibacteriia; order JACQRZ01; family JACQRZ01; genus CAZUKY01. Next base: position 13,251 of record CAZUKY010000010.1, on the reverse strand, counting down.
TTCTGTGCCGACAGTTATCCTACCCGCATCCGCAACAGCTGGAGTGGTGGCGTCATAATACCATTGGTTGAAGAGTATCGAGGTCTCTGTCGCATCCATGTCTGCCGCATTGCGGCTGTTTGTAATCTCAAAGAAATCCGTATTTGCTTTTGCGGTACCCACTGTTTCGAGGTCGAGAAGCGTACCAGGAGAGAGGGTTCCAATGCCGACATTCCCGCTTTTAAATACGACATTCCCTGTTGAGTTAACGACCAAGCCGCGCTGCGTGCTCGTGAGGGCGGCGCCAGTTGTCTGTGCATAGACGGCCGGTGCGCTCTGCTGCTCCACTTGGGCGCCCCACACATACACATTGACTGCCGATGAGTTTCCATTATCGTCAATAAAGAACTCGGCATTTCCTGTTGCCGATCCCGAGAAGGTTTTTGTGATTGTGAATCGCTGCCAGTTTGTCGTAACAGACGCTGATTCCGTAGTTGTTTCCGGGGTTCCCCCAGTACCACGGAGACCTATGCGCACAGTTGTAGCAGACGTGTATTTCAACCAGACTGATGCGGTATATGTGGTGGATGCCGCTGCCTGGCCAGTACTTTGATATATCTCATCCGTTGCGGCATTGGCGGCGAATTGAACTTCATCAGCCGCACTCGAGCCATCGGGAGCGGTGCGAGCGGTATTGGGTACTGTAGTATTTGTCGACTTGGTCCATGCCGTGTTATCAAATTGCTCTGAGTATGTAAGATAGTTTTCGTACCGTCCAAATCCTCCGAAGGGTGTGATAAAGTATCCGTCGTCCATGCGCACGTCGCCGCTGGCAAAGATAGCAGCATAATCATAAGTTGCACCTGTTGCGGTAAGGTATGCGCCGATGTTTGTGGTGGCAGCGCCGGAAAGAGCGCCATAGATGCCGTAGTTTGTGCCGGTTGACGCGGTATTCGCGATGTTGATTCCGCGGTCGTTCGCCGTTGCAGTGGAAATGTCCAGGCGGTATGACGGCGTTGTCCCGATCCCGACGTATCCGTTATCATCGATCCGCATGCGCTCGGTAAGGTTGCCGGCATTTGTCGTGTAAAAAGTAAGCTGCCCGTAGTTAGTATCAGCTGCAGATGTTCCGCCGATCGCTCCTGCAGTAATTTGGCCTGGCGTTGTGCGGTGCACGTCAAATTTGATAAAGGAGCCGTTATTGGTTGTCGTATCAGAATTTCGGATTTTAATGCTGTTCGCGTCAACGACACTCGATGTGGCACTGCTTGAAAAGACAACTTCCAGGGCGTTTGAGGGGGTAGTATCCCCAATACCTACATTCCCGCCGGCGAACGCAGCAGCGTAATTGTTGTCAGCACCTGTCGGCTGCGCGACATAGAGTCCGTATTTTGTCGACGTGCCGTTTGTCTGGATGCCCGCTGTATCGTTTGCGAGATACAGTCCATAATAATCAAGCGTGCCGGCATCAGTTCCATGTACAGCTCTCCCGGAAATATACATACCATAGACCGTCGTCGTTCCGTCTGATGCTCCGACGCCAGCTGCCGAGATATAATTCCCATATAGCGTTTTTGTTCCGGACGAAATGGCCCCCATGTTTGTAAGAGAAGTATATATTCCATAATTTGTGTTACCGAGTGCAATGGCGTCTGAAAAAGTGTTATAGATGCCATAGGCCGTATTTGCGTTTGTGCTGTTCGAGTTTGTTGTTGATAGGTACAGATTAACGCCATTCTCGCTTGCGCCTGTGCTATCAATAGTTGCACTGAGAGAAAACAAACCGTTCGCTGTGCCGATATTCCCAACATCAGAGGTTATTTTAAGAATTGCATCTGTCACGCCCGCTGTTCCGGAAGACGGGCCCGTGATGACAAGTCCGCTCCCGCTTGTCAATGATGATGCGGTGATAGTGAGAGCATCCGTCGTCGTGCCCGTGAAAGTCAATGTTGTCGCGGCATCGGAGCGGAGAAAGGACGATGAGTCCAGTGCGTCAAGAAAGTCGGCGTTGTGGGCGTAGAAGCTGCCGCCGAGCTGCTTTCGAGGGGTCATGAGTTCGCACGTGGCGCCACTGTTTGTGGAACACGCAGAGACCTCCAGGTAATAGGCGCCACTGTTGAAGTTGTTGGTAATCCCCGAGTCGATCTCTTTGTTGTCTGCATCTCCGTTTCCCAAGAGGAAAGTGAAAAGGCCGCGCGTAACCGTGGCGGAAACCGTGGTATCTCCTGATGTGTCATCGGCGGTCACGACAGCGCAGTTTGTTGAATTTGTTGCGCTTGTTCCTGTTGACCAGTAACAGGTTGTGCCGTCTGAGCTTGTGATCCGGAATCGGAAATAGTACGTCCCGTCCGCCTTTGGCGCGTAATTGCTGTCTAGCAGTCTTCCTTGATACGGAACTGGCATGCTCGCGCGCTGCGTCGCATGTGAGAACATGAAGACACCAACAACGCCGATCAGCACGACAAGCGCGACCATCTCTTGTTCGTAGTGCTTCCTTAAAAATTGAAAAAAAGACAGGGTGTTTTTCTTTGGCGGTGTTCCCAAGTCGTTTGTTATTTTTGAGACATGTTCCTCGGATTGCGATGCTGATGGCGACACGCTGCGGGTTTCATGCACGGAATGAGAATTGTGCTGCGCTTCCGGTGGAGTGTTAGAGTGCTCGCGCCGCGAGTTTTCAGGGCCGATAGCGATCGCGTCGATAGCGGCAAGCGCCTGTTCGTACTGCCGATGCGCATTATGCGCGTATGCAAAATCATCGAGATTTTGTACACCCCGATGCCTGCGGGAAAACACGTCAATAACCGCTTTTACCAGAGAGAAGATCATGCCGTCGTTCTACATACACAAGAACACTGCAGTTAAAATGTCCCGGTGGTGATAATCGTGATCGTCTGACTGTAGCTGCCCGCAACCGTGGTGGCAGACGCAGCCGCTTTGAATGTGACCGTCGTTACCACTTCGTCCGCGGGACCGCTCGAACTCGCGATAGTTTTTGCCGTCGAACTGATGCCGTTGTCCCCGGTAAGGGCCGCATGGGACCCGGAGGTAGCAATGCCGTACTTGCCCGAGCCAGCGCTGATCGTGTCGTTGGTTCCTGCATTGGTCATCGCGGCTCCGCCCGAGGTTCGGAAGTCACCATCGGTCACGATTGTCGTGGAGTATCCGGCCCAGGAGTTTGTAGAGATGGTAACGGTAATCGTGCCGGTTGCCACGCTGTTTGTGGCAAGCGTGCCGAACGCGACCGATGTACCAGAGAGCGTCTGAGTGATAAACGGTAAATCTTGCGCCGCCTGGAACCCGCCGCTTGCGACATAGGACGAGCTCGTCATGTCGCCGGCTGCCGTATCGCAGAGCGTATCAAAGAGAATGTAATTATTTGAGGTGCTTCGTCCGCCGCCGCAGGAAAACGAGTCGGTCTGCACCCGATAGTTATTCGAGGACATTTCGGCAAGTACAGGAACGGGCAGAAGCAGAATCAGAAAGGCGATGAGGTGGCGTTTCAGGTGCGGCATATCATGTGGGCGCTTGCTCGAGCCTACTGCCTCTAGTTATCGCTAAAGGACACTTCAAGCCAGTCAGCACCATTATAGATGAGGTGAAGAACATCGTTGGGTCCGATGGTGCGCGACACAGCTCCGAGCTGAACGTTGTTTCCGTCATTTATCTGAATGTCACTCGTGCCAGAATCACCGATGAGAAAAATCATCTGCCCTGTTGTACCATTAGCGACCGTATTTGCGCTTGAGAGGTTAATCAGAGATCCTGTCGGATTGTTAAGCCCGAGATGCGTCGATGCGCTTACACCGATCGTATCGGTTACTTCGTCGATGGTAACCGACTCTATCGCACCAAATGAGATGCTTCCATCTACTTCAAGCGTCGTACCTGGCATTGCGGTGCCAATACCGACCAGTGGCGTCCCAGTATTGCCTTCAAAGATAGCGGTATAGTTATTTGTGGCGCCAGTTGGCTGATTTGCATAAATTCCGTATGCATTGGTAACGCCGAACGATGCTGTGACTGGATCGATGTAAATGCCATGAATGTTTGTGATAGCAAACATATTCGAAGCGCCGGCGATGCGCAATGCGGAGCTATTTGTTATGCCACCAAGGCTTCCGATCTGCGGCGGATTGGAGATATAGACATTGGACGCATGATCGACAGTTACCCCCGTGTTTGCAGCGCTATAGGTGGGCGTTCCAAAGACATTGAACGCCTGATTGCCCGCATTGCCGCCTTGCGCCGTAGAGGTGTCCTGGAGTGTTGCCGCAGGCACGCTCAGCCATGCGCCGTTCGTTCCAGGCGCGGCACGCGATACAGTAGTTGCTCCGCCGAGCTGCAGCAACGCGGTCGGCGCAATGACCGAGTTCCCAATGCCGACATTCCCGTTACCAAGCATCGTAAGATAAACGGTGGAGTTGTTGGCGACTTGCAAGATGATGTCATCCGCGGCAAGCGCCGTGCGCGTGTCAGAACTGTTCGTGCGGTCTCCGCGCAGCATGAGTGCCGCTGTCGTAGCGGTGGGGTCGACATTATTGCCAATGATACCCTGGAGCAGCATGCCGGGAGTAGCAGCGTGACTAGAGGCGCCGATTACCCATGCGCCTCCAGTGCCTGCTCCGCCTCCGCCTTGCAACTCTTGGATATTGAAGTAGGTGTCTTCCTGAATAGTAAAGCCATCCGCAAGTGTGAGTGCCGTATTGGCGCCGGTTGTGCTGTCAAAATCTGCAGCGGAGATTGCAAACTGCGCAGCTGTCGCCGTCGGAGATGAGACCTCAAGTCGGTAATCAGGAGTGGTATTTCCAAAGCCGATGTTGCCGGCAAGAGCATTGGTAACCAGCGCATAGGACGTAGCCCCGCTATTTACCTGTGTGCCATTGATTTGAAGACCCGTCGCAAGCGTTGTGCCTGCAGTTTCGGATAGGGTTGGAATTGTGATGTGCTGTCCCCACCAGTATGTAGCGCCACTAGCATTGTTTGTATTGATGATACCGGTGCCGCCACTCGTCGTGGTGCTTGTAATGCGATTGCCATACATTGAGACCGCAGTTGCGGCGGTAGTTGTTGCGGATGGGAGTGTTATCAGTTGGCCATCGAGAAGTTGATTTGCAGTCGATCCATCAACGACAATATTGCTCAAGTTGATATTCGTACCCAGTACCCAATCAAGCATGGTCACCGCGCTCGGATAGTTGATATGAAGCGCCGCACCGCGGCGGAGATTATTGCCCTGCAACCAGAGGAGCGCGCGCAATGTCGCCAGTTCATCGATGTTGCTGCCGGAAAACGCCGGCGCGCCGGAAATTGCAGCTGTTGCAACAGTGCCGAAGGCTTGCGCAGCATCGGCCGAATACGTCGGCGGATCGATGACAAAAGCACGTTGCTGCGTGATAGTATCGCCACCGCCGGTAAATGTAATAAGTCGGCTGCTGGCATCGAGGTCGAAATGCACGTCGATCACCTCGGCATTCGCAAGTCCAGAATGCGATCCTGCACGAAAAGCGATTGCCGTCGGCGTTCCGCTGGTCGCTCCCGTTTGTGTTGTTGCGCCATCTATGCGCAAGAAAGACGTCGAGTCGAGGCCATCAAGTTCATCTGCATTGAAGGCGTACGAGCTTGCCGCGATACGCGTACGCGGCGAGAGGGTGTCATAGTCTGTCGCGCCGCAGCTACTCTGGTCTGCAACGGCCAAGGCACAAATCTGAACCTCAAGATACGTATTTGCATCATTGAAATCATAGGAAAAAACGGGATTGTCAGCAGGACTTCCGGAACCAAGCGCAACGGTGAAAACCCCGCGCTGGACAGATACGTCGATCGCAGCTGGAGAGGAACAGTTATTGCCGGTCGCCCATTTGCAGGTCCCACCCGTGGCCGCGTCATACAGACGGAACTTCATCTTGCGCGCGCCGTCTCCAACCGGAATATAACTTGAATCTGTCAGGCGCCCCTGATAAATAAGAGGTTTAGTTCGCGGATTGGTCGTCGCGTACGAGGTGAAAAAGACGCCGAGCATGCCCGCAATGACGAGAACGCTCATTATTTCGGTAAAATAGTTCTTTCGAAGAAGCACGAGGGTTGACTCGATGCCGCGCAGCAACGAAAGCCCGCTTTTGTTGCCGGGTTCCTCAAAGTGCGGTTGCATGGGCGTTTGAGAAAAGTCTAAAAAGGATATCGGGAAAGAGGATGCATGATCGCCATCCCCAGATACCTTTATAATAATAGCATTTTTTGAGAAAAAACTCTACATTACGGATTCTTTTGCCAATCAATACCTTTTTCCTTATAACTATAATAAAATTGCCGCCCTCAAGCCTTGCTGATATAATCAGAATTCCGTATAGTAACGAACAGGGGTGACGAAATTGTCCTCATGAATGCTCCCGTGGCGGAACTGGCATACGCGCGGCGCTTAGAACGCCGTTCTCGCAAGGGATTAGAGGTTCGAGTCCTCTCGGGAGCATTGATGAGTCTGATTTTGTTGGCATGCCAACGGCATGCGCCAGCCTTAGGAGCTGGTGGGGAAACCCGTGCGGGTTCAAGTCCCGCCCCCGGCAGGTGTGAAAAGAGGGCTTTTCTGATTGAAATTTCCTTTTTGCAAAAAAGAATTTCTTCTCTTGACAGCATTTTCTTTCGGGCGTATACTGGGGATACTTTTTCGAGCCGTTCCTTTCGCCAACCCTCCTGGTAAACAATCTCCACCCTGTCATCAGTAGACAGGCAGGAAAAAACCAAGATAAGAGGCTATCGATCACCAGTGATCCTCTGGCCACACTACTTCGGTTTTTTTGTTTGCTTCGCTTGAGGAGAGGTATCTGTCGTCTGTCTTCTAGGCAGAAACCAGATATTTCTCCTTAAAAAGCCTTTGAATAAAAGGAAAATTAAGGAGAAGGGAACTTTGACAATTATAAAACGAGCAAAATTGTGTAAAGAGCACAATAGATATCTCCATTACACAGACCATACGATATGCGTAAAGGCATTTGGTATGGTCGAGATACATTCTAAGTGCACATGGTGGATGCCTTGACATCAAAAGGCGATGAAGGACGTAGCAACCTGCGAAAAGCTTCGGTAAGGTGGTAAGCAACCTGTGACCCGGAGATCTCCGAATGGGGCAACCCATCCTGATGGAAGATCAGGATACCCGACCGTATGGTCGGGGGGCAACCCGGCGAAGTGAAACATCTCAGTAGCCGGAGGAAAAGAAAAAAATCGCTAGGTTTTAGGAATAGAGGCCGGAGCGAAGGGATTTCCCTTTCTCTTTCCTCTTCCCTAAGACCTAGTCCATTCCCCCAGTAGTGGCGAGCGAAAAGGGAACAGCCAAAACCGTACGCGCTCAAACCGTTTGAGGACTGCGCGGAGCAATCCGTGCCTTTCAATGGCGGCAGAAGGCGATCAGGCTACAGGCGCATACGGCGTAGCGGGACGAACCTTGGATCATCTGATCGTGATCCGCATCGAAAGATATGTTTTTATGCGAATGGCCTGGGAAGGCCGGCCAGAGACGGTGATAGCCCCGTAGCTTAAAAAAATATATCCGGTGTTGGTTTAGCTCCCAAGTACCACGCGCCTCGTGAAAGCGAGTGGGAATCCGCCAGGACTATCTGGCAAGGCTAAATACTTTTGATGATCGATAGTGAACAAGTACCGTGAGGGAAAGGTGAAAAGCAGCCCGGGAGGGCGATGAAATAGTATCTGAAACCGTGTGCTTACAAGGAGTCGGAGCCTGCAGTAATGCGGGTGACGGCGTTCCTATTGAAGAATGAGCCAACGAGTTTGCGTATGTTGCAAGTTTAAGGCCTCGAAAGGCCGAAGGCGAAGGGAAACCGAGTCTGAAAGGGCGAACTTGAGGGTTATAGGGTCGAGAGTGAGAAGGTCAGGAGTCTCTGAAATATGAGACTCCGTCCTTCCGCTCTGAATCCTATAACCCTTCATACAGCAGCATGCGCAAGACACGAAACCGGGTGAGCTAGCCATGGCCAGGCTGAACGCAGCCGAAAAACTGCGGGAGGGCCGAACCCACAAGTCGTACAACGCTTGGGGATGAGCTGTGGTTAGGGGAGAAATTCCAATCGAACTCGGTGATAGCTTGTTTTCCTCGAAATAGCTTTTGGGCTAGCCTCGTCGTGGCGACCAGTGGTAGAGCACTGAATGGGGGCGGGTGGAGCAATCCTACCGTCTCCAACCAAACTCCGAATGCTGGTGCGGCTATACGACGGGAGTTAGACTATGGGCGCTAAGGTCCGTCAGTCAAAAGGGGAACAGCCCAGACCATCATCTAAGGTCCCCAAATCTTCGTTAAGTGTCAAAGGTGGTGTCGCGACCCTGACAACCAGGAGGTTGGCTTAGAGGCAGCCATCCTTTAAAGAAAGCGTAATAGCTCACTGGTCAAGTTGTCTCGCGCCGAAAATATACCGGGGCTCAAACGAAGTACCGAAGATATGGATCACGTCTTTTATAGGCGTGGTGGTAGAGGAACGTTTCCAGGGCGATGAAGTCGTGTCGTGAGGCACGGTGGAGCGCTGGGAAGTGCGAATGTTGGCATAAGTAGCAATAATTGAAGTGAAAACCTTCAACACCGCAAGTCCAAGGTTTCCTGGGCAACGCAAATCGTCCCAGGGTTAGTCGATCCTAAGGTGAGTCCGTGCATTGTGCGGGGTAGCCGATGGATATCAGGTTAATATTCCTGAACTGCTGTGCGATGTTTATCGGGGACACTTTCTCAAGCTTCAAGCGCGTTTTGGCTATACGCGTCCAACCCCGCAAGGGGGAGTGTAAGCCGGGGGCGACCCTGGCAAGTTGAGGGGAGAGGGAGTCTAGAAAAGCCGTAAAACTTCAATCGCAGAGCACTCGTACCGCAAACCGACACAGGTGGACGGGTTGAGTATACTCAGGTGTACGGGAGAACCCTTGTTTAGGAACTCGGCAAAAAAGCTAGGCGTAACTTCGGGATATGCCTCCCCCCGCCTGCCGCAAGGCAGATACGGGGGCGCAGCTAACGTTTATTTAGTGACTGTTTATCAAAAACATAGGTCTCTGCAAAACCGTAAGGTGAAGTATAGGGGCTGATGCCTGGCCAGTGTCAGAACGTTAAGGGGAGATGTTAGTGGTTTACCGCAAAGCATTGAACCGAAGCGCTGATGAACGCCGGCGATAACTATAATCGTCCTAAGGTAGCGAAATTCCTTGTCGGGTGAGTTCCGACCTGCACGAATGGCATAACAACTAAATAACTGTCTCAACAAGGGACCCGGCGAAATTGCAAGAGGAGTGAAGATGCTCTTTACCCACGGCTGGACGAAAAGACCCCGTGAAGCTTTACTACAACTTGATATTGGTTTATGGCTATGCATGTTCAGTGTAGGTGGGAGCCGCAAGGCACCAATGAGACACCACCCTTGCATAGTTGTAAATCTTACCTACTCTCGTTATCCGAGAGAGGAACAGTATCTGGTGGGTAGTTTGACTGGGGCGGTCGCCTCCCAAAATGTAACGGAGGCGTTTACAAAGGTTGGCTTAGTCCCGATGGAAACGGGACTGGACGCGCAAAAGCACAAGCCAGCTTTACTGCAAGACCTACACGTCGCGCAGTTACGAAAGTAGAATTTAGTGATCCGACGATTCATCATAGGATGGTCGGAGCTCAACGGATAAAAGCTACTCCGGGGATAACAGGCTAGTCTGGTCCAAGAGTCCATATCGACGACCAGGTTCGGCACCTCGATGTCGGCTCATCGCATCCTGGGGCTGGAGAAGGTCCCAAGGGTTTGGCTGTTCGCCAATTAAAGCGGTACGCGAGCTGGGTTCAGAACGTCGTGAGACAGTTCGGTCTCCTATCCACCGTGGGCGCTCGAAGTTTGAGGAAGCTCATCTCTAGTACGAGAGGACCGAGATGGACGAACCTCTGGTGTGCCAGTTGTCCTGCCAAGGGCACTGCTGGGTAGCCACGTTCGGTACGGATAAACGCTGAAAGCATCTAAGCGTGAAGCCGTTTCCAAGATGAGACTTCGTTATAAGATTCCTCGGAGATGACGAGGTTGATAGGCGGCAGGTGTACGACCCGCAAGGGTTTCAGCCGAGCCGTACTAACTAATCGAAGTATCTCGACCATATGAGATGCTTTTTGCACGAGCTCGTTTTTTAGCGATAGGACTCCCTATCGCCGTCAGAGTACCGTTTCATCACCGCGCGCATGCGCGATGGTGAAACGCCCTCTGGTGCTTCTACCGGCGGGGAAACACCTGTTCCCATCCCGAACACAGTCGTTAAGCCTGCCCGGGCCGATGATACTCGTAAGGGGAAAGTAGGTCAGTGCCAGTTATATGAAAAAACTATCCTGAAAGGGATAGTTTTTTGTTTTGTTGCGCGGTATTATTACGAGTGTCACCAAAATTAAATATGAAAAAAAAATATTATCCCATCCTGATTGCAGTCTTTGGTACCGTTGTTCTTTTTTTCGGAGTCTGGCAATTGCATAATATATATGATACTCGGGGAGAAAAAGGAGTAGATGAGAAAGCAAACGCAGGCCTTGTGCACCTTGTGGCACAAGATGAATTTTCAATAGATCTGTCAAAAGAATTTGCAACTCGTCTTGTCGTGCCTGAAGTGAGTGTTGGTACATCTTCAGCAACCTCTTTTGATTCACGCAAATTAGAGGAGGTATTTGAATCGATTCTTCAGGAATCAAAAAAGGAGTTTGGTGAGTTCAAAGATTTCTCGATGAAAGATTACAAGTATATACACGATCAATGCAATGCGTCATTTAGATTACCTGTTCAGCTTGATGTTTCTGTGGCCGATAGCGAAGCCTGCGATTTCGATGTTATCGCAGGAGGCTATGATTTTATAATGGAGACGCACTACAACTACAATACTGGCTTTGACGCCTTGGACCAAACCTGGATGAAGAGGAGGGTTCAAGAATATAGCGCCTCTCTGTATGGTGGGGGTAAAAAAAAGATTATTGCGGAAGGCGAATTATACAATAAGAAAAAAACATTTGGGTATTTTACGATTGCAGAAGTTCCGGACCCATATGCAATTACAGGCAAGCCAACGCTTCGGGATAATCGAGAAATACAAATGATAGCTATTGGGGAAAACGGCCGCATTGTGAGATTAAGATCTGCTTATGGTGGAAAACCAATTCCTGTCGATAATGAAGCTTTAATGCCAGCCATCCGGCAGGATTGGAAAGGATGGAGTGGAAAAGGAGCGAGCGATTTTGATATAGAACTACAGATAGCCGCTGGAAATGGTCTCGAAAATCTTCCCCATGCAAGGCCGATCATCCAAAAGGCTTTGGAGGAACAGGATAGGCGACTAATCGCTTTTATTCCGATGTTACGACAGTTAATACTCTCTGTTCGATAGGAAAACAATTCCGCATGAAACGTTACATTGCAGACTTCCATGTTCATTCCAGGTACTCCCGCGCGTGCAGCAAGAATCTTGAACTGGAGACGATTGCCGGTTGGAGCATGATCAAGGGCATTCACGTCATTTCAACCGGCGATTTTACGCATCCGGCGTGGTTTGGGGGCATCCGCGAGAAATTGGAAGAGTCGTATCCGGGACTTTATCGTTTGAAAGGCGACTGGAAGGCGGAGTCCCAACGCATCGCGCGGGAATATCTTTCCGGTCCTTTGCCGGAGCAACAGTTCATTTTGACGACGGAAGTGAGCTGCATCTATTCGAAAAACGGCAAGGTGCGCCGTATCCACCTTCTTGTTTTTTTGCCGTCAATCGCGGCAGTCGAAAGATTCAATGCGGCATTGAAGGCGGCTGGCGGCAATCTTTCGTCGGATGGGCGTCCGATTCTTGGCATCGATGCCAAAGAGATCGCCCGCATGGCATTTGAAATTTCCGAAGATGCCTTTATTGTTCCCGCCCACGCATGGACGCCATGGTTTGCGGTCTTCGGCTCAAAGTCGGGCTTTGACTCGCTTCAGGAATGTTTTGACGAGCTTACCCCGCGCATTGCGGCCATTGAGACGGGCCTTTCCTCGGATCCGCTCATGAACTGGGGTCTCTCCGGACTGGACGGCATAACCCTTATCTCAAACTCGGACGCCCACTCACCAGAAAAGATGGGGCGAGAGGCAAATGTGTTTCTCGGCGACTCAGTCTCCTATGGCGCTCTCGTTGAGGCGATGCGGCATGAGGTGAAGGGTGGTTCTCTCAGACTCGCTTCGACAATCGAATTTTATCCTGAAGAGGGGATGTATCACATTGACGGGCATCGATCATGCGGTTTTTCGTGCGAACCCGAAGAGACGAAGCGCCGCAAGGGGATATGTCCCGTGTGCAAAAAAGCGCTGACGATCGGCGTACTGCATCGCGTCAATGATTTGAGCGATCGCGATCCGGAACGCATTCGAAAAAGCAAAACACCATTCGTAAATATCATTCCACTCCCCGAGATTATTGCGCAATGCTGCGGAGTAAAGTCGACCCAGTCGCCGCGAGTAAAGAAAATATATCGCGAAGTTATTCACAGGCTCGGCAGCGAATTTGAAATTCTGCTCGATTGCAGCGCAGATAAAATTTTCGAAGCGGGATTTCCTGAGATCGCACGCGGCATTGCCAAGATGCGCAGCGGCGATGCGAAGATCGTTCCGGGATACGATGGCGTATATGGAACGATTACGGTATGCGATCCTCCGCGCGAACGACAAGCAAAACTTTTGTAGCGAGAAATTTTTTCCCGCGTCATTTTTTTTCACAACAGCACGGCACTCGGTAATGCGTTGAACGTCAGCGACCGCGGGGAAGAAAAAATGTACACCTTTTTTCTTTATATTTTTCAGTAAAAACAAATAATCCCAGACGCAATTGCGAAAGGGATTATTTGTTTTTCTGTGAGAAGAAGTTTATTTCTTCTTCTTTGCTGCGGCCTTCTTTTTCGGCGCCGCCTTCTTCTTCGGAGCGGCCTTCTTCGGCGCTGCTTTCTTCACCGCCTTCTTCTTCGGAGCGGCCTTCTTTTTCGGCGCCGCCTTCTTCTTCGGAGCGGCCTTCTTCTTTGCTGGCATGACACTCACCTCCTTTCTTATTGCATCCTCGATGGGATTACAAATCGTGTATGATCCAAGTATATCATACTGCGACGTGCGCGAGAAGATTTTCTTTCGATGAGAAAATATATGCATGCGGAATTTTTTTCATCAAAGGTTTTCATAAAAAAAGAAAAAATTTTAAAAACAAAAAACTTCTCGTGCGAGAAGTTTTTTTCGAAACAATTTTTTGTGTTATGCGGATGGTGGA
>CAZUKY010000009.1:0-31870 GCA_964621085.1 uncultured Gammaproteobacteria bacterium | reverse complement strand
ACATTGTCAGCGATTTTGGAAATAGGTTCTAACTTGGTACAATAGAGACACCAGATGAGATATAATTTGATCAAACAAAACCGCCTCCTTTCGGAGGCGGTTTTTGGAAAGCGTAGGTTTTTGAGGAGGTACAGTTTATGCGCGTCAATTATGTGCCGGGTTGTTTCTCTCCTTTCGCCTTTGCCGCATTGATGGCGGCAAAGGAAACCGAAAGGTCGCGGATCGCATCAGCGGCCAATACATTCGATCCGATTGCGCGGCCGGTGATTTGGATCGTGTCGCCAATGCGCATGCGCGCAAACGACATTGCTGTTCCGTCGCGATCCATGCCAAGCGATGAGGAGTCCACGCGAAGCAACCATTGCTCGCCGCCACTGACTGCCGTGAGCGTGTCTTTCGAGCGGCCGGTCAGTACGCCGACGAATGTGGTCATTGCGGCTGTTTCGGCTGGCGCGGCCTGCACGGGTGCGGGCGCTGGCATTGGCTGTTGGCGTGGTGCCTCGTGTCCGTTTGCGGGAATCGATTGCGCAAGAGGCGACATGTGAAGGCCGAGCTGTACTGCGAGGGGGAGCGGGGCGCACTGGGTGCCTGTCGGTATGCTTCCCGCCGCACAGTTCGCGATGGCTGCCTGATCCGAACCGATTACCGGTTCCAGGCTCGGCGGCCACGCGCCATGCAGGCCTTCAATGGCGTATGCAAGGGAGAGATTGATGATTGTATCCGTAGAGAGCTGATCTGTTTCAAGTTCTCCGAATGCCCGAATGCGGTCTCCCCGTTCCAGGGCGGAAAGGGAGAGGCGACTGCCAATCCGGTCGAGAATAAGGCTGTCTTGGTCCAAGAGGATGCTGAAATTCTCGCCGCCGCTGCGCACGGTCACGATATTTCCGAGCCGATCCGCAACCGTTCCGGTGATGACGCGTTGAAACCCGCCATCGGGCCGAACGAGATTGCGAATGGTGTCGGAACTGAGGGTGCGCGTATCGGTAAGGATGCCGAACGCCTGGATGCGGTCTCCTAACTCAAAGACGCTGTAGGAGAGGGGCTGCCCGGTTCGATCGATAATTCGCGTGTCTTGATTGATAACGACGCGCGTATCGATACCCCCGTTTCGTACGATCAGCGTATTCCCTGATTTCAGGGTTATCTCGCCGCCAATGGCGATCTCGTTCCCGAAAAAAGCGAATTGCGCTGACGCTGGCGCGCTCAATGCTATGAGGAGCACGCCGATGATTCCGGCAATTTTTAATGACGCGGTCATATTCTGTTGTGAGGGAGGGCTGACGTTATTTCCAGGTGACCGAGAGGTCTTGGAGACTCATGCCCTGCAGTGTCGAGCTGTCAAGCTGGCTGCCGATGACGATGAGGATGTCGCCGTTGCGCATTTTGGCAAACGACATTGCTTTGCCGGTGCTTTCGATGCCCTTCGACGACGAGTTGACTTTGATGGTGTAGGTCTTGCCTTCTTTCAGAAGGTAGAGTTCATGCGCGCCTTGGCCCATCAAGGTACCTTGCATTGTCACGAGCTGGGCTGCAGTCGGAACGGGCGCGGCCGGTACTGCCGGAACCGCCGGAACGGTCGGCACGCCGGTTGCAAGCGGCGGGATGAATCCCGCACCGCCGGGCGTTTGGTATGCGACCGAGAGGTTCACAACGGTGTCAGCGAACAGGACATCATTCACCACTTCGCCGAATGCCTGGACGCGATCGCCGATTTCAAGACCCGAGAGCGATGTGCGCAGTCCGGTTCGGTCAACGATGAGCGTATCCTGATTCATGGAAACTTCCACATCTTCAATACCACTGCGAATCAGAATGGTGCTACCCATCTTCGAAGAGACGGTACCGGTAACGACGCGCTCGAAGTTGCCATGAGGAATAACGAGGTTACGCAGCGTATCGGCATGCAGCGTTCGAGTGTCGACAAGGACACCGAATGCCTGGACGCGATCGCCAAGCTCGATGGCGGTATACGAGATGAAGTTGCCGACGCGGTTGACGAAACGCGTGTCCTGGTCGACGATCACGCGGGTGTCAACCCCGCCATTGCGTACGATAATGGTGTTGCCCGATTTGAGGACAACGGTGCCAGCAACGGCAATCTCGCTCAAGGCGGAAAATGCGTTCCCGCCGATAAATCCCAAGGGACCCAGGGGACCGGCCCCAAGCGTTGCGGGCAAGGCTGGTACGGATGCGGTGGGCAGGACAGGAGCTGCAGGAAGCGCGAGGCCGGTCGTTGGCGGCAGGAGCGGCGCTCCAAATCCGAGTCCGGCACCGACACCTGCATTCAGACCGAGTCCTGCGTAGGAGATGCTCAAGTTGACAATCGTGTCAGCGCGAAGTTCGTCATATTTGAATTCGCCGAATGCCTGAATCCGATCGCCGATCTCAACGCCTGAGAAAGACGTGCGCAGTCCGGTCCGGTCAACGATGAGCGTATCCTGGTTGAGGACAATCTCGATGTCCGTAACGCCGCTGCGAATCGTCAGGCGGTTGCCATGCTTTTCGGAAACGGTGCCGGTGAAAACTTCCTCGAACTCGCCGTATGGTACCACCATATTGCGGACGGTATCGGCATGCAATGTGCGGGTATCGACGAGAATGCCGAATGCCTGAATCCGATCGCCCAGTTCGATTGCCGTGTAGGAGAGGGGATCGCCGACGCGGGTGATCAATCGCGTGTCCTGGTCGACGATCACGCGCGTGTCAACCCCGCCGTTCCGCACGATAAGCGTATTCCCTGATTTCAAGGTGACGGTGCCAGCCACAGCGACTTGGCTCCATGCGGAGAATGCGTTGCCGCCCAGATACGTCAATGCGGCAGTCGGCAGAGTGAACCCGAAGAGTGTTGCCGCGCCGAGAGCGCCTGCAAGCGTACGGAGTAATTTCTGTTTCATATGTTTTTTTATTTAATTACTTTTTTCGAAAGAAGAGCCGACCTGCAGTCCAGAACTGAGACTATCTTCTTCGGGTGGGGCGGTGAACTCGAACCATGACGATGAGCTGACACACGATGATTCGAGTCCACCACCCCGGGAAAGCGTCGAGCGGGGTTCGAGCTCGAGAGCGCTTCACCCATCATTGACGAGGGGATCACTCTACTCTTTCAGTTTCTGCCGAGGCAAAAAATTGCTCGATTTCTATCTTTGTTTAATGCAAAAGAACAGGGGGAGTTCCCCTGTTCTTTTTTCTGTCGAACCGTATTATCGCCAGAGGATCGGACAGTCGGAAAACGGCAGTACCGGCACGGCACATGCCGAGCTTAAGCCGCATGGTCCGGCGAAACCAGCAGCGCCGAGAATGGGTGTGCTGCATCCGCCAAGCCCGAAGCCACCGAGACCGATCGGTGCGCCAAGGCCAAGACCGCCGATACCAATCGATGTGCCAAGACCAAGACCGCCAAAGCCGAGTCCGCCGCAGCCGAGACCAAGACCGCCAAAGCCGAGTCCGCCGCAGCCCAAACCGCCAAGACCGAAAAATCCGGACGGACGAATCAGGCGAGGGTCGGAGTTCACGAAAACATCCCCGACAAGGGCCGTGTGGCCGGCATTCGCTGGGAGTGCTGCAAGGCTAATACCAGAAATGCTCGCAAGCGAGAGGATTCCTGCAATGATCTTTTTTCTCATCATATGCGTAAAGGTAAGGGTGAGGTTCGTATGAATGAAGGAGCCGACCAGTTGAGTGTCCGTTTTTTTAACGTACAGACACTCGGAGCTCGGGCGATGAAACTCCATCCTTCAGTGCCGTTTCTTCAAACGGTACACCCCTCATTACGGCGCTTGGCCGCCTGGCGTTACGAAATGAACTCGAATAGAAAAAAGAACTGCGGTATGCAGCTCTTTTTTCGACCGGCGGTACCTCTTCAGCGGTTATGACCTCGGCCGTGAAATCCTCTTCCTCCAAAACCAGCTCCATCAATCTTTCCCCTATGGAATCCTCCGTCGTGGAACCTATGACCATGTCCGTGGAACTTGTGCCCGCGAAATCCATGCCCTCCAAACCGATGGAACCGATGCCCGACAAAAAACGGTTCGGCAAATACTGTCGATGTGAATGGAATCACGTCAAACGCGTACGGGTACGCAAGCGGATACGCGGAGGGGGCAACAAGTGGCGTGACCGGGCAGGGCGTTGCATACGGATAGAATGACGTCGGACACAGTGTCGGATAGGCAGAGGTCGTCACAGGAAGGAATTGCGCATGAGCAGGGAGAGCGGTAGCGGCAAGCGCTCCGCCCAGCAGGGCGATGGCAAATGCGTAAGCAGTTTTTCTCATACGATACGAGAGTTAGTGTAGAGCGGCTCGGCACGCGTGCCGATTGTTGAATGTATCAGTGGTCCACAACGCAAGGTATCGACCGCACGAAAAACGCGGAAACGCGCGCGTGCACCCTGCATGAGACGATGTACCACCTTGTCAAAAGCTACGGATAGCCATCAGGATCGTTAAAACAAAAAAGGGCTTGCTTGCTCGCAAGCCTCCGTCCTCACCTATTGCCTCGCATTCAATTCAAAGAAGTTCCATGCGCCGAGGACGAGGTTTTTTTGCGATTCGTCTGCGCAATCTCGCTCGTGAGCAGAATGCCTTTCAACGAGGCAAGAAAAGCCGGCCGCGGAGCGCTCCAGTCACGGGCGAGTCGGATGAGAGAGGACGTGCTGTTGGTCGATGATTTCATTGTTTTGTTGGTTCGGGATCGCAGAAAGAGTTTTCTTTGCGGATAAATGCCCGCAGTTTTCGATTGATCCGATGTACGAGCACTCGGAGCGCCCCTTCTGATTTCCGCATTCGTACGGAAATTTCCTTATACGAAAGGCTTGAGATGTGATGCAGAGAAAAGACCTCCTGTTCCTCCCGCGAAAGACGTTTTACCAATGTGAGGATTTCCGCCTCGCGGATTTCATGCGTTGGATCATCTTTTTCATTGATGAAGTTATCGCTTTCAGATGGGATATCTGAGAATACGATGTACTTTTTTTCTCGGAAGTGATCGATAAGAGAGTTTCGCGCAATCTGCCAAATCCACGATGAAAAAGTGCCGAGCTTTTCATCAAAGCTTTGGATCTTATTTGTCACTTTCAGGAAAACATTTTGCGTCAGATCCTCAGAAATATCGCGGTTATATGTCCGGACCATATAAAAACGAAAAATCTGAGGGGCAAAATGATCAAAGATCTGTTCCCCAGCCCTTTGTTCCCCGTTTTTCCAAGAAATGGCGAGGATCGTGTACTCATCAAATTCAAGAGAAGAGTTCGATCGCGTCATAGGGTATACGGCAGAGAGTAAGAAGTGTTACCGAGTATCCGTGAGTCATTTTTTATGACGCTCGTTTATTGCCGGACTATCGAATGATGGGCTTATTTAAATAAAAAAAGCGAGTGAGCACTATTACTCAGCTCGGCTGGGGGTGACTTGCACATTTCCTTAAAGTGTGGCAGAATGGAATCTACGACGCGGGGTGGAGAAGTCTGGCATCTCGCATGGCTCATAACCATGAGATCGCGGGTTCAAATCCCGCCCCCGCAACCAAAAGGGACTGTTTCGAACTGGGACGGTCTTTTTTGATTTCCAAAGAATTCATCGGCGTGGATATCAGGGGCAGAGTTTCGATCGGCTGAGGCAAAATTTTTTTCATCGGCATCGGGGGCAGAATTGTTCTTTAACCAAAAGGAAAGTTTAATCTGATCGGGGGCATACTCAATTTTTTTCAGACACTTTTTTGCAACGATATTTTTCTCAACGCCCTTGGCCGCGCGGAGGGAGGTGACGAAAAAAGACAATGTGTCGGAGAGCATATCGGTGGAAAACTGGAAAATCGAAGGGCAAAAGGCCGAGGGTTCAAATCCCTGTTCAGTGGGGTTTACGAGGCCGCTGTTGAGGCGAAAAACGAGGTTATCGAGGTAAGGTTTGTCGGTCAGAATGCGCTCGAGATTTTCCAAGATACTCATCTCCAATCGTTCGGCGGATACTTGTTTTACGGGGCAGTGGGTCCAGTCATATCGCGTGATCATCGTGCAGCGGTAGTAATAGTAGCGTTTGAGAGTTCCGTTATACCGCTTATTCGTAAAACATGGACACATTGCCGTGCCGCAGTTTCCGCACTTCATCAATCCGGCGAACGTAAAATGCTTGGAGACCATGTATTTTTTCGTCTTGGTCTTGTCTATCTTTTGAGCAAGCTCAAAGACATCCTTGGAAACAAGCGGTTCATGGATGCCGTCGTAGATCTCGCCTTTATGGTAGACTTTGCCGACATACAGCGGATTGGAAAGAAGGCGCGTGATTTTTGTGAGAGGGTATGCGTTGCCTCGGTTTGTCCGCACGCCCATTTCCCGCATCATTTTGAAGACGGCAGCCAGGGACTGCGTTTCGACGTACATCTCAAACATTGATTTTATGACCTTTCTATTTTCCGGGTGAGGGACGAGTTTTTTGTTCGCCCGCATGTAGCCGAGCGGAGCAGACCCGCCGTTATACAATCCTATCTTTGCGCGTTCGAGCATCTTATCCTTTACTCGCTCGCTTAAAAGTTCTCTCTCAAATTGCGAGAACGTAAGCATGATATTCCGAAGAAGTCTGCCGGCGGGTGTGGACGTATCGATGCGCTCGGTGATGGAAATAAAATCAAGGTTTGCTTGCTCAAAACACTCGATCAGGTGGTAGAAGTCTTTTGGTGATCGAGTAAGGCGATCGATCTTGTAGACAAGAACAATATCGATTTTTTCTCTTTGGACATCCTGCAATAGCTGCTGGATAGCAGGCCGCTGCAGGGTTGCTCCAGAATACCCGCCGTCGGTATAGACTTTGCAGACTTGCCAATCTTCCTGGCTTTCGATGAAAGATCGGATTTTTTGTTCCTGGGCATCGCAGGACGAAAATTCTTTTTCGGCCTGCATGTCTGTGGAGACGCGGGTATAAATTGCGCAATTTTTCGTAGGCATACGATTAAGAAATAATGAATGATTTTGCAAGCGAGGCGCAGACAGAATATTTCACACCTTGCGATGGTCGGCCGATTACATCATTCTCTCACCGCAAAGTGCAAAATCTTCGTTCTTGCGCAAATAACAAAAGGAGCAACTCTGCTGCTCACAAACTCACTTGCGCGAATTTGTACAGAGATTGCTCCTCTTGGGTTACTACAAGAGTTGCTTGTAATAAAAAAGCGCAATGTGAGAAGTTTGTGAGCAATTCTATTATATCCTATTCACTTGTTCGGGCAAGAGAAAAATCGATCGCCTCCCTCCGCGCGGCCAAGGGCGTTGAGAAAAATATCGTTGCAAAAAAGTGTCTGAAAAAAATTGAGTATGCCCCCGATCAGATTAAACTTTCCTTTTGGTTAAAGAACAATTCTGCCCCCGATGCCGATGAAAAAAATTTTGCCTCAGCCGATCGAAACTCTGCCCCTGATATCCACGCCGATGAATTCTTTGGAAATCAAAAAAGACCGTCCCAGTTCGAAACAGTCCCTTTTGGTTCGATCACCGATGAAGGTGCGAACTTTGACATCATATTACCAAATCTAATCCATAAGTCAAAGGAGCTCAATCTCGCCGCTCGGCCGGAGCGGCTGCTCAAAACTGACGCACAGTTTTGAGCCGGATTTGGCTGGCTGGCGGGGGCTTGACCGCCTGTCCGTTTTCTGCCAAGGTCATCTCGGCTACGGCAGAGCTATCCACACCCGGGGTGGAACAGGAGGTGGAACATGTTCTACCTCGAAGGCCTCAAAAACCTTTTCATTACAGATCCCAAAACACCTGACCTCATTGGGTACTAATGCCACCAGGCAAACACCTGCGCGCCACCATAGTACTAATGAGATATTTTACAGACTTTTCAGCATATCCTTTTTGAGGCCTTCCACCCCTAGCTCTGCCACCAACCAAACTACCAACCCAACAAACAAAACCCCACAACCAGAACCGACCACCCATCCGAAACCCCGCGCCGTCCCGAACCGTGTGATCCAGGAGAGGAGGAGGTGAGGTGGCTATTTGTTTGGATCCATTCTTACCCCGCCCGCCCGTGCGCGAATGGATGAATAAGGTATGATTACTCCCTTTAATTGCGGGCCATTCGTAGAAATTCCCTCGTCGCCTTGGCAGCATTTCCATGGCTTAAAAGGCCGAGATACGACTGAATACTCTCATCTGAAGGCTGGCCAGATGCATTCCGCATCATACGGCGTTTCGTAGCCGATCTGATGACCCGATGATCGGGAAAATGCACCCAACCGAGGAAATCGACGCCCGAGGCGAAAGTCTTTATAGATACCTTGTCCGGGTGTAATTTGAGCCTCAGCTCATCCAAAAGAAACTTTTCAATACGTCCCAGCCCTTCAGTTAGCCATTCGTGGCTTTCAGAAAGGAGGACAAAATCGTCGGCATAGCGGACGTACCACTTTGCTTTCAGCGAATGTTTCACAAACTGGTCGAACTCGTTCATGTAGATATTGACCAAAAGCTGGGATGTGAGATTGCCGAGCGGTAGGCCCACCCCCTCTTTCGTGGAATGGAAGCTACCAATAATACACGAAAGCAGCCAGATAATATCCTTGTCGGGTATCGATCGCTCGAGGATCGCGAGCAATACAGCGTGATCTATCGAGGCGAAGAACTTACGGATATCGCACTTGAGCACCCAAACCGTCTTTCTATGATTCTTTGATACTTGATAGGCGTATTCGCGAAAACGATTCATCGCCTTATGAGTGCCCTTCCCTCTCCGGCAGGAAAATGAGTCGGGAATGAATTTGCTGTTAAAGAAGGTATACAGGACCTGATAGATCGCATGGTGCAATAGCCGATCGCGCACAGCAGCCTTATGAATATTCCTCGGCTTGGGGTCCGATATATTGAAAGCGACATATGGTGAATGGACGTATTGTTTTGTTGTAAGATCCCTATGCAAAGAAATAATATTGCTCATCAAGTTAAGCTCAAATAACTGCACGTCCTTCCGCTTCCGTTTTCCGGTCACGAACTCCTTCCATGCATCGAGCAAATTCTCAAGACAAATAATATCCTCGTACGTATGAGTAAGTTGAGCTTTGGCCATATGAATTCAGTTTTGAAACCCTCTAACAGTACCCCCCCCCCAACGATTTTGCCGGTTTTGCAGAAAGTGAAAAGCGCGTATCTGATCTGGTACGGCTACTTGGGCATTATTCCCAAAACGCATAGGCATTCGCTGGGGCATAGGATAGACACGTTATTTATTGAGATTATCGAAGCAATATCGGCTGCGAGCTACTTAGCCCGAGAAGAGAAGTTGCCCTACGTTAGAGTATCGATTCGCAAGCTCGATACCCTTCGCGTGCTCCTTATGATACTTTGGGAAACCAAGGCGATCGACGATAAGAAATACACCGCGCTTTCGCTGCCGATCGACGAGGCGGGCAAAATGCTTGGCGGATGGAGTGGACAGCTGCAAAAACAAAACTCTCCCAGAAAACCAGGAGAGAAATGAAAACAGTTGCTGCAGAGGAAGAGCCAGACGGTGTCCGGATTCCACCTGTTCTCGGGATGACCGTTGTTCGTGTTCAGCCAGGACTCGCCGTCGTCATTACGCTTGACGTTGAACACGTTCAGATCGCCGTCCGAATCGGTACTGTATAGGTTGCCGTCTGGTACACCGCCCATCGAATACTCTCCGGGCTGAATCTTATTCGCGATCAATTAATCGCAGAGCATCCTATACCAAGTATCTTCATTTTTTGAAGTTGCTGCATGCACCACCCTATCCCCAACCGTGATCAAGGATATTCTCGATGCATGGATACTAGCCTCGGCAGAGGAAAACCGTGATCTTCCCCATATTCGCCTAGCGCCATTTTTGATTTTAACAAAAAGCAAGACCCCGCACAATTGCACGGGGCCAAAGGTTCAAGATCAAGTTCCAAAGGGCTGTGAAGACCTGAGGAACAGATGACCAAGAACTAAGCTGACTTGCTGCAGAGGAAGAGCCAGACGGAGTCCGGATCCCACCTGCTCTCGGGATAACCGCTGAGCGTGCGCAGCCAGGACTCGCCGACGTCATCACGCTTGACGAAGAACACGCACAGACCGCCGTCCGAATCGGCGACGGGCTCCATCCCGAGAAGTCGGAAGTCGCCCTTAGGCTGGTTCACCAACTGCTTGCGCAGCAACGGCCCGACCCGGGCAGGGACCTTAGCCAGACCATTGCCCGGCTTCAGAGCGCGATCGAAGAACGCCTTCCGGGTCATTTCTTTGCGGAACTGGAGCATCTTACCTGTGACTGCGGCCAAATGGTACTCGTCTTCGTCGATCCCCTCGAGCAAATCGGCCCGGTCGAGAATGTTGCTCGCCCAGGTCCCGATCTTGTGCTCGGTGGGCTCGAGATCTTGCCGAAAATCATCTGCGGTTCGAAGGCTCTTGTCGTTCTTTACCGAAAAGTAGATCGGCCAGACCTTCGGGCTGATCGAAACGACCGCCGATGTCTGACCGTTCTTGGGCACCAAGATGAGCTCGTCCTGGAGGAAGCGATCAACTCCCTCCATGCCGCCCATCTTGTTGACGACCGCTTCCATGCGCCCCCAAGTCATGTCTCCGTATTTCACGGCACGGCTCCTTCTCTGGCTGATAGCCAGTGAACTTCCAGCTGCCCGCTGGTGGGTGTCTGTTTTTCCTGGATTTTCGCCATCAGGACACAAGAGATTGGTTAATCTCCTCTATCCTGTGCCGAAAATATTAGGAAAAACTGCAAGTATATTTGAATGAACTGAGACTAAGTATGTCACATTTTATTGAGTTTGTCAATCGCATAATCGCGAAATTGCTTATAAATACAATGTTTTTTATAAAATTAGGGCACAACCGATACGGCCGTGCCCTGAGAATTCGCCCAAGCTATTGATCTTCACTCGAGCGAATACAATTTGAGACGCTTCGGAGCATCGATTGGGCCCTTCCAAAAGCCCTTCCGACCCTCCTCGTCTACCATGTTTTCGCCCACCATGATTCTCTCCTGGTAGCGTTCACCTTTCTTGCCCTTCCATTGCCAGCGCGGAAAGGGTTCGATATGAACACGCGATCCGAGTTTCCATCCCTTTCGAGATCCCTGTGCCCCTCCTGCGAGGATAATGACATCAGGGTCGCCTGTCAGACTGAGTCGAACAACGTAAAAAAGCGTGCTTTGCTTGTCCTTCTCGTAGGCTCGGCGTTCCTTGCGATCGGCGTTTTCGAGATTGATGGGCGTCGATCGCTGCTGGGATTTGCGCGAAGCCAAGAGGAAGTAGGCCAAGATAACTTTGATGAATTCCTCGAGTTGAATGCGGAATACTTCGCCGTCAAAGAGCTCATCAGCGATCGTGTACCCTATGGCCGATTCATCAGCAGAGAGGGTCCAACGGATCGAGCCTACTTCTAAGTCGCTTCCTATGGAAGTAATGATCGCGTTCACGCGGAATTTACCCTCGGGGTAGTCGACATAAGACCAATCCCAACTGCGGTCCCCGATTTCGTTAGGAGCGTAACGAGAAACCGAGATCGTGTGACGCATGTCGCGTATTACGATCGCTCTGACTTCCAAATCTGAGGAGACGAAAAATGCGTTGTGTGGAAGGTCGATGTAAATCGACTTGTGACGCTCGAGAAGCTCGAACGCCTCAGCATCCCATCCTTCGACACGCTTACTCGCGAAAAATTCCGCCAGATTCGGCGTCACTTGCAAGCACAACGGGTCATAGGAATCCGGCTGCAGGAACGGTGTGACCATGCGTACCCATTCCCGTTCAAACCGTCTGACCGTACGCTCATCTTCCGTTGGCTCATCCTGCCAATTTTGGATGATGAGATTCCAGTGCGCGGTCTTCAAGAGAGATTTTGAGCCGTATCTCGGATGATCTCGAAGAGTAGGCTCATATTCGCGATTCTGTTCGACAACATAGGCATCGAGCCACGTCTTCATGGAACAACTTCCTCCTTATCCGTGAAAACGATGCGATTTTACAGGATGCTGGAGAAAAATCAAGGTTTAACTCAGCCAAATGAGCGTTAGCCATTCTCACTTGACCTTAATCGTTTGTATTCCTCGTACTGCTTGCAAAGCTCGTAGAGCTTTTTTGCTTGCTTGTTCATATCTTTTACGGGTTCAAATGCAGTGAATCCCTTCGCTATCTCATCGATCGTTCTTTCCGAGTATACGTCCTTCTGAACGTTAGATATGTCAATCAAGTGTGAGAACATGTCGATAAGCCATCTTTTCTTCTTTTTTGAGGTTGTGCCTCTGAGACACTCAAGGAGAAAAGGAATGGTGTACGGCGTTACCTCGTAAATAGTGCAGGATTGATGAAAGACATGAGCGTAATACTCCTCAATGCCTTGTGAGAAGACGGATTCATGATCTGATGCGAGCTGCTCTAAGATAGCAGGAATATTGGTTGCAAAGCCGTACGCTGTTTTGAGTTTATCCCATTGGATGTCTTGCATGGATGGCATATGTGGTTGAAAAATGGGATGATCTCAATTTTTGGGTCGCTTTATATCCGTATACCTCACATCCACATGCTCGACTTTCCCGTCCTTTACCTGTATGTATTCGAATCCTTCTGCTGTGACCTTTTTGCGGTTCTGAAACGTGCCGCTAAAACTGAACTTTATCCGTATTACATCCTGTTCTACATCCTTCGCAATTGATTTCATGGTCCACTCGAGTGACGTAAATTTTGAACGAAATGAACGGAGCGTCGTGATAATCTGATCCTGGCCGTGAAAGAATCCTACCGACGGAAGGGCGTACGAGGAAGAATCTGCAAAGAGCTGCTTCATGTTTTCAAAATCTCCGCGGGAATGAAGTGCAAAGTAGATACGCGCGATCTCTGTGGGGGTGAATTTCTCGGTACTGATTTTCATGCTTAAAAAAGAGTGCGCTTTCTCTTCCTCCATTCCTTCTACCCGTTTCTTTCTGTCACCGTATTTTTCACGGACGATTGCAATGCGTCCGGCGTATGCGGGAACTTGGCTCGTCTCAAGATAGCGGACAACATCATTTCCACATTTTGCACACGTGCCGCGAAGAATCATGTCATTGAGATAGTTGAGAAAAATGCGGTAATGCACGATCGTCGATCCATAGGGATCTTGAATCCGATTATCCCTACAAAGCGTACAATCGCAGTTTGGAATGATTTTTTCCTTAAACATCGGATAGTCTTCGCCATGGATGAACTTTAGATCGTCCTCTGTTATTTCACGATCTTTTTTCTTCTTTGAATATCCCGGCCAGCACAAAGGACAGGGACTGGCCTCCTTGTAGATATGCCCTCGGTTGCAGATTTTTTGTTTTTTCTGTTCTTTTGGCATAGCCACTTTTAATTTCTCTTATCGCCAATATGAACCATTGTGCCTGATCCAATTACCTTGTTGCCACTCATTAAAATGCCTCCTACTTTCCTCTCGGCATTTCTTGCCGTGAAAGCTGCCCAGATTGATATGAAGATTGAGATAACAGCGGCAATTGCCGATACCCATTCAGCGGTAATCATAGTCTTGATTTGATAATAATAATTCTCTCCCCGTCAAGTCGATATACTTATCGAGCTTCTAAAGCTCCCAGATATCCAAGCATGGTATCTTCCACAGAATTCAAAAATGAAATCGTCATATCAACTTCCTCCTTATCCGACCTATAGCTCGCATAATCATGGCGGTGCGTTGATGCTATTTGAGGAATTAACAACGGATTTCTTTCCCGCAAAATACCGTTTAGCCGATCACTAAACATTTGAAGTGACATAAGATCATCCTGTCCAAATACTCTTTGTCCGCCCGCTGGCACCGATGCCATTTTGAGCTTGAAGTTCAATAGGCCATCCCTAATCACAGGGAGTTTGCGTAGCATCCATTTGCGCAATTCCTCGTACTTTTTCAATTGCGCATCATCTATTCGTTTTGAGGAAATACTTAAAATTACGGCGTCCCTATATTCACCAAATTTTTCAGAAAACTCTTGAACAAGGACAACTCGATTCGCTTGCAAGTTGATATATTCAAGCGCCCTCTTGGGAGACATTACTTCGATACCATTACTTGCTTTAAGCGTATTAGCCTTTTTTAGAATCTGCTGATCGTCGGTGACAAAGATGTCCCTGTTGTTGATCTTATGGCCGATTAAATGGTCGACGTCATTGATCTTATTGTCAAAACGAGGATCATCATTCTTTAATCCGGGAAATATTATCTTTTTTATTTCTTCTTCCAACGCGTGATGTTTTTCTCCAGTTAATACATCACCTCGATCAAATTTCGAGATTCCAAAACGGGCAACAGTGCCAATGACTGGAAACATTGAAACTCGTTTAATCATTTCGTTCTTGCGACCTTCGTCCTTATCCTTACTTATATCGCTATCCACTCTTGTGGTAATTGCGATATTCACATCACCATCCAGTCCATAGCGGATGATTTCCGCCAATTCATCAACCGATATAGCTGATTCAGACTTATAATCAAGCAGGTTAACTATGCAATTTGTATCTAAAGTGAGTTTTATCATACTATTGTACGCTCTATAGCCATAACGCATAAACCGTCAAGATACTTCCAAATCGCATACATGGCATATGTATCAAGCCCACAGTATTTTTTGAGTGCCGCGAGCTTTTCATTTGCTTCTTCGTGCGAATATTCTCCTGTCACAATCTTATTCCATGTATCCGATGCAGTAGCGCCCTCCTGAATATCTAATTCCTTATATGAAAGCTCGGGTGCGAGCACAGGAAGAATCTTTTTGATGGACGTCCTACCGCGGAAATCGGGGTGGATGAAATATTGCTTGTCGAATATCTCCTTGAGATCGACGATCCGCGCATTAACGTCTTCAAGAAAGTTTGCATACTCCGGGTTCCGCTCGGCGAGCTTCGAATTGATCCCCATCTCAAAAGATTTATTCCATACGATCACGCTTCCCTGCGCAGGTAGCACTGCCTTGAGCGCCTCAATGATTTGTCTGTCAGGATTGGCGTTTTCTGAAAAAAGAAATTCCGCATGACTGCATTCTTCTGTGCCTTCTTCCAGCACATGGAGCGAAAATTGGAAAGGGATTTGATCGAAAGGTCGATAACCAGGAAATCGCGGGATGCCAGGCGCATAGGTTTCATAATCGAGGAAGGAAAGCGGATATTTCAATCCTTCAAGAAATGACCGAATCTCTTCCTTATTAATGCTCGCTTGCCCGGTCTTTGCAGCGATGACCTGATTCTGCTGCGGCGCACTAAATTCATAGTCGTCTGGAACATCGTGGATCGCGAGAATATTTCTATCTACAAGGTCGGCAAGCTTCTTTTTCGAGCTACCGATACGCGCAATGTCATGGACGCTGTATTCAGGAATGTGGGGGTTACTATACGAAAAGGTGGTGCAGTGGGCACTCCGCCCCTTGACGATACAAGTGCACGATCCGAACGGCTCTTCGTGTCTGGAAAGCAACGCATACGCCTGGCACATGTCTTCTTTCACGTGTTCGGCGATTTTCAGTGTCTTATCTGTGAAGTCCTCTTTGGTGAAGAGTTCGTCGAGAACTAGCGTGCCGCCGCGCACGTATTCGCTGTTGAGACGGACGATATATAGCTTATTCAAAGGGACGGATAGCTCGGTGAGGAGATGGTACTGGAAAGCAAGGTCGTGAGCGTACAGCTTGTCTTTCGCGCCCTTATCTTCGCCACTATTAGACGCCTTCACCTCATAGACATCGTACGCCTTCGCTGCCTCGTTCCAGACAATGATATCGCATACAGCCTTGAATCGTTCATTCTCGAAAACCGGCTGATAGATAATAGGCGTATGGTCGGCCACAAGCTTCGTCGTAAGCTCTACGTCATTACGTGATTCCACGAGCACACCACCCGGAAAAAGATCGCGTGCCAATAAGTCAACTTCATTACCTGTTTCAAGAAGCGCGAGATCGAACTGCGATTGAGGATGCGCGAAGTATACGTCTGGCTTATGGATTTTCACCCAGGCATTCTTTCCGCATTCGAAGTATATGAGATAGTCGGTTTTGGTGAGGTTCATTTGATTTATCAACTTCTATCTCTCAGCTTTAGAGCACGCCATTAACCCTCCCGACGAACTCACGAATTATAGACTCCTTCTCCCACATAACAGAAAGTTCTTCTGCCTGTTGAGCAGTTCTGACTTTGATCCAAAATTCGCTAGTAAGATTAGTTACAAGAAGTCCCAATGCTTCTTTGCCCGGCAACCATTGCCACTTTTTCTGCGCAATCACATCATCGAAAGTAATATCAATGTTGGTAAGGTCGACCACAGAGTCTTGAACTGCCTGCTTCCAATTCTGAATATCGCCTGCGGTGTCATTGTTTCTAATGTATCGATCAAGACTATATTCTCGAAGACTATTTTTAGCTACAGTCTTTCTTATCGATTTAAGTAATTCTGCTTTGTTATTCTCCATTAAATCCCAAAACTGCATTGAGCCAGTCCTGCCATTATTTTCAGGGATGACAGCGTTTAATATTGCTTCTGTAAGAAAAATATTCTCCAACTCCCAAAACGGAAAATAGGAAACGTCCTTTTGAGGATTTGGGATGGCGACTGAGTAATAATCAGCCGATGCTTTAATAAGCTTGTCGCCATCAAGAATTACGGTTACGTTAATTGTTATTCCTGTTCCTGTTGTTGCAATACCATTACCATAACCTTGTGCTACCGCTCGATTTGATCCAAAAGACCAATATCTTTTCTTTAAGTTTTTTCCAAAAATCCACTCCAGCACTTCAGGGGTTGTAGGGCCTCCTCCAGTCAGTGTATTCGATGGATCATTTTCCGCACAAATCCAATGCGCTGTGAAAACAGACGGATCTATTGGTAAGCCGGTCTCTTCGAGAACTCTTCGCATGGCATCAGGATCACCAATGTGGTCAACAATACCCTTACCCAGCAGCACAATATTCGCACGAGAAATGAAGTGCTGTAAAACTTCTCCAGAGTGAGTGGCAACAATAACTTGATTTTTAATAGAGAGGATCGATATCAGCTCGCACAGCTTCCTGATTTGACTACTGTGTAAATGCAACTCGGGTTCATCGATGAGAATAATATTTCCTTCGTCAGACTTAATTCTTCTAAGAAAGGCGTAAAAGTATAGATATTCTTTTTCTCCCGAGCTAAGATCATTAACACCCACCTCTCGATTTTTGTGGTCAACAAAATAAACAGCATTCTCACGCGTAGGATCAATCTTTAGATCCTTCTCAAAATCAATCAATTCATCTTTGTAAGCTTTTTCAAGCTCAGAAAGAAAATCTGTACTTTCCGTAATTTTGCTTATCTTATCGAAGAGCTCTTTTATAATAGCTTTATTAAATTCCTCTGCGACATCAATTGCCTGATCTGGAACGGAAATAGAGATGTCCCCCAGATTCTGAACTAAAGGATTGAGTGCCTTGTTTCCGCTAGTTATTGACCGCTGAGAGGTTATGTAGCGAACCTTTCCGGTTAATATATTTGTTGTCCAATTCCCGCTATCGCCATTTTTTTGATTTATCATTGAGATGGCGTTTGCACCATCATCGATGTTAATTGTAACGAGATTAGTGCCATCAGGAGTATCAGAAGTAAGGCCTTTCAAATTTTGAGTTTGCCCTGTTGAGGCATCTTGTATCATCCTAAGAAATGATGTTTTACCACTCCCATTCTTTCCCAATATTAAATTAATCCCCGGCTTTAAGTGCAGGTTTTTATCAAAGTCAAAGTACTTCCAATATTTGACGGATATGCTCTTGATTAGCATTTTATCTTCCTGATTTAGTTCGATTATCCTGCCTACACAACATCTGACAATTTTTTGCTATCGTTTTGCCTCCCTCATGCCACGGCTTGATGTGGTCAGCTTCCATTTCGTCTATTGCAAACTTCTTTTTGCAAAACCGGCAAACGCCTTTTTGCCGCTCATATGCCTCCCGCTTCATATTGAGCGTAAACGAGCGAATACTCAGAAACTTTTCTTCCCGTATGAGTACATACGGGTATATGCCGGACTTACTTGTCACATCCTCATCCTGCATCAACTCCGCAATCTCTGCCTCAAGCTTTATTGCATCCAGCTTCGCATTCTTAAACTCGCTATATAGCACACCCCACTCTACACCCGCCATTTCTTTGCGATAATTCGGAAATGTACTGCGTGCCCAGGCAATCACATTCTGGAAGTATTCCCACAATTCGTCCGCGTTCGCATAATGATGATGCTTGGACATATATTCCTCCACGCGCCCATCATTAATCCATGAAAGTGCGGTTTCCAAATATTCCTGGCGAATAGGCGAACCCTTCAGCAGCGCCCCGCCGTCATTCGCAAGCAAATACGCCACGCCGTTTGACTTGCTAAACTTCAACTTTGCGTCGGAGAGCCAGGGGCCGGTATATGCAGCATTAAGGAGCTCCTGGTCAGTTAGGGTTTCGCCGGCGGTATTGATGACACGGAACCAATCAAGTCTCTCTTTTTCATTACCCTCACACCAATACACCATGAGCTCATAATTTAAGATCTGTTCCTGTTCATCATTAATCAAAGAGTGGAAATACTTTTCATTGAGTGAAAACTCGTTGTTAACATACTGGCAAATGCTTAAGGTGCGCTGCTGCCCATCCAATACCTCGTACCCGCCATCACCCTTTACCATCCAGTACATCACATTAAGCGGAAAACTTTTCTTCACTGTTTCAACCACTGCATCACGCTGGTGACCCTTGTATACAAACTCTCGCTGATATTTGGGACGAATATCAAGCTTCCCGCCGTATGCGACTACGCCTTCTTCCTGGCTATCTATATACCCATCAAATACTTCGCGAATGGAGATTTTTTTAAGGTTTATTTTCATATCACTTCTTCCGTTTAATTAATATTCGGGTGTAAAGCGCCTTTCCATTCACTACTGGTCCGACATACCGCTTATGTTGTTCATCAACATAAGTAGGTTTACCCTGAATGAAAGCATCAGACTTCTCTCGCTTGTCGTCAAATACACCCAATATCTCAAATTGATCGGGATTGTAGTTTTCCAAAAAGGTAATAGGTACGCCCATCACCCCTTCAAAGTCCATCGGAATATCTGCAACTTTTGATACTTCAATGGCATCAAAGTTATCGTAGTTCCGATATTGCTCCTGCTTATATGTTTTATACAACTGCATCACCTCATGGCGTTTATCAAAGTCCATATTGGTGAACCATCCCACATTGCGAAACTTCACCAAGCCCGTCTTCTCGTCATACACACCACTTGCAAACTCCCGAGCGTTTGGCGTCCTGAAATACGCGTTGCCACCCGCAAAACCATAACCCATCCAGAGCTTGTTTTCTTTTACTAACTTGAAAATGGAGTTGTACTTCACGGCGTTTTTACTCCCAATGATTAGAAATTTTTTATCATACTCCACTAGCTGCGCCACGTATTCTCGAAAAAGAGAAAATGGCGGGTTGGTGCACACTATATCCGCCCGCTTGAGTAATTCTATACACTCATCACTGCGGAAGTCGCCGTTGCCTGCAATGGGTGTTGCGGTATTTTTGTCGTGCTTGAGAAGGTGTTGCACGTCGGTAAGATCTATAGCGCCGTCACCGTCAGCATCGGGCACTCCGTTTATCTCGATCTTGAGCGGCTGTTTGCCGCTTGGCTTTAGGCCCTCCATAAGAGGGAGCGGCAACTGGGTGCCGACGATCGGCGAGCCGGCATAGCTTGTGGCAATAAGCTTTCTGAGCCCCAGATACTTGAAATTGCCCGCAAAGTATTTAAAAAAGTTACTTTCATACGGGTCGTCGCAGTTCAAAAACACTACCTTGCCATGAAATTGGTCCTTGTAATGCTTCAGCTCGTTTTCAATATCGGCGAGCTGAGTGTAAAACTCATCGTTCTTTGCTCGACTCGCTTTATGGAGATTTTTGTTTAATGATTTGACTTGCATAGTTATTTCAGAAGAACATCTACTGATACGCCGAGCGCATCCGCGATGCGTTCAATAGTTGAAAGCGTAGGATTTTTCTTTCCACTCTCGATATTACTCATATATGCTCGATCTACATCTAAAACCCTACAAAGATCGCCTTGCGTCATGCCTTTCGCAATTCGGATATTTTTTATATTTTCTCCTAATCGCTTCGCAGTGTTATCCATAGTTAGCTCAACAATACCAGAAATTGTTTTATAAAACAATAGTCACTAGTCACCCCAATCACTCAAACTCGTCTGACTGAACGCATAGCTCGGATCGATCGGCTGCCAACCGCGCCAGAGGGCGAAATGGAGGTGCTTTCCTGTAGACCATCCCGTACTCCCCTGATATCCGATAACCTGACCTGCGGTCACCGGATCGCCTACGCGCACGTATGGCGGCGAGATCAGATGACAGTATTGCGTCCTTAGGGAATCCGCGTGTTGGATGACGACCTCGTACCCGCAGCCGATCTGCACGTCTGCCGGCTGCGTCACTTCATACCAGCAGATGCCGCCATCGCCGTCGCAGAACTGCCAGCGCCGGGTCGTGCCGTACAGGATATTATTTTTCACTTCCGCGACCGTACCATCGGCGAAGGCTCGTATCTCTGTCTGTCTCGGCGCGCGGTCGGCAATATCCCATGCGACGTGCTTTCTGCCCACTCTTGGCGCGGTGTCAATGAGCACACCTTGGGTCAAAGCGCCCAGCGTCGGAAAGAAATACGGATGGACAAAGGTGTACCAGGTGTCGCCGTAAATTGTCTTGTATGTGAACTGCTGGAATTCCGTAAATCCGGGCAGATCAGGGTGTCCGCCATCATTAACCCCTCCGGTGCCTTGGACGACAGCAATGACAGTCGCAACGATGAGGTAAAGAAAGAATACGAAGCTGCCGAATAGAATTGCCAAGAAAAGCAGGACTTTCTTTATCTTATCCCGATGCTGATACGCTCCATATGCGACTTGTGCAATCCCCGCCATACCCTATCTCGGCGGCTTTGTCGTACAGATCGCCTCTTCCTCTTCGCTCGCCTCGATGGATAGCGGGATCTTCGAGTTGTTCACGATCAAAAGCCCCTTCCCGATCTCCAACCGCTCAAGATACGCCCGCTCCGGCTTATTGATATGCACCTTCTCATTGAGCCGATCGAACGAATCGCTCACTTTGTGCTTCATCACGAGCGTGAGCGATGACTGGTCAAAAAGATCGTTCGTCCGCGAGAACTGCGTGCTGTAATAGTGGTTGATGGACTGCACGATCGTCGTGACGCCCGAGTTGTATTTTCTTCCTCGCAATGCAAGGGATGCGAGCTTTTCCACGATAAGTCCGGACTGGAAAAGCTGGCTCGCCTCGTCAACGATGAGGTTTTTAAACTTCTTTGCGTTCTTGGGATGGTTGATGTAGTTCCAATAGCTCTCAAGGATGACGGCAACGACGAAGTCGCGCCTGTCCACGTATTTAAGCGCGAATACGATCAGGTCGTCTGTTGCAAAGTCGATATTCTGCTGCTTGTTGAAGAGATAGTACTGGGGATGCTTGGGATCGGTGTATGAGCGCAGGACACTGACAAGACTGTCTATGATCTTGTTTTTCTGCAATCGATCTATCTCGTCGATGAAGTGCTTGAGCACCGGCTGGGTGTTTTCCTGCAGGCATCGCTCGTAGACATCCGCGATTGAGCGCTCGATTCGCGTCATGTCCGTCACGTTGATCTTCTCGTTGGCAAAGAGCGACTTGAGAAGCTCACGGACGAACTCGACCTTCTGTGCCTTGTATTCCGGTCCTGAGATATGGAACGGGTTAATGAAATACACGGACTTTTCTGAAAGTTCGATATATTTGCCTTTCAGATAATTAGTCACCATCTCGAACTCATTTTCCACGTCCAGGACGAATGACTGGTAGCCGATCATCCGTGAGCGTATGAGGTCGAGCTTTATGAAAAAGCTCTTTCCCGCGCCTGTAGATGCGATGATCGAGCGGTTGTAGCT
The DNA here is from genome assembly GCA_964621085.1 of uncultured Gammaproteobacteria bacterium. Classification (GTDB taxonomy): domain Bacteria; phylum Patescibacteriota; class Patescibacteriia; order JACQRZ01; family JACQRZ01; genus CAZUKY01. The sequence goes on along the minus strand of CAZUKY010000009.1, from coordinate 9,908 downwards.
TTCCAGCTCCTTGCGGTCGATCGTCACTAATGAGCGGTTTATCTCGTCCACGCCGTAGAGGATGCCGGTATTCGAGGAAATCTGCGGCGTAATGAAGGGAAATGCGAATGAGGCCACGTCCGTGTTGATGTCCCGATGGTTCCTCGTCGCCGTATTGCTCGACCCTGCGATGAAGGTGCCTTTGAGCCCCTCGAGCTGTTCGTAATGGTAAATGCGGGATTGCATCATCTTGCGATGGAGCAATCGCCCGAAGTTCATGTGGATGATATTGAGCGACTGGATGCTGTCCGAGCGGAAGGTCATTTCCACCTTGAGGTCGATGGGCTTTATCTCCGAGCGCAAATACTGCTTTTCGATCTTTTCCGTGCTTTCCAGGACAAGGGCGTCAACGATGCTGTTGGGCTTGTTCTGCGTCTTGTCGTCGAATATCTTTGACTCGATCCTCTGCCGCTTTCCCGTGATTTTCACAACCGTATCCTTCGGATCCCTGCTTGCAAAGGTCAGCATCATGTCGTTGGCGTACGGGAAGGTGATGATCTCCTTGAACCAGTCTATGTATGCGTAGGTGCCGAGCTCCGAGATAAACTCGCTCCTCAAGTAGAGATTCTTATTGATACTCAATAGGTCGATATTCTCCTCCTCGATAAAGTTGGGACTGATCTTGTTCACGACCGAGAACGGCAATCCCTCTTTGAGGGCGCGTTCCCGATGCGCGTCGATGGTGTCGAAGAAGTCCTTGTTGTTCACATACCGCTCCTCGTCCAGGTAGGCCATCATGACTTTTACGATGTCAGATGTCTCAAGGATCTTGCTCTGGAGGTTTATCGCATGGAGCTGCGACTGGAAGGTCGAGAGGATCCCGAGCATGCTCTGGCGGACTTCCTGGAAGACCTCTTCCTCGGTGATCTTTCTCTTTTTCTTCTCGTCCTTCTCCTCCCTGCTCACGATATCCTTGGAAAGCGTGTATTTGAGTTCTGAGAACTCGAGGATGAGATAAAACTTTTTGGTGATGATCTCGTAGTTCTTCGACACTTCGCGGATGAAGCTCGCGTATTTCTCAAAGAGATCGTAGGTCCCGAGATTGCGGATGCCGTAGGTGTGCTCGAGCTGGGTGATATAGTCGGTGGCGTTGGTTTTCCGTGTTTGGATAAGGACGCGTAAGGGGTATTTCACCTCGATCTCGCGGAGAATCTGCTCGAAGCCGATGACCGCGCGCTGTTTCTCTTCTTCGTCCATGAGGCCGAAGTTTGCAGGGAATACCTCGAGCGCCATGCGGTACGAGCCGTTCCGCATGATGATGACCCCGCCTTTGATGTCTTTGAACTGCCAGAAGTCCGCAAGGGTGGCGAATTGGGGCTTTACTTTGAAGAGCGTGTTAAGAATACGTGACATGGTAGAGATACATAATGGTTAGGATCAAAAGGATGATGCCTGCTGCCAGTCCGGCAAAGATCATGAGAACAGTCTTGGAATTATCTTCCTGCTGGTACACGAGTTGCTTGGACTGTTTTCCTGCGTTGCCACTGGGTGCGTAGTGGTGGTAGATGAGGACTCGGGGCTTGTCTTTGAAGTACGAGATGATGAAGGAGACATGGGTATAGAAATTCCTGCCTCGGATTTCAAGGATCCCGAGCAATACGAGGATTGCCAAAACGAAGAGCGGCACTGCCCCGATGATATTACGCGAGACTGCCAGTGAAATGCCGAAGCCGATGAAAAGCGTTGCGACGAATAGCAGAACGATCTGAGTGATGGTGAGTCCCCAAAAGAGCGTAATCTTGTACGTATCTATGGACTCGGGGATGTCTATTTTTGTTTGTTTGTCGTCGGACATACGCGTTATTTAAAGGTTTTTAGGGGCTCAATCTGGACAGAAATGGGAAAATTTGTTATTATTTATTTCATCCATTGTCGGGCATCTTTTTTCAGAAAGGAGGGCTCGATGCAGCCCCGTTCTTTCCTTGCCGTTATCTTCGTCACGATCCTGTCGGGATGCGCAATGCCGACGATCGAACAGACGAAGACGAGTGCGGCACCACGTCCAGTTACCATCAACTACTCGGTCCTCCACAAAGTGGATGACACGCATCCACCGAGTTGGCACTTCTATCCCCTTGCTGTTGTCTTCGACCGCAGGGATACGAGCTACAGCTATGCCGTTGTTCTCGCGGACGGCACCAAACTGCCGGTCAGCGGAGACTTCAACGGCTGGTGGGATCGAGGCGAGAAGTTTCCCATTTCCAGCGTGCCGGAGGCATATTTCTTCAACGTTGCCTGGGCAGGAAGTGGTTCCACGCAAAAGCCGGTCGGTTTCGACGGCACGCAGTCCTTTCGACTTGTCGATCAGGTCGGCGTAACGCTCGACGTTTCCGGTGCAAAGCTCAGTAATCTCACGTTCGACGCATCGAGCAGCTTCCTCAAACCGACCCAGCCTGCGCTGTAGCAGAAGACTCTGCACTTCGAGGCCACTCGAATCACCATCATGAATGATGGAACAATGATCCGGTGGTCTCCTTTTATTTCTGAATTTCGTTTTTGTCATACACTTGGCGCCGGCGGCATCGGCGGCTTTACAAACATTCGCTTGAGATTGAAGTAGGCACCTGTACCTGACTTAATCCCATTCCTCACGACCGACCTGAATCCCGTCACTTCGGATGCTTGTGCGATCTGCGAAATGAGATTATTGCTATCTGCAACAACTGCCATGCCGATGAGCATGAGTAGGAGGTTGCCGAGCGAGAATCCGCCGGACGATAAGAAGACGAAGATCATGAGAAGGATTAGGAGATCGAAGATCAGAGAAAAACTCGTCGTGATAAACTTGTTCCAAAATGTGAATCCCATATTCCGCGTCATATCGAAAAACAGCATGGGCGTGAATATGGGCGCCAAGAGAATCATGAGAAGAAGAATGAAATACCGCTTGGCGTTTTTGAAAACAATGAATCCGAAAAGGATGATGTAAACGAGCACGAACAGCGCGAGTCCGATAAGGCCGATGCCGAATCCTCCGAACGGCAGCCAAAGGCCGTCCGTTATTAAGGCCTGCAATGCGATCGAGAGGCCATTTGCCAAAGGTGTATTGAAAAGAAATGTCGCGAACGCCTGCCCTGTATTGATGATCGCCTGCGCGACGAACTTCGCCGAAAAGACTGCCACAAAACCGAGAAGCATCTTCCCAATATCCCCTGCGAAGTCGCTGGAGTAGTCGCTGTCCAATGAGAACAGAATCGACTTGAAGTAGTGCGTGACAATGAGTAGGTACACGAACGCAAGGCCGATGATCTCGGAAAGCTGAATGAGGTTGTTGAAGTTTATCGCTCTCTGCAACTTGTCCGCCGGCAAGCTCGGATCCATATTGAATACCTCCGCAGGCAGATTGAAGAGGAAGTTGAAGTTGAACAACTCGACCGCTTTTCCGACGACATATCCCATACCCCGTACGAATTTCGCGATGAACGCGCCCATGAGGTCATTGACCGTCTTTTTCACGCAGTCTATCGTATCCACGACCACGAGAAGACATTTAGGGTCTATGATCGGATTCGGGATGCTTTGCACCTGGGTGCTCAAGAGATTCGTGTTGTTGATGTCCGAATCCTTCGGCAGCTTGTCCTGGATACTCTGCTGGACGTTCGCATAGAGCGGACTGACATATATCCGGTGGATTGCAAAGACGAACGCGCCGGAGAGAAATAGCATGATAAAGCCGACAACAACTGTCTGCACGATGTAGTTCGCGCGGGCGACGTCATCGTGCCGTCCGGAATTGCGGATAATGCCCGCTATACCGATAGCAAAGATTCCGCCGATGAGACAGACGATAATCGCAGTCGGGACGTAGTTGGTGAGAATGGCGTTAATCAAGGTGTCCATACGGGATATCAGGAATCTTGGTCATATTCGCACAACCGTTATATCCGGGTTTGAAGTAGAGCTGTATTTGTTTGTCTTTTCTCGTTCCAGCCATATCTAGAGTCTTCTTCGAGTCGATGCCGTTCTTTCCCAGAATTGTGCTGTCTGCTATGGTGATACGATTTGTCTTCGGGTCGTGGAATAGCAAGAATGAAAACAGTCCTGTTTTATTTTTACTTGCAATCCTCGGATCGCTCACGTCGAAAATACGGTCGCCGATCCGGTATTTCCAATCCGGCTTTGTCTTCACGAATGCAGAAAGTTTCGACATGGATGCGTACCGCCAGTCGTACAATTGCATGCCCGTGACCTGCTCCGTCTTTTCATTGATCTCGCATACGACCATGCCGAGACTCACAACCTCTGGCTTGTCTGCAAGGAATCCTTTTTCTTTGACATAGCGATATCTTGCTCGAGCATTGTTTTCAAGATAGTTGAAGTTTTCTGGGATAATGAGCGCCAAATCCGTAGAATCCAGTGATCCGTTCATGAAGACCAAATCTTCGAACTTTCTCTTGGTGAGCTCTTGGTTTTTACCTTCCAGCCACTCCTGCAATTCATTAGCGAATGACTCGACTGTCTGGCCTTGTAGCTTATCTCTGTACTTGCTGTCGTCCCAGTAGTTTTGATCTGCAATGATCGTTTCTTTCTGTGCCTCTTTGGGCGGCTCTTTCGGTGTAGAGATACGCCAGAATTGCAGAGACAAAGCGACAGCGAAAACCAGCGAGAGATACAGGATCGCCCGGATGTTGAAATTCGGGATGAATACAGCAAGGATGTCATCCAGCCACTTGAGGAAATTTCGCTTGGAGCTTTTTATATTATCGTCATGCATAGCCTATGTTGCTTTACTTTGACAATCGAAAGCCGCTTTGATATTCTCCACGTCCAGGAGGTGAAAACATGCCGAAAGAAATTCCGGACGGACATGTTCGGGTTCAGGATCATTTCGATGCCGAGATTCAGGACAAACCGGCATTTGAAAAAACCCGTCGACAGGTAGAAGGATGGATCGATTCTGCTCGGAAGGGCGAAGGTCCGCTTCTCGAAGTCGCCGGCAACTAGACACTCTGCCGTCGTCCGTACCTTGCGGGAAACCTTTCATGGGGAGTACCGCTATTTTTTTACTCAACAATTTTTTCATCTACTACGGATTCTTTACGCCGATCTGTGTGAGAATAAACATGATAAGCCCGATGACGGATACTGCGGCGAATGTCGTTATGACGCCGATAAGCGTAGACTTGAGGCCTGCTTTTGCTTCCTGGGATTTGATAAGGTCGTTGCCTGAGGATTGGAGCTTGACGCCGTACCAGGCGATCATGACGACTGCCCAGAGGGTTGCGATGCCGAAGATCACGCCGATTGTGATGTTGGCGAAATCCCTGACCGGCTTCATATTCGCCGAGTTCCAAACGGAAAGATCAGCTTTCGGCAATTCTTGTGCGAATACTGCGGAAGTGCCGAGAAAAAACATAACTGAAAGCGTTGCTACTGCTACAAGAATTTTTTTCTTTTGCATATAGTGGTAATTGGTTAGTTAGAGGTGAATAAGGTTGGGCAATACGCGATGCGGGTCTTACTGAAGATGCCTTCGATAGAACCGATCTGCGTATTGCTGATGATAACCACTCCATCGACGTTTAAGCCGTTGAATTCGGCTTTGGAGATGTAGTTGTGTATGGTTATTTCTGCCGTGCCTGAAGACATCATCGGGATCTTGTCGGTCGGGAATAGCAGGCAGTCGGCAGTTGCAAATCCTGCCTGCTCAAGCCAGTCCATCTTCATCGGGAATTCCATTCTGCGATCCATATCGACGGCGACAAACTTTCCTGTCGCGATTGCTCCTCGTATCTTGCCGGTGAAATCCTGAATCTTTTCGGGTATGCCTCGCGCGTCAACATTTGTCTGCCTCAATTCTCCTTTTTCGTATTCGAGCACGATCGCTTCTCTGAACTTTGGCTGCACGTACCAGGTCGGGTATTTTTCTATCTCAGCGATCTCCATGACCTTGTCCATTTCAGAAAACTTTTTCATATCGCGATTGAAGTCTGTATCCAGAAGCCGGCCATCGCTTCGCAGAAGATCGCTGTCCGGGTGGACAGTCCGAAGGAAATCCAGCCACCTGCCGTAGTCTGAGTCGGTGAACTCGCTCGCTCCTTTGAAAAGCGCTTTATTCATCTCGTCGATGATGTCCTCGAGCATGGATATATAAGTGTTCATAAGAATGCGAAGAGTTTAATTCTTTGGGATATGTCCACAGTGAGGCCATCCTCGTTTCTTGTGAGTTTTGTGAAAGATGCCGATGCGTAGATCGGTTCGCGATAGTGCTCGTGTGTTTTAATCATGGGTATGTGAGTCGTCATAATCTTCATGCGTTCAAGCGACTGTGGTTTTCTCGTCAGGATCGTGATCCAAAAAGCTTGTTCAAATTTGTCATCCTGGAAAATAAACCGCAGCGTCGCCGTCTGCCTCGCGTCGTATCTGAGATGCTCCAGATACCTCTCCACCTTGCGAAGAATGTCTCTTTTGGATTTCGGCGTGCGTTCGAATTCTGTGAAGACGGGCAGCATACGATCGCCGAAGGCATAGAGCGCGGTGTAATCGGGCGTGAATACCTCGACATTGTTCGCGCCTCTGTAGTCATGGGCGACCGAATTAGACTCGCCCTTGAATCGGATTGAGAGATTCTTGGACGCGATCTTTGCCTCCTGGCTTGCAAGCTCGACAATGGTCGAGTCGTGATCGAAAAAAGTTTTCTGCAAGATCGTCTTTTGCTGCGGGTATCTGCGAAGCTGCCTATAGGTATATGCTTTGCCTTCGCGAAGGGCGTCCAATCCTTTCTGCGAAAGCAGATAGTACACGGGCGTACTCGCGCGCTGTATGCCGGTCTCGGGACGGAAGCTTTCGATATACCCGGCTCGCCAGATAATGTTCAATTTTTTGTAGGCATACTTTTTACGATCCATTTGAAAAATCAGTCTGGCGATATGCCAGCTCGCCGCGATTTTGAATTCGAAGATGACCGAGAGAATATCCAAAACATTCTGCGTAACCGCAGTGGTACACGCGTCCGTATCCTTTCTTTCCGTTATTGTCATGTCTACTACAAGGGATTGCATATCACTGGCTTTGGTCAAAGATGGATTTCATTGCCCTGGAACTTGAGCTTTCAGCATATTGAAACGCGGGTTCGCTTATCACCTTTATTTCTTCTTCCGGGATCTTGTGCCTGCCCATCTGCTCAAAGAAAATCTGCTCTTTGCCGGCGGCATAGAATGTCGCATTCACCGAATCGCGCTTCTGCCGGATAACGTCCAACGGTGTGCCGTACTGCTCCATCGTCTGTTTGATGAAATGCTCCTCCGTGTCCTTCGATACGTCTGCCGAGTGTTGTGTCCTTTGAATCCTGATCGACATGGCTTCCTGCGGCACGCCGTACACCAGCGTCTTGAGATATGCCGTACCAACTGGAAGATTGATGATGTCATGGCTACTTACTTTTGAGTCGAGGATTTTTTCCGCGATGGCGGCATCACTTATAGATTGCGTACGCATGAAAATCTTTGTCGCGATGTTCGATTCGATTGACTTCTGGATTCGCTCAGAGAGCTGACCCATGAACTGATTGGAAATAATCAGTGAAGTATTAAACGCGCGGACTTCGGAAAAGAGCGTCTCGAAGATATCGCTTGCGACGCGCTGGAACTCATCCACGACAAAGACGCATGGTTTTCGGATCTCGCTTTGAATCTTTGCCTGCCCGAAGATCGCCTCGGCGATGTGCACGGCGAGATAGACGGAATAGTATTTCTTCATCTGTTCGCTCGAAGAGCCGAGATTCGCGATGAATATTTTCCCCGTACGCATCATGTCCTCAAAGGTGATCTTCGCGTCAAAGCGATCCGCGATATTCATGAACTCCGGATAGTCCAGGAATTTACCGAGCTTGTTGTTGGTCGTAGCCAAGTATTTCGCCAGGTCGTTGCTGTTGCGTTTAAGAATAGAGCCTGTCCAAAATTGCTGGAGCCGGCTCGGAAGGAATTGCTGAATGTTTTCAATGTGACTGCGATCATGGAAAAGGTTTGAAAGTCCTGACAACGACTGCTCTGGCAAAAAATATGCGGTGGCAAATAGTTGGCGAAGGATATTTTCAAGCTCGGGTCCCCATGAATACTCGGAATCGATCTGGACGAATCGCTTCATGATGGATACCAAGAACTCGATCCGCTCGTCGTTGGTCTTCTCGCCCGAGAATTTCGCGAAGAACGGAAATGCCAGCGGCTTTTCCTTCTGGCGGGAAGGGTTGAAGTAGATCACGTCCTCGCGGCGGTGTTCCGGGATCATGGTAAGCAAGTCTGTCGCAAAGTCGTTCTTGGGGTCGATGATAAGGCAGGCTGTCTTTTCCTCGCCGTCCTTTTGCAGGATGCTGTTGATGATAGTCTTGAGTGTCTCGGACTTTCCTGCGCCCGTTCCCCCGAGGATGTAGACATGTTTTTTCATGTCGTCCCAGGTTGGTATGCCGACGGGCGCCTCCTCTTGCATACGGAAGTTGGATAATCCCAATCTGACAAAGAAATCCTCGGATACTTCCCGCATATGCTGGCTTGCCGGAAGTTTCTTGTATTTAGTCATCTTGATCGACGAGATGGTCTTGTCGTCCGTATTCGGCAGATGCCAGAAGGAGTACAATTCATTGTCGAAAACGATCTGTCCTGGGTTGTAATAGGTCGTGAAGATCTTGAGATTAGTCCGGTCGAGGATCGGCTTCATGTCGATGATATCCTGCAGTTCGCTTTGTTTCATTTGCGCGATCTGCTTCGTGAAAAGCCGCTTGTGCATGATCGAGTTCATGTCTTTTTGGTCGAGCTCGGCGAGTATGGCTTGCATGTTTTGAATACGCTCATTCGCTTCTTCCGGCGTCTGGTCGACCGCCCAATAGGAAATGACCATATGAAAAAGCGATGCCTTCATTTTTTCAAGCATCGCCATTTTCTGACGGGAAATAAGATCGGTGACTTTTTCCTTTGCTGTTTCGTCGATTGGCTGAGTGATGGCTATTTGTCTTCGGGACTCCTCCTCTTGAATGATGAAATGGAGGATTTGATTGAAAAAGTGTGAAACCGGTGAGATGAAAATGTTGTAGACCATGAGCTTGCCCCGGCCGAGGCCCTCCATGGTGGAAATTATTGAGTCTACGGGATCGGCGGTGAAGTCTTTGAACGTCTTGACCCTCTGCCAGAACGGACCTTCGATGGTGGATTGTCCGTACGAGAGGAAATACTCGTGATATTTGGAAAGTTCTGCTTTGATGGCCTCCTTGTCTGCCATCACGATCTCGGCGTTGGGATAGGCGTTGAAAATGGCCTTCTCGATTCTTGGAAAATACGCGGTTGGAATGTTGAGTCTGAAAGAGATATACGGATACTGGGCGAAAATCTGGAGGGTGTAGAAGGTCTTTGCTGATCGGCTGACCTTGTACAGCCGATACATTTTTTGAAAGAGGTAGAACGCTTTTGAAAAATTGTGCTGTCCCTGGATGGGATCTAAGTACACAGAGTGCAATGCCTTGAAAAACTTCTGCTGTATCTGATATGCGGTGGCTTGGGAATCTTTGGGAATCGTTATCTCGATATACGTCATCTCCTTCATCTCTCGGTCGATATCTTTCTTCTTCATTCGCAATCTCTCGAATGCATGAGAGATACCGATCTTTTTCATCCACCCGTCGCTGTGAAAGAATAATTGCAATCCCCCGAATGCGATGACGGCGCCGTTGACAATAAACACCCAGATGGGAATGCTGCTGATTGCCGCCGTAAAGAGTGAGAAATAATCTTGCGATTGAGCCATATGGTAGCTGATACGTTTTAGCTGGTCCGCCGCGCGAGCGGCGGGATTTCCTCTCCTCACCCAAACCTCACCGGTTCGGTCTTTTCGGATGGGTGGTCGGTTCTGGTTGTGGGGTTTTGTTTGTTGGGTTGGTAGTT
>CAZUKY010000008.1:0-39195 GCA_964621085.1 uncultured Gammaproteobacteria bacterium | reverse complement strand
CCCGCAGCCGCCCAAACCTTCTTTAATGCCGGGGGCGGCATTGCCGGGCTTGTCAGCGAGTTGTACACGCTCGGCGTGCGCATCGCCGTCGTCCTCGGCTTTCTCGCGATCTTTGCCGGCGGCTATCTCTGGATGTTCGGAAAACCGGCCGAGGCGAAAAAAATGATCCAAAACGCAATTCTCGGCATGACGATCGCGCTCACGTCGTTTGTTATCCTCTATGCGATCAATCCCAACCTGACCAACTTCAGCGTTCCCTCGCTCGCCGCGTTTTCAAAAATGACATTTGAACTCGACTCTCTGCCCGAAGTCCAAATCGAGGAAGAAAAAAGTCCGGATTTTGTCGCACGGAGTTCGATGAGCGGCAAGAGGGGGGATTACGACGCCTTGTTTAAAAAATATGCGGAAGCGAGCGGCATCGACTGCACACTCTTGAAAGCGATTGCCTATCAGGAATCGAGTTTGAACGCCGCCATCGGCACCAATCGGAAAGGCGCTACCGGCCTCATGCAGGTCATCGGTGGCAGGTGGGGACGGCCATCGAATGACGAACTGAATGATCCCGAGACCAATGTTAGGTGGGGCACTGCAATCATCATGGGCAATCTCAAAAATCCCTGCCCCAAGCGGTGCAAAAACGGTCTGCAGCCGTTTTCCGGCTGCGTCAAGGCGACCGATTTCAAGAATGTCATTACCGGAAACGGCTCCTTCACGCCAGGAGTCCAGTACGCGCTTGCGGGTTATAATGCAGGTCCTTGCCGTGGGAATGTCGCCAGCAGCAGCTGTTCCGGAAAGGCGAAATGGCAGTGTCCCGGAGAGCTCAACGAAACGCACAATTACATTCCCGCAGTCCTTGGCCATTACAAAAAAATGAAGGAAAATGGATGGGGATGCTGATCGCGATGTTTTTCATATGAGAAATCTCACAATAATTCTTTCGCTTATCGCCATACACTTCATAATCGCAGAACCAGCTTTTGCGCAAGCATTTTTTAGCGGCGGCGACCTTCCCAGTGTTATTAAGCAGCTCTATGAGCTCGGTGTGCGACTGATCGTTATTATCGCCTTTCTCATGATTTTTGCCGGCGGGTACTTCTGGATGGTCGGCCGAGCGAAGCAGGCAAAGGAAACGATTCGTCGCGCCATCATCGGCCTGACACTTGCGCTCTGCTCATACGTCCTTCTCTGGGCGATAAACCCGAACCTTACCGAGTTCAATATGCCAGCGCTGGCCCCGCTGACGCCGATCGGCTTTGAGCTTGAGCTTCCGGAGCATGTTCCCACAGAACCGTCCGGCATGGGCGAGGGAACGGTAAGCGAAAACGCTCTGAAAGATCCTATCTGTACTCGTACTGGTGGCCCGGAGCGACTCCCGGAACTTGCGAACGCGCTTGCCGGCAAGATCGCATACCGCTTCGGCGGTGGTGGCGGACCGCCTCCATATTCAGAAACCAGGTATACAAGCTATAACAACTTCTGTCCGGCGGGAAACCACTGTTTCGACTGTGGCGGGTACGTGAACTATCTTCTCAAATGCGCCGGCATGAACGCGCCCGGCATGGGAACCGCGAATATTTTCCGAAACTCTGAAAGGATAACATCGTACGATATCGCCAAACGGACGATCAATAATGTGGAGCTGAAGCCGGGGGATTTGGTTGGTACGGGTACCGTCGGCGGTGATATCGGGCATGTTATCCTCTATCTCGGCGATGGAGTGTTTACGCAGACAGCCAGCAATGGCGGTGAGCCGGGACGGCAACCTGGCGCTAACCCATCGAAACTCACCTTCAGCGAAAATCTCATGAAAAAAAAATGGGTAAAGCACGTACGAAGATACCGAACAGTCACCGGTGGTTCATCGGCTCTCTCACAACCGAAGCAACGCGTCGCACTTCTGAGTCAGCCTGAAGGCGGCGAGGATTCAAGCGAAGATGCGCCGCCGAGCTCGGAACAGTTCGCGTCCGTATGCGAGTTTTCAAACCAGAATGCAAGTCAGTCGGTAAAACTTGCGTCCGCATCACTCCTTAGTCGCGACGTTCCCTTCGTCAAACTTGCAGCAAGACAACAGGTATGCCGACTCGTCAAAGATATGGTACTCCCATCAACCTTTGACTACCCGGGCATCCATTGCGAGCGGGCGGGCAAGGGCTTGTCGATCGCAAAAATCGCAGAGAGCTTTAGCGGAAAGGTCACCTACCGACTTGGCGGGAAAGGAGAGAGTGGAGGATCAACGAATTACGCGCAGGAAAAATTATCTGAAAACAAACGATGTCCGAATGGAACCCTCTGCCTTGATTGCTCGGCGTATGTTAATACAGTTCTTCAGTGCGCCGGCCTGCCAGCTGCCGGCTCCTACACAGACATGATCTATAAACATCAAAATGCTGAAGTGATTCAAGCTATCGACATTGACCAGTGGGCAATAAACGGGCGGGAGCTCGAACCGGGTGATCTTATCGTCTACCCCTGGAAAAATATCGAACCGAAAGAAGCAGGGCATGTCATTATCTATGTAGGAGGAGGTCAATTTTCTGAGTCCGCATCGCAAAGCGGCGAAGGCAAAAAACTCAATCAAGCCCTGAAGTCATCCTTTTTTAACCAGAAGTTAATCGACCGCATTAAAAAGGTTGAGAGGGAGCGCGGCGCAAAAGTAAAAATTGTCCGCATGGGCGGCGGCTTGCATACGCCGGAACAGATTGTACAAAACATGCGGGACCCCAGATCAGAGCCGCGTCTTACTCAATAGCCGCCTTCTTGACCATACACACCTATGAAATCCGCAATCATCTTTATCTGTTCCAACTGCGATGCGCAAAGCCCAAAGTGGGCCGGGCGCTGTTCCGAGTGCGGTTCGTGGGGCACGCTCGCAGAATCGATGGCCGATGATGCGCCAAAAAAAATATCCAAGCCGCTCAGCGCTGACGCGATTCCCTTCTCGGAAATCAAGGGCAGCACTGTTGCGCGTATCCGCTCAGGGATCGGTGAATTCGACCAGGTTCTGGGCGGCGGCATCGTGCCCGGAAGCCTGATCCTCCTGGGAGGAGAACCAGGGATCGGCAAATCAACGCTTTTGCTCCAGCTATCTATCGCACTCATGAAACAAGCATCGCAGTCGATCTTGTATTGTTCTGGTGAGGAGTCGGCAGAGCAGGTGAAGTTGCGATTTGATCGGCTCTATCAAGAGAAGAACGAACCTTCGTCCCTCTTCTTCCTTTCCGAAACGAACTGCGAGAAAATCTGCGCGACAATCGAAGAAAAAAAACCGCTTCTTGCGATCGTCGACTCGATCCAGACGATCCACTCGCGGGAGATCGAGTCGGAGGCGGGCAGCATTGCGCAGGTCCGGGCATGCACCGTCAAGCTGCTCGAGGTCGCGAAACAGAAGAATGTCGCAATCATGATCACGGGCCATGTAACCAAAGAAGGTATGGTCGCAGGACCCAAAACGCTTGAGCACCTTGTGGATACGGTGCTGTATCTGGAGGGCGATAATCACCGGTACTTCCGGCTTCTCAAAACGGTCAAAAACCGATTCGGGTCCACCAATGAAATCGGCGTTTTTGAAATGGGCGACGACGGCTTGCGCGAAGTGACAAATCCGTCTCTCGCCTTTCTCTCCGGCGCGGATGGTCCTGCCATCGGTACGGCAACATCGGTCGTGATGGAGGGCTCTCGGGCATTTCTCGTCCAGATCCAGGCCCTCGTTACAAAAACATATTTTGGCGTGCCAGCTCGCCGCGCCGTAGGCTGCGACGCCAATCGATTGCAACTTCTCATCGCCGTTCTTGCGAAACGCTGCGGACTGCACCTCGGCGACCAGGATATTCATGTGAATATCGTAGGCGGAATCAAAATATCTGAGCCCGCTGCCGATCTGGCCATCTGCGCAAGCGTCATCTCCGCATTCAAAAACAAGCCGCTTGACGCGAAAACGTTTTATTTCGGAGAGGTGGGACTCAACGGGGAAGTGCGCACCGTCAGCATGGCGGAAAAGCGCATCAAGGAAGCGGAAAAACTCGGTTTTGAAAAAGGATACCTTCCCCAGGAAAAAAAAGCTCTTCAATCGAAACTTGAACTTTTCAAAATAAAAAACGTCAGTAACTTAGAGCTATAGAGCTCTTCCTCTCTTACTCAAAATGCACGTCCCTTCGAAGCTTCTCCAGTCGGTTTGTTACGGTCGGGTAGGCATTCGGATCGGATGCGATTTTTTCGGCAAGAGTGCCCGTGCGGCGCAGGAGCGCAACATCAAAAAGGTCGGCTATTTTTAACTGTGGCAGACCGGACTGCTGATGGCCGTATATCTCGCCGGGACCGCGGAATTTCAGATCCTTTTCTGCCAATGCAAACCCGCTCGCCGATGTGGTCAGCGCGCGCAGCCGCTCCAGGTTTTCTTTCGACGGATCGCTGGGCGCCAAAAAGCAGTACGACTGGAATGCCGAGCGGCCGACGCGCCCGCGAAACTGATGCAGCTGGGCAAGACCGAAACGCTCCGCACCCTCGACCAGCATAACGGTCGCGTTGGGCACGTCGATCCCGACCTCGACAACCGAACTTGCCACCAAAATCTTCAGGGTTCCGTCGGCCATCTCGCGCATCACGCGCTCCTTTTCCTCTGCCTTCATTTTTCCATGCAGCATTCCGATCGGCACATCTGCAAAAACCTCCGATGACAGACGTGCGGCCTCTTCTTTCACGGATTTTGCGCCAAACGCGTCGGACGGACTCACGAGTGGACAGACGACGAATGCCTGGCGTCCATGAGCGATCTGCTTTTTGATGAAGTCGTACGTCCACTCGCGGTAGGAAGCCGGCACAATTTTTGTGATGATCTTTTTTCGCCCCGTAGGCAGTTCGTCTATGATCGAGACGTCCAAGTCGCCGTACATGACAAGCGCAAGACTGCGTGGAATCGGCGTTGCGGTCATCGAGAGCAAGTGCGGCGTTTTTCCATCGGTGCGCTTTTCGCGCAAAAGCTGGCGTTGGCGCACGCCGAAGCGATGCTGTTCATCAACGATCACGAGCCCAAGGTTGGCGAAGGTGACATCCGGCTGAATCAGCGCGTGCGTGCCGATGACAATATCGATCGCGCCTTTCGCAACAAGCTCAAGCACTTCGCTTCGGGTACAACCATGACTTGAAGATGAAAGAGGATCAACGCCAGCACCGTTTCTTAGGTGCTGATCCTCTTTCATCTGGGAACGCGCGGAGCCGTGCGATACTTTGCACTGCTTCGAAGTCAAAAGACAGACAGAGAGCTCCGAACGCGCAAACAGCCGTGACAACGTCGCAAAATGCTGGCTCGCGAGAATCTCTGTCGGCGCCATGAACGCCGTCTGATACTCGGACAAGGCGGCATTGAGCATCGTGAGTG
Organism: uncultured Gammaproteobacteria bacterium; assembly: GCA_964621085.1. Lineage (GTDB taxonomy): Bacteria > Patescibacteriota > Patescibacteriia > JACQRZ01 > JACQRZ01 > CAZUKY01. Next base: position 33,821 of record CAZUKY010000008.1, on the reverse strand, counting down.
CGGCGACAACCGTCTTTCCCGATCCGACATCCCCTTCCAGAAGCCGGTTCATCGGATGCTCTCTTTGCATATCGCTCACAATCTCCCAGGCGCTCTTCCGCTGTTTCTCCGAAAGCGCGAACGGCAACGCGGCGATCCACTCCTTGCTTTCGTTCTCCCAAAAAGCGATTGCCGGCGCCTCCTGCGCAGCAAACTCTCGCCGTATATTTTTTCCGATGAGCTGATAGGTAAGGAACTCGTCAAAGGAAAGCCGTTCCCGCGCGCGCACCAGACTCTCCGGGCTTTCCGGAAAATGAATGTTGGAGAGCGCCTCATGAATGCCAACCAATTTTTCTGATGCGACCAGCTCCGCCGGTAGCCACTCGGGTACGAAACGAAGGCAGCGCTCCAGCGCCTCCGCAACAATCAGGCGAAAGTGTTTTTCATGCAAACCCCGTGTCAGCGAGTAGACGGGGACAAGGCGGCCGGTATGAAGGCGCGGGCCGTCCGTGCGGATTTTTTCATAGACCGGACTCACGATCGTGAGATCATAAAAATTCTCGCTCGTCCTCCCGGAAAGGCTCACGCGGTCCCCTGCCTTAAGATTTTTTATCAGGAATGGCTGGTTAAACCAGACGACTTTTACCTGCCCGGTACCATCAGAAACGATCGCCTCGGTAAGAATTTTTTTCTTGAACGGAGAGCGGCGATTATTCATCATCTCGATAACCCCCTCCACGGTTGCCGTCATGTTCTGCTTTAACTCACTGATGCGGACAACTTTGGAATAGTCGTCAAAGCGGAAGGGGAAATAAAAAATGAGATCCTGGCAGGTCTCAATTCCAAGTGTCTCCAGATAGGTACGGTTCCGTTCGCCGACGCGCGCGAGGTTGCCGACGGACGAATCCAGTGTAATCATATGCCGCCCCCTTCCACGTTCGAAATCCCACGCTTCCTCAATTCTCAAAAGCTCTTCGGAGAGGGCGGGATTCGAACCCGCGGACCCCGTGAAGGGTCAACATCTTAGCAGGATGCTGCTTTCAGCCGCTCAGCCACCTCTCCATATGAGTCGGAGAAAAACAGTCGCTTCTGCTTCCCCTCGACCCACTCTCATTTATACGGCACATCGTATCAGGAAAGGGGTTCCGGGTCAATATAATTTCTTTACGGTAACCGACTTTTCCTGTATTATTCTTGCTATCCATACCCCATCTGAACATGTCGGAACTCGACAAAAAAATTGCTGAGAATGAGGACGGCCAGTCCGACGGTGAGAGACTCGAACCGGCCTACCGCTGGACATTCGACAAGTTTGAACGCCATGAACGCGGGACGCTCTGGTATGTTATCGCGGGACTTGTCGTGGGCGGATTATTGGTGTATAGTATTGCGACGGCCAATATCCTCTTTGGCGTCATCATTTTTTTGACCGTCGTGATCATCTTCGGGCGGCACATGAACGAGTCGGAGATGGTGAGCTGCGAAATCTACCCGGACGCCATCGTCGTGGACGACAAGCGCTATCCTTATCAGGACATCCGAACGTTTTCTATCATTACGACAAGCGAAGGCGCGCCCATTCTCTACCTCTATGAAGGGCGGGGCTTGCGCCATCATGTTCCCATCCCGCTTGCCGATCAGGATCCCTTGGAAATCCGGGAGTATCTCCTTGATGTCGTAGAAGAGGATGTCGAGCATCTCTACGAGCCGATTTGGGATCGGCTGACGCGAAAACTCAAACTCTAGGAAGGTTAAATCTCTTTTTCATTGCTCTCGTCGTTCAACGGATAGGACGCGGGATTGCGGATCCCGTAATCTAGGTTCGATTCCTAGCGAGAGCAGTGAAAAGGGGATTTTGAGACTGTAGAGAAATGATATCTTGGTTAGTTCGAGTGCCATTTCGAGCGAAAATAATGAATCTTGAGGAGGTGAATACAGGGTATTCATCGACGAAAGATGAATTGTTTGCAGCCGAAATGGCGCCGAAATAACTAAGAGAAGCGTAAGCGGTCATTTTTCTACAGTCTCATTATATGAAAAAAATTTTAAAAAGAATCATTCCGCGCAGTTGGATCCATGCGCTCTGGCACAAGCCAAAGGCGATTGCGGCCGCACTGCTTTACGGATTTCCGGGACGCAAACTGACGGTGCTTGCCGTTGCCGGCACGAAGGGAAAGACGAGCACTGCGTATTTCACGAGCCAGCTTCTCGACGCAGCAGGGATCTCCAACGTCCTCTTTTCTACAGCGGCAGTGAGAGTCGCCGGAGCAGAACACCTCAACACGCTCAAGCTCACGACGCCGACACCCTTTTACCTCAACAAGCTCTTGGCAACTGCGGTAAAAAAAGGATGTCGCGCAGCCGTCCTAGAGGTCTCGTCGCATGCGCTCGTCCAGCACCGCCTCTGGGGTATCCCTATCCCCTATGTCGTCATCACCAACCTCGCTCCCGATCACTTGGAGTTTCACGCAAGCGCCGAGGAGTACCAACGCGAGCATCTGCGACTCATCACAAAGGATCTGCGGCGCCTTATCGTGAATGGCATCGACTCGCACTCGGCAGCGTTCCGCTCGCTTCCTGTTGAGACAACCGTTCTGCGCGATACTGATGAAGAGTATACAGAACTTGCGCGTAGCGTGCCGCTCAAGGGCGTTTTCAATAAGGTGAACGCATACTTCGCAACGACCGCCGCTCGTACACTGGGAGCGGACGAAGCTGCTCTTCGAAAAAAACTGCCCGAACTTCGCGGAGCCCCGGGACGCATGGAGTCCATCGCCAACAGCCGCGGATTCGATATCATCGTCGATTACGCGCACTCCCTCGAGTCGCTGGAGCAGTTCTTTTCGGCGGTGCGGGAAGATTCGCGGGGACGCATCATCGCGGTCTTCGGCGCATGCGGCGACCGCGATCCCAAACCGCGTCCGCGCATGGGAGAGACCCTCGACCAGTATGCGCACACGATCATCGTTACGAACGACGATCCGTACACGGAAGATCCGCAAAAAATAGCCGACGACCTGCTTTCAGGGATTCGGTCGAAAACGAAAGAAGAGACGCTCTTTGTCATTCTCGACCGCAAAGAAGCGATAGCGAAAGCGCTTTCACTTGCGCAGCCGTCCGACTGCGTTTGCATCTTAGGAAAGGGCGCCGAGCAGTGGCAGGTTTTTGAAAATAAAAAAATACCGTGGGACGACCGTGCTGTTGTGCGAGACGAACTTGCCGCACTCGACATTAGCCATGCGCAAACGCAAGCGCGGTAACGCTTTTTGCGCCGGCGCCTTTCAGCGTCCGTGCGGCTTCGCGCATCGTGCTTCCCGTCGTGAACACGTCATCGATCAGCAGAATATCTGCGCCGAACACGCGACGCACATCCGTCACGCCAAACGCACCGGAAACATTCGATAACCGCTCATCCCTGCCGAGCGAGACCTGTGAAACGGTTTGGCGCACGCGCTCCAGCGGCCGTACGCACTCGTAACGCGCGATCTCGGCATAAGCATTAGCAATCAACTCAGCCTGATTATATCCGCGCTGGCGCAATCGTGCCGGGTGGAGCGGAATCGACGCGACGCGATAGCGCCGCAGCGGCAGCGGAATATCGGCCATGGCGCGCGCAATCGGATGCGCGAGTTGCGCAACATGCCGATATTTCAATACATGGACCATGCGCCGAGCAAGCGGCTCTTCAAATGGCGAGCAACAATACACGGCGTCGATGTACGGATCGGAAAAACAGATAGCGCACAGCATGCCATCAGGCCAGGGAACGCCGCAGGCCAGGCACTCGTACGGGCTGTATCGCGGCAGGCCGTCGCAACAGTCCGCACAGACCCACAACTCTCCCTTCCCGCATTTCAAGCAGGAGATCGGAAAAATGAGGTCTAATAAAAAATTTACTGCCACTCGGCCGAGTCGACGAGCCACTCTCCATTTTGCTTTACTAACCGAAGCACGACATCTTGAATATATGTACGCGGGTCGTCCCCTTCGCCGCTTTCTTTCCGCTGCGTCGAGACGCGGACCGTCGCCAAGCCGCCAGCCTCGTCAAGCGACTCGATCTTCACCGCAAGCGCGCGCGTCGTCGTTCCCTTGTACACGCTCTGAAACGGCGCTTTTTCTTCTACGGTAACGCGCTCCTGCGCCCACGCCCTCATCCGCTCGGTCATTGAGGGCATGAGATCCTTGAGATTTTTAAAATTGCTCTGATTCGAGTACGTGCCGAACCGCTCTGCAAACGGCCGGACGAACGCGCTGATCGATGCCTCCGTCGGATTTTGAGATGTGTTTACGACCGGCTTGGGTTGTTCCTTTTTTGATTCGGGAGCATCTTGATCCTCAAAATTCGGGTTATACGGCGGCAGGGAAGGCTGATCGCCTTTCGGCTCATCAGAGACGGACGGTTGTCCCACTCCGCTCAAAAAAGAGATAAGTTTGACGACTCCGAACGCAACAATGATCGCGCTCAAAGCGATAATGACGATAAGAATGATTTTTGCTCGCAATGTCATAAATGACAGTGAGTGTTACTCCGCGTTTTCGGCGGCAAACTCGTCTTTGGCCGTTTGAATCTCGAGCAGTTGCCGCGGGTCGGTCGTAATAAGCTGATCTTCAGTATAGGACGCAACCACCTTGATTGCAACATGCTTCTGGCCGGCAAAAAAGATTCCCTCCCCAGGACCGCCTTCCAGCAGCAGGTACTTCTCTCCCTCGGTCAGCAAAAAGGTCTTTTGGATGGTATCGATGGCAGCGGTCGACTGCTTCAAGAGAATCTGGATCGCCGAGTTAGTCAAAATCGCCCGCCCATGCTCCGAATTGAGGAAGTCGTTCACATCCTGCGTAATCGTCGTGACGCCAAGGTAATACTTGCGACAGCGCTTCACGAGCGCGAAGATGAATCGCGCCGAGTCCTCATGCTGCATGAGCCACCACGCCTCATCGATAACCAGAATGCGTTTCTTCATCTCGGAACGCACCACGTTCCAGATATAATTGACGACTGTATAAATCGCGATCGGTCGCAGCTCGTCTTCCAGATCGCGTACGGAAAATACGACGAGCTGATTGCGCATCTCGACGTTTGTTCGATGATTGATGAGGCCGGCAAAGGTGCCTTCCGTATACTTCTTTAATTTTTCCACGAGCTGTCCCGCACCTTCCATGCCGTCCAAAACCTCGACCAGGTCGGTCATGGTCGGAGCTTCGACCTGTGACAGATCGCAGGCGGGCGTAATGTCTTTTTTCGCATAGGTCTCGATGAGCGCACGGTCTAAGAGCGAGTCCTCGACGGTTGTCACCTGCCCGAGCATGATGCGCAGCAGTCCCTTCAATGTGATCACGGCGCTGCGGATGATGTCTGCCGCGTTGGCCTGCTCTCCAACGGCACGCGGCAGGTCGAACGGGTTGATCCGACTCTGGGACGAGAGCGAGATATTGATGTACGTCCCCCCGACCGCATCACACAGATGCTGGTACTCGCGCTCCGGGTCGATGATAATCACGTCAACGCCCATCATCATGGACCGCAGCACCTCCAGCTTAATAGTGTAGGAGTTATGGACATACAGACCGCCATGGCCAGCAAGAAATACCTCGTTGTCGACCGTCAGGTCATATACATAGCGATCCGTCGTTTTGCGTTTTTCTATTGAAACGATCGGGTCGAAGACCAGATCGGCGTTCGCAAGCGCCCGCAGTCGCCCGATCAGTTCATTTACGCGCGATAGCTGTTTCTCGAGACGAGTATACTCATAGATAAGACTCCGCGCCGCAGCAAATAATCGCTGATAATCGAGATCGTGAGCATATCGCAATCCGTCACCGAACGAACGGTCGAATTCGTTGATTGAAAGATTCAAAACCTTGAATCCCCGATGAACGGCCGATTTGACGCGCTCAAACTCAACAGTCTCGCCGTATACTACGGAAGCGGCGCGGAAAACATTCTTTGATCGCGGATCAACATCACCGTTTTTCATCAAACGCCATGACTGCCCGAGCTCGGACCAAAGCTCCCCGTTCAACTCACGGCTTGCGCTCCCCATGACGATGACATTCGAAAGATAGGGAAGCCGACGGAGCAGCTCAATTTCACCGCGAAACGCGATAAAACGCTCGACGGCGCGCTCGAGTTGATCAATCACAGCGGCGAGCTTTTCCCGTGACGGCTGAAACGATCCATTTTTCAATTCGATGACATCTTGAATGCCCCTGAATTGCGACTCAAAGATCTGATACAGCTCAGCAAAAACATCTTGCACCGGGATGGTCCAGACATTCGTATTGCCTTTTTTGTTCAAGAGCCGCTCAAGCCCGTCACGCTTTCGCTGCGAGACGAAGTTAATCTGATCGCGGAACACGGCAATAAACTCCTGGCCGGAAATCGTAAGCATCGAATACGTGCCTTCCGCACCGCTGTTTGTTGCCCGCTTTTTTCTCTCGCAAAGCCGCGTCACGATGCCAAAGCGCAGCAAAAGATAGGAAAGATCCGATATCAACTCCTTGGATTTAGAAGTCGCACTTACTGCATGATTTTCGCAACCGCCATCTCCCTCGAAATAGGCACGCAAAAATTCTGCCGCCATCTCATTCGAAACGGAATAGACAATACCTGGCACACGCTTTTCGTGGGATTTGCCGATGAGCCCGAGGGATTTGAATAGCTCAACCCATACGCGTGCATGAATAATAAATTCTCCACGATTTTTAGGACAATAAAACGGTATACCAACAGAAAGTAAACATGCCGATATATCGGATTTTGTTTCCTGGTCTTCTTGAGAAATTTTAATGTAATTGGCGCCAATACAACCCTCACTCACTATATATCCAAAAATACGCATGAGAGATTTCGTCACTGGAATCTCCAAAGGAATGCTATATTTTTTCCAATTGTTTTTTGGAGTAATCCGATCATTCTGAATGATGCAATACTGATTATCAGCAAGCTTTCTTGCACAATCGATATGCATGACGGCCTCAGACGGCTGACTGATAGCTTTTGGCAACGGAATACACTCGCCAACCCCGATCTCCTCGCTCTTGAATGTCGCAATACGCCCCTTGCGCACAACGAGCATATTGTGGTCGCCGGTCACCGTGATCTCGCGACCGCTTGCGAGCCTGAATACGTACTCATCTTCCGGCGCATCCTTCCGTGCGGCAACACTCACCTCGCTCCACTCGCCCTTCAGTTCTTTGTTAAACGTATACACTTGAACGCCAGGGAACACGACGCCTTCCATCTCTTCGTCAATCGTTTCAAAGCGACGGGTTGCCGCAAGCGCATCGATGTATTCGCCGATTTTCACCATCTTAATACCTTCAGAATCCTTTATAATTATAGGAATGTTGCGCTCGAGGCTTTTGCCGGCGCCGCTTGTCGCGAAGACCACCTCGTTTGCGTTCTGCATGGAAAAACGGTCGAAGAGAATCAAGCTATTGTTATGGCGATTGATGCCGTAGAGAATTCCGTTATCGGATGTGAGGTCGGAGGAGATGAACGGAAATGCCGCGGCCGCCGGCGCGGTATTCATATTGAAAAAAATCGAGAGCGCGTCTTGCGCAAGCGGCAGCGTCGAGGTGAATCCTTGCTCCGCCTGATAGAACACCCGCTTCGTGTTCACGAGCTTGGTGCCAAAGATCCCCTCCATATCTTCGGTAAGCTTGTCGAGTTCTTGCAAGGTATCGCCGTAGAGCGTCACGTACAGGCCGACCGAGAAAAAATGCTCAATGCCTTGCGTCAGGTCGTCGCGAAGCTTTTCCATATCGCGCAGCGCCGTTTCGGCGACCGGATCGCGCGGCTTGCCCTTTTCCTCGTTCATAGAAATTTCCGCCTCCGTGCGCCCCACCTTATTGCGCAGCTGCTTCAAGACGACCGGAATGGAGAGCGGCGCGAAAAAAATCGCGACATCAAAACTGGCGCTGTAGTTGATGATCGGGGCAAACCACCCGACATTAATGAAGCGCGGATACCCGACGACAAACAGCGTGCGCGCAAATTTCGATCCCAGTCGGACATAGCTGGCCTGGATCTCGAATGCGGCGGGCGCGATCAAGTCCTTGATTGAAACAAGTCCCTTGCGGTACTCCAACTCCTCTTCAATCGACCGGATATCTTCCTGCCGTGCTTTTTTCGCTCCCGAGGGGACGGCCTTTTTTTTCGGCGCGGCCTTCACTGATTGTTTCGGGGCCGGTTTGAATGCCATACGAGTGCTCCGTTACTCTTCTACATTGAGTTCGCTGGTCTCGACCAATTTTTGCGACTGCGCAGTTTCGGGATTGTACATCGTATAGAGCACCTCGATGATGCCCTGGGTATCAAGCTGCACGCAGTTCAACCCCATTCCCTTCAATACGCTTGTAATGTTCGCAACGCGCTGGTCGAGAAAGTGCTTGCGTTTTGCGAACTGCTCGTTTTTCAACCGGACCGTGCCCGCGGCGGAAAAAAGCGCCTGGAACTGATTGCGAAATCCCCGCGTCCGGTCGGCTGCCGGGTCATACGGCACGACCAGGAAAAACTTCTTATCCATAATCTGGCCAAGTTCGACAAGTTCGGTCACAAACTCGCGATAGTCGCCCATCTGCATGCGCAAAAGGTCGTTCGTCTGTTTTTTTTCGATCTCCTCCAGGCGCGAAAGGTACTTTGTGATATCGAACTTCCGGGACTGCACCACGATTTGCACCGGAAAGTCGAAGGTGTTGAGGAGCGCCATATAGCCGTTAATAATGGCCTGTTGCTCGTCATCGGACTTGAGAAAAAAGTTGATGGAAGAAACAAGAAGAATGGCGCGCAACGAGCCGTCATTCATGACGACTGTGTCGTTGCGAATCTCGGAAAAGGGGAGGTACTTTACCGTAGACGGGGTATTTTTCGCCGCTTTCGGCGGCGCCGCTTCTTGTGTCTTCTTTTTTGCCATACGACCCTAGTATATCACGAAAATAACTCGGTACCGCCGTCGCGATCACCATGGTATGCGCCGCCCGTGTCGGCGATCAGCGTCAGTTCGGACAGGCGATGCTCTGTAAGGCGCACGTGCGGACGCTGGACGGTTTCGGATTCATCCCGTTCCTCTTCTCGCGCAGGCAAAAAGGAGTACTTCGGATCCTTTTTCCAGACGCGCACGCTCGGGTTCTTCACCGTCTGCGCGATGTGAAGAATGAAGAAGTGAAACGGCTGGCCGTTCACCTTATAGAATGCAAGGATCCCTGCGCCGCCTCCGACAAGTATGAGGGTGACGATAAAAAGGCTCAAGTCGGTGATCTTGTATGAGATGAAAAGAATGATCCCAGCGATAAGCATGATGATGAACTGGCGCACGGTGATCGGACCCATGATCTTGTCCTCGTTGTCGATAAATTGCGGGACGGTGATTTGCTCCATATGGTAGGAAGAATCCGGAAGCGAGTTGCTAGAGGCTAAAGGCTCGGGGCGAAAGACTGAGTTAAAACTGAATCATCTCGTTAAATTCGAGAATGGCGTCGAACTCCGCTTCGCTGAGCGCGGGAGTGCCGGCGGCTTTTCGCTGGGCGATAACTTCGCTCATCGGAATACCCTTTGACAAGTTCTCGTGCCCCATTTGGACGTAGAGACGATTGACCTCGCTCTCTTTCCACGCGTCGATTGCTGCCATTTTCTTGCTGAAAGAGTTCTTCTGGATCGCCATGAGCTTGTCATAGAGTTTCCTGATTGCCTCGCGCGGATCGGACGAGAGGCGACGGAAGTCCGCCACGGTCAAAAGTCGATACTCCTCAACCGCATCCACGAGTTTTTTTCCTGCCAAATGGCGGGCATTTGCTCCGTACTGGGGACCGAAGCGGACCTGCACCGAGGGCGCGCCAACGGTGACTTTCAGCGCATGCGCGCCAAGCGGCGGTTGTTTTGTTGAGTTTGGCACGATCCCTCGCGCCCCGTCCGCCTCACCATTCTTTTCGACGAGCGTGGGCACGCCATCCACGTCTTCAATCGCCAGAGAAGGCGAATCTTTTTTTCTTAGGTCGGGTTTGTACTGCTTGGGTGCCTTTCCCGACACGAGCGGACGCCTTCCCTCAGGCGACTGATGCGCTGGTGCGGCAGCGCCAGATTTCTGCTCCGCCTTTTCGCGGGCGGAGTCTTGCGGTTTCGATACTGACGCACGTGATGCGCCTGTTTTATTTTGCGTGGCCGCCGTACTTGGTACGCCCACTTTCCTTGGCGCACTCGTTACACTCGATGTGGCCGGCGTACGTGTTCCCTTTGTTACTACACTCGATGTACTCGATGAGTGCATTGAACCCGAACTCGATACACTTGATACGCCCGGTACGCCTGTTCCACCCGTTGCGTTGGTTGCACGGCGTGTGCCCGACACTCCCATTGCACTCGATGCTACGGAAACACTTGTTCCCCGTCCGCCCGCCTGCGATCCTGAAACCTGAGCAGACGACGCACCGCTCATGGATGCGGACACACCCGCAGTCGATCCGGACACCGCTTCCGCAGCCGATGAAGAAAGTACATGCGGCGCATGAACAGCCTTCATGCGCGTCTCAAGCGCACGGGAAAGAGTGTCCGCCTGCACGCCCGTAAGTCCAATTCCGCCCTCCTCGACCGGCATTGAGAGGCGCTCCTTTACCTCGACGGCACTTCTCACATTGCGCAACCGCGTCGTGATCAGCCGCTCCAGCCGCTCTTGAATCTCCGAAGAAAGCTGTACGCCGGCAGCGTCAGACAAGCTCTTTGCCTCTTTCGCGTAATCGATCAATTGCGAGGCGATAACAGGTTTCGAAGCTCCCTGCACGGTCGCGCCGGACGCGAAGAAACTCAAGACAGGCTGAAAGAGCTCCCGCAGCAGCTCGTCTTTCACCTGACTCGCGACATCAACGGGCAGCTCGAACTCCTTATGGATGATAATCGCAAGTTCAAACAGCGGAATCTCGCCGATTGCAGTGCGGAGGACGATATCATCAAGAATGACTGCATGTTTCTTTTCGATACTATTAAGTTTTTGCTGTGCACCGGCAGAGGAGAGTAAGGACTGCTTTACCTCGTCGGGAAGCGCCTCGTACTTTTGCCGGTCCGCGTAATAGTCCCTGCCACCGGCACGTGGTTGCGACGGATCGGCAAAGGCTTTATCCGTCTGCGATGCCGAGAGTACCTTATCGGCAAGCGTGCGATAGTATTCTTTCTCTTCTTTTCGAAACAGAAGTGAGAGTGGTTCGTACTCCAGTTGCTCAAACGCCTCGGAGCACTCGCCCGCGCATCCGGCTGCGCCAAGAATCTCGCGCATCTTTGCACGAAACGTCTTGTCGTTTGAATCAGGTGCGTCAAGGATGCAGTCGATCAGCTTCCGCTCGGTTTCCTCGTCCAGGAGAGAAAGGTTTGCCGCGCCGATAATCGGATCGAGATAGTCACGCAGTTGGACTGAAGGACTCAAGAGCATGCGCGCACGCTCTTGGTATTTTTTTAGATCTCCCCCGTTGTCCGCGATCAGCTGCTCGACCGGACCGACGAAGTCTTGGAATAGGAGAAAGTAGTTTCCTGCGAGTTCCGCAATCAACTGCTTTGCTCTGTCCTTGTGTTGGGGCAACTCCTCGCGCACTGCATCGCCCATCGTTGAAGCATTCCGCTCGCCACGCAAGATGCTGCTGCACACCGCGAATATCTTCTCCATTGACGCGTCATCAAATCCGAACGCTTTTTTCAGATTCAAGAAAAACTCTTCATGCTCCGGCATGTAGTAGCGCTCGCGGATTTTTTGCGGCAGTGCGTCTATTGAAGCGTATGCCATAAGTTAGTGCAATCGATTATGCATTGGGATCAAAGAGCCCCCGCCTGCCCGCGTTTCCCATGACGTTTCCATCACGGAAATTCCTGTACCTGTCGATATTATAAGCCTGGAGTTCGTTTATAATCTGCCCTGCGATTGACTCTGGTATCTCTGCGAGATGCTTTGCCTGAAGCTTATCCCACTGCGCAATCCGCTCGGCCGCACCCACTTCAAGTGTTTCTCCTCTCATATTCTTAAACGCAATTTCAAGTGAGAGCCCCTCGCGACCTTCCAAAATACTGTCTATTATGGCCAAATTTCCATCCCTATCCCGATAGTTTTGCTGATCCGGCGTGATTCGTCCCATCGTACGAATCTCCTGAACATTGAAGTTTCGCACCTTGGTCGCATCTACCGTTCCGCCGGCGGCATTAACCTCGTCTATATAATTCTGCCGCCCGCGTGGGAATGCGCCCGCAAGTGCAGTGCTCTGTTCAGGGGTCAGATCCGAAATCTCGTCCCTACTCAGCTTGCCGCCGTTCTGCACGAATGCCGTCATGGCGTCTTCATTTTCGCGCAGACTGCCAAGCTTACCCCACGCCTCTTTCACCTTGCCCTTATTATTTGCAAAGAATTCGCCCAATGCCTGTGTTTCTGCGTTCGTTGTACCAAAGAGTTTGTCGTATTTCTCGGTCTTATCGGCAAGGCGATGCCGCTGTTCCTGTGTCAGACTGGTCGGATCAAACCTATCAGCCGATGTCGCACCGGGCTGGAACACATCAAATAGACGATTTCGCAAAACGTCCGGAAAATCCTGAATGGTCTTGGCAAGCTGATTACCATCCATGACTTTAGCAAGCTCACGCAAAAACTGCGCCTTGCCGCCGCTCATGGCGTCGATATCAGCCTCCATGAGCCCATTCACATTCAAATCGCCGACCTTCGCTGCCTGCGCGACACGCGCAGAATCATTTCCATAAAACACCCGTGCCGCAATGCCGGCGTTGTGCTTCCCGACCGCCTCCTTGAACTTCTTTTGCGCGTCCGGTGCGTCGTTAAGGTAATCGTACGTCTCTTGTACTGCTGCTTGGTCCTCCGCCATATGGGCAGGATCAGTGCCGAGCCATCCTTTATTCACCAAGCGCTGCATCATCACTGCGCGCATGGCGTCATTCGGTCCGAGCAACGGCGTCCTATTCTGCAGCGCAGCTCGAATCTCATCGGCATTCATATCGCCGATCGACTTTTTATTGTACACGCCGCCGTTTTCGAACGTGGAGAGTGTCTCCCCTTTTAACTTTCCATACGCCGCCTCGCCGCGGGCTTTCGTCTCTGCGCGCCAGCGCTTTGTCGGAGCAAGTTTTGCCATCACTCGCGTGTCCACCCACGCGCTGTCCGCGAGACCATGCCGCTCGCCCGCCTTTTCCATACTCTTCCGCAAATCCATATTTGCCGTTGCCGACTTCCAGCGCGATCCAAGGTACCCACGCGCGAGGCCAGTGGGAAGAATACCCTTCTTGCCGGTCGCCCAGTCTTTCATGACGCCGAACGCCTTGCCGGCCGCATTGCCTCCCGCAACACCCCACTCCTGCGCAAACTTGAGCGTCGTCATGAGCATCACGATGCCGAGCAAGAAACTCATCGTTCCCGCCAGACTGCCGACATAGTTTGCAAACGGGTTTCCCTCGTCACGACTGTCTGCGATCCCTTCCGCAGCTCCGAATCCGCCCCCGAGCTCGTTGACGATCGCAATATCAGTCGCCTGCGAGCCGCCCATGGCGGCGACAACAGTCAGCGAAAGCCACAGGAAAAACGCCATGATCGGTCCGATCATGACTTCTTTCGTGAACTTATTCCAGTACTCGCGTCCCAACGACTCTCCAGCCGGAAAAAACTGGAGAAAAAAGATCATAGGAGAAAGCACGATATAAAACCACAAGGCAACGATCCGGAACAGCAAGATAATGACCATCGCAACAACGATCATAAGGGCAACGGTCACAAAAATGGCTCCCAATACCAAACTCAGCGTCACCTGCGTCGGCACGGTGGTACTCGCAATATTGTTGATGAGATCCTTGGAGATGTTGAGAAAACTCGGAATGCCGAGCATGGCGATGAAATTGCCCGCACCAGCCCCGCTTGCGATCGGACCGACAAAGGTGAGCATCACTACCTGCGCAATGTCGATGATGATGCCGCAGACCGTCTTGGAAAAATTGATCAGGATGGCTGCCATGACAAACTTCGGCAGCGCCTGCTCCGCACTATATCTGCCGCCAAAAAACTGCCCTCCCAGAATCGTCCCGATCGCGATCATCAGCAGGTAAATGACAAAGAACATATTGGTGACGTCGCGCACCACCACCCAGCCGTTGGTGACGGCCGTGGAGCCGATGAACTCGTTGTACGACGCGACCGCCAGCAGTCCCTGCAAGACGTTCACCAGTATGCCGCCGACAACCCACGTCCACAGCGCGGAAAGCCCGCCGACGATGGCAAATATGCTGATCTCTGCCGTTTTCTGAAAAAATGCGAGGATCGGATTCTGCGCGTGCGCGTCAGGCGCCCATCCAAAAACTGCGACCAGCGCGAAGGAAAACAAAAACACCAGGCTCGACGCAAAAATAAATTTTTGCCGCCTGTTCGCCGTGCAAAAAAACATGGGTCGCTTCATCATTGTGCAGCCGTTACTGTGCAAATTATACCACAGCAGCAAAAAACATGACAGCAAAAAAGCGGCGTTCCCGGTGGGGAAACGCCGCTCGAATCAGCGCGCGTATCCGCGACGGCGCGGAGAGGCTACTCCGGCGCGATATCGACGCCGAGCTTTCCGACGTCGAAGGAGAAGGCCTTGTCTCCATCCGTATACTTGTTGTACGTCGTTCCGCTCGAGTGCTTCCCGTGATCGATCCCGACACGGAGCCACAGGACGTCGTCGGCCGGATTCGCGGATCGCCGCTCAAGAGCGGCCTCGTAGACGGTCAGCGTGAAATCAGGGTCCCCGATCAGGGGCATCATTTCAGCCACGGGGAGCGTTGCGATCTTGCGGTAGCGGCCGCTTTTCAACTCTCCGTAGTACACGTTCCCTCCCGTACTGCTCACGAAGTACAGGCCATGACGTGCCGGCACGCTTCGATGGATATCAAGCGACGCCCAATACTGCTCGTTAAACCCCAAATCGATCGGCCCGGGAGGGACGGAAACCGTTGCGGTGCCGCCGACAGGCAGCACGTGCAACATCTTCGTCGCCCAATCCCTTTCGACCACTCCGTCGTCGCGCTGAATTCCAAGCGCATCCGCGACAAGGAAACCAAGATTCTCCCCCTTTGCCCGATACTTGTATTGTTCCTTCCCGATCTGCAAGACGACGCCCTTGTACGGATATCCGCTGGCAGCGGTCTCCAGGTAGAAATTAATCTCGTTTCCTCCCGCTGTCCGCTTGAGATAGAAGGGCGCGTATACCGATGCGTAGTGAGTCGTCTGCCATCCGACATCATTGAGCGTCGTGTACGTCCCGCAATCAGTCGCCCTTTTCTCGCACGCCTCGAACAACTGCGGCGCAACTGCCGCATAGCTCTTCCGATACGCATACCAGTCGACCGGGGCCACGTCGAGATAGAGCTTTCCGCCGACCGTCGCAATGCTCGAGACATGCCCCGCCGGCGCAATGTTCGTTTTGTCGAATGCGACATAGCGAGCGATGCTGAGGTGCCGCGTCAGGCCGTCAGAGAGCGTGGCGTACGCCGGACGCACAGTCGGGCTTGGTGATGGCGTCGGCTTTGCGGTTGGCGTGGGACTGGAAGAGGACTGGCCTGAGGGGGCAGCAGACGCCACGCTCGTCGGCGAGGACGCCGTAGCGCCGCCCCCATTACCAGCGGTTTCCGCCGGCCGCGGCGTTCCATCGCCGGATCGGACGTTCTGTCCGTCGGTTTCTGCCGGCTTGGGACCCGGCTCGATGACGCCGATCGTCAGATTCGGCGTGCAGCCGATCAGAGTAGCGGCGCCGGCCGTCAGCAGCGACGAAAGCCCTCTCGTATTCTTCATGCGCGACCTCCCTCTTCATGTGTGCGCAGATTGTAGGTTCTCAAAGACCAAGGACAGAACTCTACAATAGTATACTCGCCCAGTCAAGGGATACAACAGAAAAACCCGCCAACGGTGGCGGGTTTTCGCGAATTCACGAATTCCTTCATCGAAAGAAACTGATGCCGCATTCGAACTATTCCAGCGTGTTCGGCATCGTGACACACTCCTTTGTTTTGCCGCCCCAGTTGTCAATCGCTTCGATACAGATCTCTTGGCCGTACCACGATCCGGCGTTGCCGAGGTAGGAGACGCTCACCTCGCACCGATGGCCGTCGCCCGACGCATTGAGGCCGTCGCCCTCGGGACGCTCATCCGCCCCCTCGGTGCCGCACCGATATACGCCATTGCCGCCCGGATCCATAGTCGAGCCGGGCGCTGTGATTTTTATCGTTCGAAGCGGCAACTGTTCGTCTCTTACCCTGACCCTGAAATCAAGATTTACTCGATGCAAGCCGACGGTGCCTTTGACGAATGTCACGCCGCCGCGGGTGCTTCTGGGCGCGGGATGACTCTTTATGTTCGGCTTATTTCCCCGCGTGCCTTCGATGGTCGGTCTGTGATCAACTGATATTGCGGCAGGATCATGTAGTAACTTATTTTCAAACCCGCTAACTTTTGGGTTGTCTTTATTTGTCCATTGAATATCGTCGTCGTTGACTAATCTAAGAGAGCCTGACGCGGTACTTGTTCTTGCGCTTGCACTTTTGTCATTGATATCAAACCTCCAATAACCGTATATTTTTATAAATTCTCCGAGTCGATCTTTAATATCACCTAAGGTTAAAGTTCTGTTATTCGATAAGATTGCGGGATCCTTAAGATACTCCGTTGCTCTAGACATTGAGCATTGCGAATCTCCGGTATCTGGAGTAAAACACCACTCTACAGGTTGATAGGCACCTTTTGGCGTCTGGTTGTTATTGTTAAATAAGTCATAACTCGATGACAACTTATTCGTTGTTGGATTTGGCTCAAATACGCCATCCAAAAGACGAGCTCCTCCTTTTGTCTTGTCAGGGATCTGCGGTATCTGCCCAGCAGTTACAACATTTTTGTTCGAGCGAACCTGGATAACGTCAGAACAATAGTGGTATGTGATCCGATCGCCGGTTTCGCGATACACCTCGCGATTTCCAAATTCGCAAGATCTCGATTGCTCACTTACGCCTCCCTTCCCTTCTGGTGTGCATTGCTGAGGACCGCGATACTCCATAGTTATCTCTATTTTTAGACTCTGATCAGGTCGCCCCGTTGCATCCTCGCCCCAGTGGACTCCATTGCAAAATCGAATATGAAAATCATATATCTCATCCTCGTTTTTTGCGTTTTTTCTAATCTTTGGCTTAATCGCTGCAAAAGACTTTGGGTAAAATACTTCACGTCCCCAATTTGTCTCATTTGACTTAATATAGCCAACACAGGGGTATGGATTATTCGTTCGCAAGTACTGATCAACAATATTGATATTCGCTCCATTCGGGCCATTAATAAATTCACGGGCTTCGTTTTCCTTTGCATGATTGCCCCGTTTCGGCCATCCATTTTTTTCTTCAGGACCCAATCTTGCAGCATCACTTACGCGTGTCCAGCCGGCCTCGCTGCCATCAAGCCAATTCGAATCTGCTTCCCATGATGTTTTTGCCGTTGAATGAGTTATGCCGACGCCATTACTATTGTCGCCAGTGCGACCGACTATCCAACCTCCTGTTAGGGCAGAGGCCTCTCCTGGTTGGTTTCTAAATGTATTCTCATCAGTAGTACTATTATGAGAAACTGCCATTCCATCTTTGTAGGGAGAATTAGTAATATTTCCATTTCTAAATACATCTCCCTCGAACCATGTCACTTCTTGATAAGAATTGTTCGGAATTTCTTTAATCTCTGTGATTTTATAGGAAATCTTCTTTAGCGTATCGACTGTTACGGGTTTTGATAGCTCAGTGCCGGCTATGAGATTCTTTGATTCCATAACCCCCCACGACGCAGAGCCGCCCATCCATGAATGGCTACCCTTTTCACCATGCGTTATAGCATCGTAGATTTCTTGTGTTGCGGCTTCTGCCGAACGATGATACCGCGTTTCCTTGTATCTAACCCAACACGTTTGAAATCCTACCATCTTTACGCCGCCATCAACAAAGGCACTCGATAACCGGTTGCGCGCATATTCCTTACATGCAGTACCGGCGGATAGTGGCTGGTAGCCAGCTCCACCATCTGATATACAGTCTAGAGGACCAGGCCTGCCGTTTGCCTTATACCAATCACATGCCTCTTTAACGCCGTAAGAAGGCGATAATTGGTTACCTGTTCGCTCATAGAAATGATCTACAGAATATTTACCGAAAGTGATAGAAATTGTTTTTTTATCAATCGTGTTCTTTACTACCTCGCGTCTTGGCAACGTAATATCCTTTGATTTTCGTGCGACACAATAATAAGCATCTGGTTTTTCTTCCCATTTAGCGGTTGCGATCGCCGTGTACCTGTTCGTATCATTCTTCAGCACGAACGGACTTTGGCCGGTGATTTGGTCTACTGGGTACCAGTTGAGGCAGTGGTTTTCGTACGTCTTTGCCATCGTGCGGTTTGCGCCCGTGTCGCGAAACGCGCCGACGTACTGCGGATAGGGCTCCAGGCAGTAGCCGTTGATGACGTTTTGGACGTTCTTGTTTGCCGTTATGTTTGTGCCCTCCTGCACATAGCATCGCTCCATGTCGCGCGACGGGTACAATCGGCACTGGCGCGGGGCTTTTTCCGCATAATAGGGATCGTGCCTAATCTGCGGGTAGTCGGCCTTGATATTTTTTACGATAAGGGGATCCGGGGTGAAATTCTTCGAATCCTGGTCGCGATCGCACTTCTGCCCAGAAGCGCAATCGCCGTCCGAAAAACACTTTTTGACAGGGTTTGAGCCTCTGCACGTGCCCTCAACACCATATGTCGGCACATTCAGGTTCCAAACCGACTTTTCAAGGCCGACTCCTGATGCAATTTGTTCCGACGTCCGCTCGTCTTTCAGATTCTCAAACCACTGAAAGGTGTTGTTGTGCCCGCCGATCGTTCGCGTGACCTTGCCGTCCGTCCGCTGCGGCTCGCGACCTTCCCACGAAAAGTCCGGGCGAGCGAGGCCTGAGAATGAGAGGAGGTCATTCGGGTCGATGAGTAGCGCGGACTTGAACTTGGGCTGCGCGTCAAGTTCCATGTAACCGGTGATTCCGGTCTTCTCCTCCTCCCTGCACTCCTGCCCGTCCGCACCGTCTTCACACGGATAACGGTAGCGACAGACAAGCTTGTTGTCTCCCGTACTCGTGCCGCGCGCGTCCCAGTCCGTGCAGGCGAGCCAAACGCGGCACTGGCGATCTTGCTTCACCTTGTAGATCACGTTTGCGTCATTGTTGGCCGCCGCGCGCACGGGCGTATTTTTAAAGCTTCCGTTCTGCCATGCTTCCTTATACACGGCGGCTGAGTCGTATTTTTTGTTGACAGCTCCGTCCTCATTTCTCTCATTCGCATCCAAAAACAACAAACATCCCTTGTCCGGATTCACCTGGCCGTTGCACTCGCCCGCATTTTTTGCCACATCGGCAAGCACATAGTACTTGTCGTGGCATGTCAAAACCGGCGCGCCATCCATGCGTCCGTAATTGGTGCGGAGCGCCCCCTTGCTCGCTTCGTTCAAGACGACGTTGTCGAGCTCGACAACGAAAGGCGCTTGAATGTTTCCAAAGATGATATCGAGCGTGCGTTCCTTTTTTCCATTCGTTAATGAGACGACACCTTCATACACAAAATGCGTCCAAGCACCTCTCGTTTCCCGTGATATTCTGTCAAACCAGTCCATATCGGCAAACGCGGGAACATCAGCATCCCACGAGACGACACGCGGATCGGGAAGTTGCCCGTCGCCCGAACGGCGCACATCAAACTCGATGCGATATTTCGCATCATTGAATATCGTTTTTTCCCTTTTGATCTCGAGTTGTGATACCGAACTGCTTACCTCCGCACGCAGGATGCCGCCGACAATTGTCGCCGTACCGGAAGGATTCGAATTCCATAACGGCGCCGGCCCGTCGAAGCGCTCCGCGAGCCGCATCCGCCATTCTTTGACAACGCACTCCGGATCGGTAACCTCGCGGCAGGTGTTTGCCGACGATGGGCATGACTGGGGCCAGTTCGCGACGCCCGGGTCCATTGCCTCGAAATGACAGTCTCCGGTCGAATCCTTGACCGTGATGCAGTCCTTGTTCGTCGAACAGGCGATGGCGCTTTTCTGACCATTGTTTAATTTGCACACTTTGCGCATCCACGCTTTTGCCCCGCTCGCAGTGGGATCGTCGACGTACTGGTACACGTTCTGTCCCGGATCTTTCATGTTCACGTTATTGCCGAAATTCTGACATCCTACAAACGCATCGGGTTTGCGATTTGGGTCAGCGTCCGTTGGTTCGGCCTTGCAACTGAATTGCTTTCGCGTATCCTCGTCGTTATCCAACTTCGCCGGATCCACGCGATAATACACCGTCTTCCACTGCTCGACATCGATCTCGCACGCATTTCCTGCTCCGCACTCGCTGTCCTTGAAACAAGTCTTTTTCTCCTCGTTGCTGCACTTCCCTGAGTCGCCAGATTTTTCAGCGGATTTTTTCTTGACCGCGACCGCGCCCTTCGCGTCCAGTACCGGCTGGCCGAACGCCGTGCAGGAGTTCATCTCCTTGGTGCAGTGCTTCGCACGGTCGTCGATGAGATAGCGCTCGGTGCCGTCCGGTGCCTTGAAGTACTTGCAGCCGACCATCTCGACCGGACAGAGGTTGGTCACACTCCTGATCGCATAGGACTGATTGTCCGGACCCTTGTACAGCTGACAGCCGACGTCATTGCTCGTGTTTGTTGCCGAGTCGTAGTGGCACTGATCCGGAGGACGCAGAGAATCGTCGTTGATCTTATAGACGACGTCGAGATTTTCGCGTACCGCGACATTGTCAACAAAGACCGCCTGCACCTTTGACGTGCCGTCCGCTGACCTCAAAGTAAGGACGACGCTCCGCGCGCCAGATGGCTCGTACGTCGTTTCCGTCTCGTCGAATGAGACGGCAACGGTCTGCCATCCTGTGCCGGGGAGCGTTACCTTTTTGCCATTGGCCGCAATCGCTAATCCGACAGTAACCTCTGTCGGCACGGTCGTCTTCACGTCGAATGAGACGAAGTATGGCGTGCCGTTTTCCAGGGCGGGAATGTCTTTTGTGACCGTCAGCTGGGTTGCGGTGGAGTGCGAGACGCGCATGGACTTGTTTCTGAACGTCGACGCCTCGCCGGACGCCTCGATCGTCTCTGACGCGCCGGCCCTCCACCCCTCGACGGCGTCGGTAAAGGGATCAAAAAGCATGAATGCCGTATTGCCGCTTTGCGGCCCATGAAACTCACGGCACTTGTTTGCCTGCTGCGGACAACTCTTGCTCAAGCTCTTGCTAACCGAGAGTGGATCTCCGGTTGTGCCGGTCTGACGGTACGAGCTGCAGTCGTCCGTGAAATAGACGAGATTGTCCTTGTAGCGATAGGAGACTGCTTTCGTCTTGGCATTGATAAACTCGCGGCACTCCTTGTCATAAGGTTTGCTCATCTGCTGACGCGCCTTTTCCGCATCGCAGCCGCACTCCTGGCTTCCGTCCGCGCACTTCGGCGCCTTTGGATCATCCGGATTGTCCGGCTCGAGGTAAAACTTCTCGACGCGATAGCCGCCCTGCTCCGAGCCGTAGGTGCTGTAAAAAACCGTCTCAAGCTTGGTGTCCTGATCAGCGACTTTGGGTTTGCACTGGATGACTTTCGTAAAATAATCGAGCGCCTCTCCACGCCTGTCGCTCGCATCAAGGTTTGTGAACTCTGTGCAGCCGACATGTTGGGATGAGCAGCTTCTGCCAGCAGACGCGGTAAAGATTTTTTTCTGACGAGCAATAGGATCGAATGCCGAGGGTTGCATGATGTATTCCGTCAGACCGGCGCACGACCGATCCGAGCAGGTGTTGACCTGATTGCCGGCGGCGAACTGCACATTGCGCTGCTTCTCGGCAGTATAGACGGCGCAGTTGTTGTACTCGGCCTTGCACTGGATCGCATAGGGCTTGCACTCCTTGCGGTTGTACCACGTCTTGGACGGATCGGCCGCGTCGACTGCGTCCACGGCGCAGAAGCCGTCTGCGAGCTGCTGCGGCGGCAGGCGCATGAAGGTGTTGTCCGCAACCTGGCGGCATCCTTCCGCCTGCGGCGGGCACGAAAGTTTTTGCGCCCTCCCATTGAGATAGATGCGGTCATTCAACTCGGTTGCACCATTGCTCCCTTTCCATTTTTTGGCGTCCTTTGTTGCCTCAGCGAAATTCTGATTTTTTGAAAACCATTGGCAGCCGGCATTTTCTTCGCTGCACGCCGAATCCGGAATGGTATCTTTGATCAGATACATCGACTTTTTCGTTGCCTGGTTCGTAAACTGGGTGCAGCCGGCGTACTCTTTCTTACACGTCGAACCCTCGAACTGCCACGCGCGTTTTTCCTCAAGGCAATACCCGAACTTCCCGTCGACGCACTTGCCGTTCTTATCGGTTTCTAAGCAGGTGCGCTCGTCGACACACACCTCCTTGCGGACGATCTGGCCCTTTGTCGCACCCTGTCCCAAATCTTCCTTTTTTACCTCGAGCGCGATCGGGCCGAATCCCTTGAGCGCGCACTGCTGTGCGGGCAGTTTCAGCACCCAGGTTGGATCGATCATGCGATAGAAAGGATTTTTGATGTCGTTTCCGCTAGCATCTTTGACCGTTTCTTTGTCAAAAAGACTCACCAACGTTTTGAGTGTGCAATTGCCCACGCCGCAGGCGTTGGGGTTCTGCTGGATATACAGCGCCGCAATTTCCCAGCTGACGGGCAGCACGCGGTACTTGCGCAAGATGACTAGCGATTTGTACGGCAGGTGGTTCTGCCACTCAGGCTGGCTGCCCTTTTCGGGGTTCACGCCACCGGTGCCGCTGGTGTTGCGAAATCCGAAGATGGCGTTCGGATTCAAGCCAGTGCTTCCGCCCGTCTTCTCGTATGCATCCATCGCCTGCTGAACGGTCATACGCTCGGTGACCGCCTGCGCAAAGGCGCGTCCCAAGACGCAGGCGTTGGGATCGGACTCGTCACCGCCTTTTGCGGGGTCGGTGAGCTGTTCGGGACAGTTGGAGTTTGTCAATTGCGCGAGAATGTTAATCTCGCCGCCGGGACGCAAGTCGAGCGCATCAAAACGCGCAAGTCGCGCCTCTGAGCGCCGCTGAATCGTGCGATCGCCGAAGTCCGGCTGGTAGAGGACGGCCGATGATGAGGTATCGATGAACGTGCCCGATCCGTCGTAGGTGACCTGGATCGGGTCTGCATTCAGGATACCGGAGTTGATGATCGTGACCGCCTGCCCGATCGCAGAACTCAAGAGAGTAGTGACCGCATCGGCGACGAAGTGGCCAGTCAGCTTTCCCGGTTCCTCCTGCGCCATTTTGATCGCAGACTCAAAGCCCATCTTTTGTATGGCGCCGGGCGTGTCGATACCGCCGGCCCAGTCCTTCAAGTTTTTGATTGGGAAGTTTTCCTGCCGCTCTCCGGCCGCCAGGCTCGCTGCATCATCGATATACCGCTGAAGATTTGTCTGATATCCAAATGCGTACCCGAGCGTCGTCTTATTCGGATTCAGCATGTCGCGCACCGCCTTCCAGCCGTTGAACTCGCCGGGCTTGACCTGGTTCTTGATGCTCTCCGTCAACGCCGTCCAGTTCTGGGTGAGCTGATCCCACGAACAGATCGTATCGCGCTCATCCGGCTCGGCAACGCCAAGCGTGAGCCACGCCTGGATATTGACCTGCGGCTGACAGACGGCAGTGATAAGTCCCTTCGAGTAGTCGCCAAGAGAGCCTGGCTGCTGACGAATCAGATTGGCCTGGCTGGCACGAAATTCCTGATCAGTTCTTTGAACATCTTCATCATAATTCGCAATTGACGTTTCTGCTTCTACCACGGCAGGATCCGATTGTATTCCCTTGAGCTCATCAAAAAGTGTGAAACATTCCTGTGAATAACCTTCGCCAGCGGGAGGCGTATTTCTATCTGCATTACCTAACGCATCTGTCGATGCGCAATTTTTTTCATCCATTTTATCCAGAATGGTGTCTGTATCTGCTATAGACTTCTCGACAATCGGTTGCGATTTTTCTCTCTTTTCTGCCAATCGTGCCTTCTTCGCATCCCGCTCAACCGCATTCTCAACCGCACCGGCAAATCCTTCCATAAACGCGCCCGACGCCTTTTGCCCCACGCGGCGATTGAACGATTCCAGCGACTCCTCCTGCAAGAGCGGGTCCTTGCCCTTGTCTCCCGACACGAGATTTCTGAACTGCTCCTTGACGAAGTTTTGGGACATGAACTTGAGCCGCTCCTTGATATACACGTATCCGGCGGACGCGACGGCCGTAAGAATCGGGTTGATGACGTAGTTCCATACCGCCTGGTTCACGTCAAACGCGCGCGCCTCCTCCCGCGGCTGAAACGCAACGTAGACGCCCGGCAAAAGCAGGGCGATGACCAGGAAACTGAAAACGGATTTGCGGATTGCTGAAGACATGTGTTAATTCCCTTTTATCGACTGCTCTGCCTGTGCCTTTTGGACCGCCTGCAAAAACATCGTCCGGAGCGTTGCATCGTCCACCTCGTCAATTTGCTCTTTCGTCACTTGTCCTGTCTGAAGAACGAGCTCGCGGATCTGGGCTGGCGTGAGTGTGCTGGGGTCTGTCGCGAAGGTCTGCGCTGCGGCGCCGCCGGCTGGTACGGGTTGTGCCGTGCCGGATCCTTGCGCAGAGGACGGTGCTTTCGCGTTTGCGAATGTTTTTTCCAAGCTCTTCAAATAAATATCTTTGAGCTGATCGTCAGAAAGGGTGCTAAGTTTGTCGTCGGCAACTCCTTGCTTGCGCAGAATGTCGCGGATCTGTGCGGGAGTGAGCTTCTCGAGCTCTGCGCGCGCGCTCGCCATCTCATCTGCCAATCGTGCCTTCTTCGCATCCCGCTCAACCGCATTCTCAACCGCACCGGCAAATCCTTCCATAAACGCGCCCGACGCCTTTTGCCCCACGCGGCGATTGAACGATTCCAGCGACTCCTCCTGCAAGAGCGGGTCCTTGCCCTTGTCTCCCGACACGAGATTTCTGAACTGCTCCTTGACGAAGTTTTGGGACATGAACTTGAGCCGCTCCTTGATATACACGTATCCGGCGGACGCGACGGCCGTAAGAATCGGGTTGATGACGTAGTTCCATACCGCCTGGTTCACGTCAAACGCGCGCGCCTCCTCCCGCGGCTGAAACGCAACGTAGACGCCCGGCAAAAGCAGGGCGATGACCAGGAAACTGAAAACGGATTTGCGGATTGCTGAAGACATGTGTTAATTCCCTTTTATCGACTGCTCTGCCTGTGCCTTTTGGACCGCCTGCAAAAACATCGTCCGGAGCGTTGCATCGTCCACCTCGTCAATTTGCTCTTTCGTCACTTGTCCTGTCTGAAGAACGAGCTCGCGGATCTGGGCTGGCGTGAGTGTGCTGGGGTCTGTCGCGAAGGTCTGCGCTGCGGCGCCGCCGGCTGGTACGGGTTGTGCCGTGCCGGATCCTTGCGCAGAGGACGGTGCTTTCGCGTTTGCGAATGTTTTTTCCAAGCTCTTCAAATAAATATCTTTGAGCTGATCGTCAGAAAGGGTGCTAAGTTTGTCGTCGGCAACTCCTTGCTTGCGCAGAATGTCGCGGATCTGTGCGGGAGTGAGCTTCTCGAGCTCTGCGCGCGCGCTCGCCATCTCATCGGCCGAGAGTGTGGCTTCCGCATTCGCGCTGCCCGCACCCGCACTTCCTGCAAAACTGTCGAAACAGTTCTTGCCGTCGGCGCAGTTCGGATCGGTACCGCGTTCGATCTCAACCTTGTCGTCAATGCCATCGCTGTCCGAGTCGGCCAAGTATGGGCTCGTGCTGTACGTATACGTCTCGTCGTAGTCTGAAATGCCGTCGCCGTCGGTATCCGTAGCCTTGAGTTTAAAAATGTCCTGCTGATCCGCCTGGAGCGCAGCCGAAAGCACGGACGATGCCTCGCCCTCGGCGTACTTGGGCTTGAACGGCTCCTTGATCGAACTGATCATACCCACGGCCCCCGCACCAACGCCAGCAATAACGATAAATACCAAAATGCCCGCGGCAACTGTCTGCCCCGGCGCCGTTTTTCCACCCGGTGCGGTCTTTGAAACCATATTCAACAAAGGAATGGGGATTCGCACCTTTCATTCCATACCTCAAGTATACCCCCTTCCATCTCAAGGGTAAAGACGATTTTTGTGGATAAAAAAAAGAAAACAATCGGTTTACTGAAAGTTGGCAGCCAACCGCTTCCAATCATCAAGAGAGAGCTCCTCGGCGCGTGCGGTCTCTGCAATCCCGCACTCCGTAAAGACATTTTGCAGTGTGTTGCGGTCAACAGAAAGGCCTGATGACAGGTTCGAAAAGAGTTTTTTTCGCTTTGCCGCAAATCCGGCGCGCAGCACGCGGAAAAATCGCTCCTGATCCGCTCGCGCGGGCGCGGGATGATGCGGCACGATCTCGACAACGGCGCTTTCCACCTTCGGCTTCGGGTAAAAACACTCTCGCGAGACGCGAAACAAGACGCGACATGTCCCAAAATACTGCACCGAAAGGGCCAGAAGCGAAAACGGCGCCGTGCGCGCGCACATCCGCTCAGCGACCTCGCGTTGAACCAGAAGAACCATCCGGGCCGGCCGGGGAGCCTCTTCCAAGAATGATCGCACAAGACGCGAGGTGATGTTGTAGGGGATATTTGCAACGAGTTTGTAGCGTGCGGCTAGAAGGCCGGTGCTTTCGCGCTCGATGGCAAGGATGTCGTCTTTAATGATCGTCAAATTTTTTTCTTCGGCGAACTTTTTTTGCAGATATGTGGCAAGGTCTTTGTCGATCTCGACAGCGATCACGCGCCCGGCGCGCTGCACCAGTCGTTCCGTCAGTGCGCCCAGCCCAGGACCGACCTCAAGAACAGTGTCGGATTGTTGCACATCGGCCGCATCGGCGATCTTTCTAAGAATGTTTTCGTCCGCCAAAAAATTCTGTCCGCGATGCCGTCGCGGCTCAATGCCTGCCTCACGAAGCGTACGCCTGACCGAGTCCATATTAGGAGGCTGTACGCGCCGCACGGGACGCGAATCGAGAATACAGCCGCCGGAACAGTGGCTGTTCTTGCGGTTTCGCCATCAACAGATAGAAGAGCGAAAAGAAGGCGGCAAGAACAAACGCCGCATGCCAACTGATTGCCGGGACAAAAAAGAAGAGAAAGGCAACACAGAGCGCCGCCGCCGCCTTTGCTATACAGAGCGTCATCTCAAAAAACACCACGGTCCTCACGATCGAGTCGTGCGAGGCGTGCTCGTAGACGCCGGAAAACATGGGGAGCATCAAGATGTTCCGCGCGCTTCGCGAAAACAGATCAACGGCAAAAACCGCGACGGGACTCGCTGCGAACAACCGTGCGCCCCATGCCATCGAGGTGAAGACGGCGCCCATCCGCAAGACCGCATTGCGGTCTCGTGTGTCGCTCGCCCACCCGGTGAGCATAATGACGATCATCGTGACGAATGTCGATGCGCCCACCGCCCATCCGACGCCCAGCGCCGAGCCGAAGGACAGGTAAATGAAAATCGGCCAGACGATCAGGAGGATCATCTCTTCACCGAAGCCGAAAAGCCCCATGCTGACCCGGCGCTGATGCGGCGCGGAGAGCTCGCGCAAACACTGCCGATACGAGAGGATGCGCGGCGTGACCAGTTCGCGCGCAAGCGCCAGCGGCACGGCGGAAAGGAGAATGACGATTCCTGCGACCGCATAAAGCGCGCTGTACCCGAAATACGTGATCAGTGTTCCGCCGAGAAGCGGGCCAAGGATGATAACGAAGGAATCGAGGAGCGCCATGTTCGCAATCTCGCGCCCGCGCGCGCCAGTCTGACCGAAAAAGGCAAAATCGGAGTGATATCCGATCCAGTACAGCGCCTTCTCGACCGTCAACGAGAGTATTGCAAGCGCGAGAAAAATCGGCGAGTGAGGAATATTGAGAAGGCAGACGAAGTATACGACAGCAAAAAACGTTGCCGCCATAATGCCGTGAGAAAAACCGAATCGCTCGACAAACTTGCCGCCGAGCGGAATGACAAAAAAATACAGCGCATAGACGGCCGCATAATAGAGTGCGATCTGCCACAGCGCAAAACCGATGGAGTGCAAGTAAATCGGCTCAAAGATAGCCACCATCGCCGCTGCAAAGTTGCGAATGGAAATGGAGAGGTAAAAACTCTTCAGCTGGGGCGTCAGGTGCTCAGGGAACAACGCACGCGGCTTTCGCATTACGAGCGAAAATAACTTGCGCGGAAATACGGGCATGATCGAGATTGTTAGCTTCTTAACTCATTAGCTGATTGGCTTGGAGGGTAGGGACCAAGAACCGATTGAATATCAAGCGATCGCATGGTAGTTTTCAGTATAGCTTACTCACACTAAGAAGCTACAGGCTAAAAAGCTAATCAGCTCCCCATTATGAATCCCTCCATTTTCCGCGCATATGATATTCGCGGCATCTATCCTGCCGAGCTCGACGAGGCAGCCGCCGGGGCCATTGCCGCCGCATTCGCACGGACGGCACGCGAAAAAAAGCCGAACCGGCGCGTGCGCATCGGCATCGGACGCGACAATCGCACCTCGTCGCCGTCACTGCACGCGGCCGTCATCGAGGCGATCCGCGGCCAGGATGCCGACGTCGTCGATATTGGCCTTTCCAGCTCGCCGATGTTTTACTTTGCCATCCCGCATCTGGGCCTGGACGCAGGTGTTATGATCACCGCTTCGCACAACCCGGCGCACTATAACGGCCTGAAGTTCGCTGACGAGCGCGGCCTCCCGCTCCCTGACGAGGATACGAAAAAAATCAAATCTCTCGCCTGCGGCCCTGCGCTGGAAAAAGCAGCCCAGTCCGGCGAGTTGCGCACTGCCCACGTCATGGAGGAGTACGTGCGAAAGAATCTTTCGATCGTCCCCATCGACCCGCGCGCGCGCGCCGTGCGCGTCGTCGTCGATCCTGGCAACGGCGTATCCGCACCTTTGTGCGCCGCGTACTACGATGCGATCGGCGCACAGATGATCCCACTCTCTTTCGAGTTGGACGGCACCTTTCCGAATCGCGAGCCCAACCCGCTCGTGGAGAAAAACATCGCTCGTCTCTGCGAAACCGTTCGCGCACAGCACGCAGCCTGCGGCATCGCGCTGGACGCGGACGGCGACCGTATCGTGTTCGTGGACGAAAATGGCGCGCCAGTCTCCCCCGAATACATCACCGCGCTGCTTGCCCAAGAGCTGCTTGCCCGCGATCGCGGCGCACGGATCGCGTACGACCTCCGCTCAACGCACGCAGTTCCCGAAACGATTCGCGCAAACGGCGGCACGCCCGTTCTCACTCGCGTGGGCCACACCTTCATCAAAAAAGTCATGCAAGACAAAGACGCCTTGTTTGCCGCAGAAGTATCCGGACACTATTACTTCCGCGATATTGGATTCTTTGAGGCGCCACTCCTGGTAATCACGCTCGTCCTCAACGCCCTCGTACAAAAAGAAGCGGCGCTTTCCGCACTCCTCGCCCCCTTCATGACGCGTGCAAAGATCGAGGAAACGAATTTCGAGGTGGCGGACAAAGAAGCGGTCATCGAGCGCCTGGCATCGCACTTTGCAAAAGCCTCGATCTCGCGCATCGACGGGATCACGATCGAGTACCCGGACTGGTGGTGCAACGTCCGACCGTCGAATACGGAAAACCTGCTCCGTCTCAATCTCGAGGCGAATACGGGAAAGCTTCTGGATGAAAAACTGAAAGAGGTGACGGATATTATTTCTGAAGCCGCCGCGTAATCCCGCACAGCACTCTATGAAAATCGGCATCTTCGACTCTGGCCTGGGCGGACTGACTGTCCTTGCAGAAATCGCAAAAAAACTCCCCGACTACGACTACCTCTATCTCGGCGACAATGCGCGCGCGCCCTACGGCGACCGCTCGGACGAGATCATTTACGAGTTCACGCGCCAAGGGGTCGAGTTTCTCTTCGAACGCGGCTGCGCACTCGTCATCCTCGCGTGCAACAGCGCCTCGGCGTCTGCCCTGCGCCGACTGCAGCAAGAGTGGCTCCCCGCCCGCTTCCCTGACCGCCGCGTGCTCGGCATTATCATTCCGGTTGTCGAGTCCCTGGAGCGGCTCAAAACAAAAAAAGAAAAACGCGTCGGCCTCATCGGCACGCGCGCAACCGTCCGGTCGGACGCCTACAACCGCGAGTGCGAAAAACGGCTCTCCGAAAAAATCGAGCTGCTCTCGGAACCCTGCCCGCTCCTTGTTCCGCTGATCGAGGAGGGGCTGGCAGACACTCCGGCAGGCACAATGATCCTGAAAAAATATCTCCGTCCGCTCAAACTCAAGCAAGTGAACGCCCTTGTCCTGGCATGCACCCACTATCCGCTCATCAAAAAACAGATCGCGCGCATCATGGGCAGGAATTGCAGAATCATCGATCCGGGCCCCATCGTCGCCGCATCACTGCACACCTATCTCGGCCGCCATCCCGAGATGGAAACGCGCCTCTCCCGCAATGTCTCCATCACATTTTTCTCCAGCGACTTTTCCGAACGCGCACACATGCTCATCAATCGCTTCTGGAAACAACCCATCACCATAACGAAAGCGGTACTCGAGTAAGAAGATGAAAACGCAAAAAAGACTCCCTCGGGAGTCTTTTTTGTTGTCGTATTACACCTTGATAATCACTGGCAGGATCATGGGACGTTTTTCGGTACGCTGGAAAAGCAGCAGGCCCACATCGTCGCGGACCTTGTTCCGCACCGGCGTCCAGTTGTTCATGTCTTCGACCGTCGCGCCATCGATCAGCTTTTTCACCAAGACCCTGACTTCCTGCAAGATGTGCTCGGCGCTTTTCACATAGATAAACCCGCGCGAGATGATATCCGGAGTTGCAGTCAGCTTGCCGTGCTTGTCGACGGTCGCAATAATGACGACCATGCCGTCTTCGGCCAACACCTGGCGGTCGCGCAAGACGACATTGCCGATGTCTCCGACACCCAGGCCGTCGACCATAATGTAGTCGACATCCACCTTCTGCGGCGCCACGCGCCCCTGCCCCTGCGCATTGAACTCGATGATCGCGCCATTGTCCACGACAAAGATATTCTTGTCATCCCATCCGAGCTGCCGCGCGATCTCGGCATGGCGCACCTGCATATGCCGCTCGCCATGGATCGGCATGAAGTACTTAGGTCGCGTCAGACCGAGCATCAGCTTCTGCTCCTCGTTATGCGCATGTCCGGAGGTATGGACGTCAAACAGTTGGTTGTAAATGACATTGGCGCCGAGCCGGAAGAGGTTGTCCATCAGCGCGGTGATCGCGCGCTCATTACCGGGAATCGGCGATGAGGAGAGGACGACAGTATCGCCGGGCTGGATCTTCACGTGGCGGTGCTCGCCGCGCGCCATCCGACCCAGGGCCGAGGACTCCTGCCCCTGGCTGCCGGTCGAGATGACAACGACTCGGTGGTCGGGATACTTGCCGATCTCATCAAGCTTAATGATGGTACCGCGCGGCACCTTCAAAAAGCCAAGTTTAGAGGCGACGGTCAGCGCCTTTTCCATACTCATGCCCGAAATCGCGACTTTGCGCTCGAGAGAGACAGAGGCATTGATGATCTGCTGGATGCGCGAAATCAGCGACGAGAATGTCGCGACAATGATGCGCCCTTGGGCTTTTCGGAAGAGCGTCTCCAGGCTCTCGCCGACGTCTTTTTCGGAAATGCAGAATCCCGGCTTGGTCGAGTTGGTGCTGTCCGAACAAAGCATGAGCACGCCCTCCTCGCCCAGACGCGCCAGTTTGCCGAACTCGGTCGGACGTTCGTCTTGCGGGGTATGGTCGAATTTCCAGTCGCCGGTATTGATGATCGTGCCGATTGGCGAATGTACGGCGACCCCAAGACTGTCGGGAATGTTATGGTTGACGCGGAAGAACGTCAGCTTGAATGATCCAAGCTGCAGCGTGTCGTCAGGATGGACCTCGGCACAACGGACATGGCGCACCAAATTGAACTCTTCGAGGCGCTCCTGGACCATGCCGATCGTCAGCTTGCTGCCGTACACCGTGGGCATGCCCATCTCCTTGATGAGATAGGGGATGCCGCCCATGTGATCCATGTGCCCGTGCGTGATGAAAATGCCGCGCAGCTTATGGCGGTTTTTCCGAACATACTCTATATCGGGCAACACGTAATCGATGCCGGGCATGGTCGTATTCGGGAACATAAATCCGACGTCAATGACGAGCATGTCATTGCCGTACTCGATAACCATCATGTTGCGGCCGAACTCCCCGACGCCGCCAAGCGGAATAACGCGGAGCTTTTTATCATGAGCGCTCGCCGCAACGGGGCCCGGCCGTTGCACGTCAGACCGCGTGATGCGGCGGCGCGTATCGGCACCAGCCCCGGTCCGTGCCGGACGGGAAAGGTGCCGTTTGGGGCCGGCATCTTTTGCCGAACGCCCTGATTCTCGTGGAACCATTTCGCTGAATTGTTAATTATCAGACGCTCGCGTGATACATGAAGCGCGAGCGGTAAATTATACGAGCGACCAAGCGTCGCAAAAACATATAACTTGTAACCTATGCCGCACTCGCCACCGAGTGAGGCGCATATTACATATCGTATGTTCTCGAGCGTTCGCAAACGCTCTCTGGTGCCGCGGGTGGGAGTTGAACCCACACGTCCTTGCGGACACATGGCCCTGAACCATGCGTGTCTGCCAGTTTCACCACCGCGGCATGTTTGTTAGAGGGATATCAATTTTCACCTCACTTCAATGTCCGTCGTGTTTTAGTATACCACACGTGCATGTCGACAAAACGGTCTGACGGATACACGATCTGCTGTTCGTCCCGAATTCCGCGCACGACTGAAGATACGACGTAATTATAGGACGGATTATACAGGAAGATAGCCGGCAGCTCGTCGGAAAGGATCTTTTGGAATGCGATATACGCATCCGCGCGCGCCTTCGGGTCAGCCGTCGTGCGGCCCTTTTCCAGCAGCGCATCCGCCTTTTCATTGCTGAACTGGCTCAGATTGAGTCCCGGCGACGTTGCCTGACTCGAGTGCCAGAACGGATATAGATCCGGGTCTGCCCCGATAATCGAGCCGTAGAGAAGCGCTTCGTAGTTGCGCGTATCGATGACCGACTCCTTAATGCGCATCGGATCAACCAGCTCGATCTCTGTCTTGACGCCAAGCGCCTCCCAGTTTTCTTTGACAATTGCCGCAACGCGGGCGTTTTCCGCACTGTCGATCGTTGTCAGGCGGATCGCAAGAGACCGCTCCTGATCATCCTTCTTGGTTGCCGCTTTTACCAGAAAACCGTCTGCGTTCTTTTTCCATCCCGCCTCTTCTAGGAGACGGCCAGCCCGTCCGGCGTCGTAGCCGTACGACGGAATATCCGGCGCATAGCCGATGAAGTCAGGCAGGATCGGCGCATTGACGAGAGAGCCCTCTCCTGCAAGCGCCTCGCGAATGATCCGCTCCCGGTCGATGGCAAGCGCAAGCGCCTGGCGGACCGCCTTTGCGGACAGGTCGGAATTTTTCGACTGGTTGAAAAAAACGGCGGTGTACTGGGGAAGACTGTACGTATAATACGCAAGGTTGTTTTTTTTCGCCAATCGATCCCGCAACTCTCGCGGCAAGAAGCTGATGCCGTCGACATTTTTGTTCTTGAGCGCGTTAATCGCAGAATCGATATCAGGGTAAAGCTTGAACGTGATCTTGTCCAAAAACGGCGGCGTCCCGTAATACGCCTCATGGCGTTCGAGTACGTACGTGC
>CAZUKY010000007.1:0-47366 GCA_964621085.1 uncultured Gammaproteobacteria bacterium | reverse complement strand
GTTAACAAGCGATTTTGTTAAGTCAAAATGGCGAGTAGCAGGTCCCCAGGGCCCGTCAGAGTAGTGATTGATAATCCAAATGCTTCGCTTTTTTCGCATACTATACTTATTTCTTTCCCTGAACTGTCAGGACAATTTGCCAGGAGAGCCATTGAACGAGAGGTAATTTTAAAATAATCCCGTCGATTTTTTCACAGAGACTCAATATTTTGTAAAAAAAACGATGATTTCTAAAAGGGACAGCGCAAAGGGTTGTTAAGTGGAAAAAAAAGAGACGAGAGGTCTTAAAGTATTTACGAAGAATAGTGATATGCTCGCGTTTAATGAGGTGCTCAAGTTCCCACTCGGTTCGGAGGCTGGGGGTAAGTTTTCTGTAAAGGTTGATGAGGGGATTGTAGGCAAGAGGTTCATTGCAAATAATTTTGCCGGATGCTTTAAGTACTCGATGAAGTTCCTGAACCGCTTTTTCAAAGTCAAGATGGTGCAGAACCCCTTCACACATAATTATATCGAACTCAGAATCTCCAAATGACATATGCTCACCATCCATAACATGAAAAGCCGTAAATGACGAAACATCCTCCTTTTCCGCCTTCGAACGTGCAATTTGGATAGAGATATCGGATATATCAATTCCAATAACGGATATGTTATGGCGAGCTAGAAAGAGCGCATTTTCACCATTCCCGCAGCAAAAATCAAGAACTTTCATTCCGGGCTTAATTTCTCTAAGTAACCATTCCTTTTTAAAGGAATCACTTTTTCTTGCAATGCTATAGTATTTATTGTTTGGAGCTATTTTCTCGACGTCCTCTTGGCCTTGATAAAGCGATCCTTGAAGTCGATTCGCATGCTCTCTTTCTTTTTCTTTCCTCAGATCCATAGATATTGAAATTGGCCTCTATAATTTAAGGAGTACATTCTAAAAAGTAAAGGCAATGGCTTGTAAGCAATTGTACTCTAACATAAAATTATATTACTTAAGAGTAATTCTATGATTGGTTTGGTGCCGGTAGCTGGAGCGGGTACTCGCATGATGCCGCTCACGGAAAAGATGCCAAAAGCCCTTATAAAAATTGATAATAAGGCGCTTATTGATTATGCTCTCGATTCCTTACTTCAGCTTGATTTAGAAAGAATTGTCATTGTTCATGGGGAGGGGGGGGAGCTCATCAAAACTCATCTGGAGGATCATCAATCCAGAAACAAGTTCCAATTTGCTATACAAGAGACTCCCCATGGCCTTATCAATGCAATTCAGAGCACCCTTCCTGCTATTTTGGGGAATGACATTCTCTTGTATTGTCCCGATAATATATTTGATGATAACGAGGACATTAGTCGCGCGGTGCACTGCTTTAATGAGCAGTCAGCGGAAATGCTTACACTTGTTACTGCAGCTCCGACAGAGCAGGGAGGAAGAATGGTGTTTGAAAAGGGGACATGTTTGGCTCTCGCGCCATATATTTATAGGTGTCAGGCGCCCTCTGCGGATAATGCTAACATCGCGACACTTGCATCAACAGGAGTCTCAATACTATCACGTCACATCCTCCCTCAATTAGCTTGTCAGGAAAGGAGCTCCTCTCTTGCAGAATTTGGAGATACGCTAGATAACCATATGCTCTATCTGAGTCGTGGCATGCGGCATGATTTTACTACCCCGACTGATGTAGAGAGTTATGGCGTATTAATGAATGAATTTTTGAAAACTCGTACAGGAGGTGTCAGTATAATCCTTCGCGACAATCAGGGCTGTTTTCTCATGCAATTGCGCGATAATAATCCCGCGATTAGATATCCAAATCATTGGGCACTCTTTGGTGGAACCATTGAAGAGAATGAAACTGAATATGATGCAATTATACGAGAGATTAAGGAAGAGTTAGGTTTTGACTTGAAAGAGTTTTCACTTATAAAAAAATACGTATATAACAATAAGAGAGAATATGTTTTCTTTGGTAAATGTGATCGATCCAGTGTCGTTCATCTTACAGAGGGACAAGCTTTTGGTTTCTTTTCTGAAGATCAACTCACTGAGCTCCTTATTCGGCCCGATGATAAAATGTCGCTTGAATACTTTCTTAAAAGAGTATTATGAGGGAACGAATTGTATTTTTTGGGCGAAATAAAGGATATGGTATAACACTTCTTTGCTTTAAAGAGTTAATCAAGTTGCTCAAGAAAGAAAATAATCATTCAGTGGTAAGTGTTGTCACCACAGATGATGGAGGATATGGATACGGAACGTTAAGGGGATTGGCGCAAAAGGAAGGCATTTCGCTTTTGTCAGCAAAAGGAAACGATGTTAATGAGCCATCATTTTGCGAAAAACTTAAACGACTCGAGCCAACTTTATTTCTTGTTGTTCAATTTCCCAAAATATTTTCGAGGGATCTTATTCGCATTCCATCACGCGCATGCTTGAATATACATCGCGGTTGGCCACTGAGAGGTGGCTCTATTGATGAGCGCATTATTGTGGGGGAACATCGTGAATACTCGCTCATCCTCCATCATATTGATGAGGGGGTTGATACCGGTAATATTATTGGGCGAGTTTCATTTGCGGTATCAAGAGGGGAGCATGGTTACTCGCTTGTAAAAAAAGCCGACAGTAAAGGGCGTGATCTTTTAAAAAAATATTTTTTTCCGCTGCTTGGTAACGATATACCGGAAGGTCTCATTCAACAAAGGGAAAAAACTGTATATGGATCAAAGGATTGCATTCAAGCTCTATTCGATCCTGAAATGTCCTTTTATGATATCGAAAAACTCATTCGGGCATTTCATCATCCCAGAAAGAAAGGTGTTCAAGTATCGCTTAATGACAGGATAGTCTATTTGCATCCTGGTATAAATTTTCAAAAAAAATCGCACAATCTTTCACTCGGTAGTATGGATATAATAGGTGACAATCTTAGAATTGCCTGTCGTGATGGCTTTATTTTGATTAAATTTCTTTACGATGAGAATGGCTCCAGAATGTCTGCTGCAGCGACATTCAGGAGACAATAAACAGAAAAAAATATGTATCGATCAAACGTGTGTGTGCAATAGGAGGAATCATTAATGTTCATGGAAGACAGGTCTTGATTGATGATCTTTCGTCAATGATTAAACTCATGAAACATAGGGGGCCTGATGGAGAGGGTTATTTTATCGACGGGAATGTCGGGCTTGCACATGCACGACTCGCCATTATCGATGCATCTGATAATGGAAGTCAACCAATGAAAAATAGAGATGCTTCATTGGTTATTACTTATAATGGCGAGCTTTATAATTACATTGAGTTGCGCGATGAGCTCGTAAAACGTGGCCACGTTTTTTTAACAAAAACAGACACAGAAGTTCTTCTTGCCGCCTACCAGGAGTGGGGAAGGGAATGCCTTCCGCGATTTAATGGGATGTGGGCATTTGCAATTTGGGATACTCGGAAACGTACATTATTTTGTGCTCGAGATCGATTTGGAGAAAAGCCATTCTATTACTTCTATGATGGCAGCACTCTGATCTTTTCTTCGGAGATAAAAGCGCTTCTAATGAAGATGTCGAAGGTTCGAGCGAATGAATCATTGATTTATGATTATCTGTTGCATGGAATGCTTGATCACACCGAGGAAACTTTCTTTCAATCAGTGAAAAAGTTACCGCCTGCATCATGGATGGAAATAGGAGAAAACATGCAGTTAGGAAAATATTGGGATTTTGAAGTATCAAATGAAAACGGTTACGATTATAATTCATCTATTAAGGATGAAATACGCGAATTGTTTGTTGATTCTGTTCGGATTCGATTGCGAAGCGATGTGCCCGTCGGATCATGTTTGTCCGGTGGTATCGATTCTTCCTCTATTGTCTCAGTGATAGATCGTTTCTTTCCTGGTTCGCACCAGTTTCAGACATTCTCGGCGTGTTTTGATGATCCTTCTCTTGATGAGAGGACCTATATCGAGGCTGTAAAAAAGAATACATCGATCCTTCCGCATTATACGTTCCCACAACCAGAACAGTTTGATGCAGATCTTGAGAAGCTTTTGTGGCATCAGGAAGAGCCCTTCGGATCTACAAGTATTTTTGCTCAGTGGTGTGTGGCGCAAGAGTCATCACGATATGTAAAGGTGCTTCTTGATGGTCAGGGAGCGGATGAGGGTCTCTGTGGATATCGCAAATTCTACTTTTTCTACCTAAAGAAGCTGCTTGAGAAACGTTTTTTTTCTCGATTCATTTGGGAGGGAATTTCATTCTTTTCATCATACGAGATACTGAAAACCCTTCACCTTAAACACGGAATGAAATATTTAAAGAAAGATCTTAGCACTTCGACCGCTCGCCTCCTTAGAGATTCTTTTGCTAAGTTATATTCTCATAGGAGTCTTGCATATGGTTATACTTCTGATCTCGGGTCAAGAATTAAAAATGATTATACGACCTGGAGTCTTCCAGTACTTTTGCGCTATGAGGATAAGAATATGATGGCCCACTCTGTTGAATCCCGATTGCCGTTTCTCGATCATAGATTCGTTGAAAAAATAGCTTCCCTACCCTTGTCATATAAAATGAAGAACGGTTTTACAAAATATATACTTCGCGATGCACTCGAGGGTATTCTACCTCTTGAGATAGCGAAAAGGCGAAGCAAGCTCGGATTTGCTGCTCCGCAAGAACCGTGGCTTTATAAGTATCGAGAAAAGATCGCTGCAACCATAGGGCATAATGAATTTCTTCAGTATTATGTGAATAGCGATCAGATTATTGAAATGTTGAATGGATCCCGCAGCCTTAATCATGTGAGTATATTTCGCACATATCTTCTTGCAAAATGGGCAAAAATGTTTTTATAGCTGAACTATGAAGATAAAAAAATACTTCATATTTACAGGTATCGATGGAGTGCTGATGTATTGCTCGCTCTACAGTGCTCTCAGTATTCGATTTGGCAGTTTTCCAAATTTTCAAGATGAGGCAGTATCTGCTCTTTTCGTTCATTTTTCCTTACTTCATGCGCTCTATCTAATACTATTGTACGCATGTGAACTTTATACTCATTTCAATGAAGGAAGGAAGAGGCAATTGTCTAAAATTGCGATGTTTTTCTTCTTTGCTATCTCAATGAGTGCCCTCTATTTTTACTTTCAGCCCCAGCTATTGATTGCCCCTAAAACAATTCTTCTGATACATCTTCTGATTTTCTCCATTTTTCTTATTGTAACGCGAAGTATATATGGATTTCTCCATAAGGGTTTAAAAGAGACAATTGCCCTTATCCTTCCAGATGTTGGCCGTATGCCAAATTTTGAGAAAGAGCTTGCACTTCAGCAACTTGAACTCCTTGTATTTATTCCGCAGTCAAGACAACCAATCGACAATCATTTTTTTACCGATGAGCAATGCTTTATATCTGCGCTCAAAGAGAAAAATGTCCAGAAAGTCATTTTTTTTCCAAGCAATGAGGTTTCTCAGGTGCTACAGTCGCTTTATGGAAGTGTTCCAACGCTCTCATTTCAAAATTTAATTAGTTTTTATGAAAAATATACGAGCAAGATTCCGTTTGAATATCTTAATAATGGATGGGTTTTTGAAAATTTAACAACCAAGCGATCGCTTGCCAGCCAGACTCTTAAGCGATTACTTGATATTGCCTTTTCTTTTTTTAGTATTGTGCTTACATTTTGGCTCTTTCTTATTGCAGCACTTTTCATAAAGATAACAAGTCCAGGGCCGATTTTGTATGCTCAAATTCGTGTCGGAAAAAATGGGAAACCATTTCGACTCTATAAATTTAGGACAATGGTTGTCGATGCAGAGAAGAATGGCCCTCAATGGGCGCAAAAAAATGACACTCGGATTACGCCTATCGGCAAGGTTCTAAGAAGACTTTATATTGATGAATTACCCCAGTTTATTAATATTTTGCGCGGCGACATTTCGATTGTGGGACCGCGACCTGAGAGACCCGAATTTGTGAACTCTCTTAAGGTGACAATACCTTTTTACGAAGCTCGTCTTTTCGCGAAGCCAGGTTTGACTGGATGGGCTCAAATCCAAATGGATGCACCGGTAGATATCGAGGAAACTAGGGAAAAGCTTCGCTATGATATTTTTTATATTAAGAATCAATCACTTCTTTTTGATCTTGCGATTCTTTTAAGGACATTACGAAGGATTTTTCTCCATTAAGATAATACCATTTGGTAGAAACG
Source organism: uncultured Gammaproteobacteria bacterium (assembly GCA_964621085.1). Lineage (GTDB taxonomy): Bacteria > Patescibacteriota > Patescibacteriia > JACQRZ01 > JACQRZ01 > CAZUKY01. The sequence continues at coordinate 41,160 of CAZUKY010000007.1, read as the reverse complement.
AAGAAGATTAGGAATGGAAGTATAAAACCCTGAAGCGCTACTCCTTTATAATTTTCTATCCCTCCTCGAAGGATATTTGGAAGAATCGCTACAAAAAAAATGGGGGAGAGGATAAGATATACTTTTTTGAGTTCTGACGATGATAATGAGCTCCACTCAGTCTGTGATTTATTATAGAAATAGGCCCAGAGACACCCAAGAAATATACCCGCGATAAGAACACCCGGTACACCAAAGTTGAGGAACCATCCCGTCGCTTGATGGATGGTATATCCTTGATCTTGTATGGCAAAAACACTGTCAGCGTAAAGATAATAGACTTCCAGGGGTCGATTTGGAAAGAGAAACCGCGGAATTATAGAAGATGCGAGGGTCAGAAAACTTGATCCATAGGAGAGCGGGATGGCATATGAAAGTGTCCCGTAGAGCGAAAAATGAGGAGAAAACGCTTCAGCATGGATAAAAATTTGCTGAAGCACCCATGAAATTTCTTGAAGATTTAAGTGACGTATAAGGTCATAGATTCCGAATCGACGTATAAGCTCAACTGCTGCAAGGAGGAGAACGCTGCACACACCCGAGAAGGTAAGTATGGAGAGTTGTCGCATATGGGAAAATCCAGCATTCTTAAAAAAAATAAGAATACAAATGATAATAGCAAAAAGAAGTTCATTTTTATTTCCGAGAAACATCAGATACGCATACGCTACGATTGAGAGCAATACATATGCAAGAAGAACGAATCTTTTTTCTAGCGATTTAATAAATATCGCTTTCTTGTTGGAGATGTAGGTAGCTATTCCAATAGCAAGTGAGGTTGAGAGAGTGAAATTCAATAAAATATGAAGAGTAAAGAGGGGATTTGGTGATAGGCGCGTTGTTAAATAAATTGATGCGTTTGATTGAATAGCTTCAAAGACATCCCCTTTTACACAGAGAAAGCTCGCAATCAGAGAAAAAAAAGCAATAAAAATTAATCGAGAATGGGAAATGCAAATCGAATGGTTGTTAGGAAAATCTTCCGCCGTTTTTCCTCTGGTAAAAAAAAGTGCGACTAAGAGTATCGCATAAATAAAAATGGAATAGAGAATGATAGAAAAATAGTAATTTGCATCAAGATATACAGGAAAAAGTTTGTCTTCAAGATAGAAATACCATGGAGCAATCTCTGTTGAGAAAGTTTTATTTATTGAAATAAACCACGCACCATGGAGACTCCAGTAATACAAAAAAAAGCTCCCGATGAGAAAACCCACATCTCTTGTTTTCTTCCACAGAGCATAGGTGAGCCAGAACTGAATTAACGCAGCGAAAATCAGAGTTAAAATAAATATCATAGGAGCGATCGATAGGCGTCAATTATTCTTTCAGAGACAGCATCCTTGTCTATGGACGCAAGGAATTCTCGTCCATTGGAGCGATCAGACCTCAATGCACGCATGATGCCCTCGGCGAGTCCGTGAGGAGTTCTTTCAACAATAAAGGAGGATGTTATCCCTTCTAACCGTTCACACACATCACCAACATCAACAGATACAATCGGTGTTGTGCATGCTAATGCTTCTTTGATAATGTTGGGAGATCCTTCACGCTTGCTTGCCATGACGACGCATGAGGAAGCATTAATGTAAAGCGGCATTTTTTCTGGATTGATTTGCCCGGATATGAGAAGGAGTTCAGTCTGAGGAAATGTTTTTTTAACAATTTCAATAGCCTTTTTCACGAGTGGAAGTCCCTTAAGTATAGGTTCTTTTCCGATGTTGAGAAGAATATAATGCCTCTCAGGATTTAGTCCTATTTTTTTCTTTGCCGTAATTCTGTCTTGAGGTAAAAAAAGATTTATATCAATACCGCTTGGGATAATGAGTGACTTCGATTTGCCATAGGGAAGACTTGATCGAAGCTGAGCACTAACGCATATAATCCTTGAGGCGCATAGGATTGAAAGAAAAGAAAGTGTTTTCCCTGCAATGTTTTTAAGTAAATTAAAATCAGGCGTATAGTTAAGATCGTCACCACGAAAAGTGATAACTAAAGGCCGGATTCCCAAAAGACTGCACAGGAAGGATGTTGCTGTCCCATAATGAGCATGAAGTATATGTGGCTTGAATGTCTTTACGAGCGATCGGATCGTCTTTAGAGTCTTCCAGACAACCCAAGGAGTCCATTGTGGTATATAGACAGTTTCAATTAAGACGCCATGCTCCCGAAGTGAATCAATCTGTCTTTTTACAAATATCATAGAGACGCCAGATTCACTTCCAGGAATAACAGCAATGACGCGAATTTTCTGAGTCATATTTTATAGATATCGCTTTCCCCACATATGGAGAACAAGTAAAAGCCATATTTTAACATTTGTAGTAGAACCCCTTCTCCATTCATTCAGAAATTTTTCGAGCGTAGCATAGTTAACAAATCCAAATTCCTTGACGGTTTGCTGAGTAAGGTACTGTGATGTTAATTTCATCAATTCATTTTTATACATCGGATGTTCAAATGGAATACTGAAGCCTTGTTTTCGAGAATTAAGCATGGATAGAGGAAGGTGGCGCTCAAGGACTCTTCTTGCTATGAATTTTCGCTCACCATTCCTGTACTTGAGTGAAGAAGGAAGAGTTGCAGTAAATTCAATAATTTTATTATCAAGGAGCGGCTCTCTGTTCTCAATAGAAACGCCCATTGATGCTCGGTCTACCTTAGTAAGAATATCGTCAGGAAGGTAGGTGTCAAAATCAATAGTCATGAATAATGAGAGGGGATCGAGAGAGTTTTCTATAGCTTTAAATGGCCGGAGGGGATGGGGTATTGAAAGTCCTAATGCGCTTCTATCGGAAGCTGTATATTCCTCCTTGAGGGCGAGAAACCTTTCTGACAGCGAGTGAAGGTCGGCAACTGTAAAGATTTTTTGAATTTTTTTTTTCACATTCAATGGTCGTCTTTTCAAGGAGAGACTTGCAGTCTCAATGAAGGTAGAAATTCCAACATTACTAAGAATTTTTCTCATCCCTGGGACAGACGCGAGCCGAATAATTTTTTTGTATTTTTCAAGAAAATAAAAGTGATTATACCCCGCAAAGAGCTCATCGCCTCCGTCGGCAGAAAGAACAACTTTTACTTTTTTGCTCGCAATTTTTGACACAAGATATGTCGGGAGAGCTGAACTGTCACCAAAGGGTTCATCATACAATTCTTGGATTGTTGAGATAAGGGGCATTATGTCCTCTGGCTTGAAATAATGCTCAGTATGATCAGTTTTAAGATAGCGAGCTATTTCCTTTGCGCGTGGCGCCTCATTATAAAGGTTGTCTCCATGAAAACCAATGGTAAAAGTCTTGAGATTTTGGTGGTTTTTTGCGAGCAAAGCTGTCACGAGTGCTGAATCAACACCACTACTGAGGAAAACTCCAACAGGTACGTCGGAAACCATTCGTAATTGAATTCCCTCGGTTAATATTTCCTCAAGTTCATGAGTAATATCGGTCAGGCTGCGCGAATTCCAGTATCCCTCCCTTTTCATGGTAATCCCTTTGAGATAATAGTCTGAAACATCCCAATAACAATATTTTTTCATGTCCAACGAGGGGAGGGCAATTTCAAGCCAATGAGCAGACTCAAGCTTGAACGTATTTTTGAAAATACTAAATGGCGCGGGAATGTACCCAAATTGAAAAAAAAGAGAGAGTGATCGGTGGTCTACCTCTTTTTTATAGGCAGGATATTTGATGAGAGCTTTGAGTTCGGATCCAAACAGAAACGTTGATCCCTGAAGTGAATAGTAGAGAGGTTTGACGCCTACGCGATCGCGACAAAGGTATACTTTTTGCTTTCGTTTGTCATAAAGAGCGAATGACCACATCCCTCTGAATTTATGAACGCAGTCTCGTCCCCATTCCTCATACGCATGGAGAATAACTTCAGTATCGCTTTTTGTTCTAAAAGCATATCCTCGCACCTCTAATTCCGTGCGAAGTGCCCGATAGTTATAAATTTCACCGTTAAAGGTAATCCATAGAGAGCCATCCTGCGCTGACATCGGTTGGGTGGCGTTTGAGGTCAAATCTATGATGGAAAGTCTCCTGTGCCCAAAACCGACCCCCTGATCCAAAAAAATACCAGCGTCATCCGGGCCGCGGTTTGTGAGACTATCTCGACAGGATTCAAGCGTCGGTGGTGAAATCGCTTTGTCTATTACCCCGAATATACCGCACATATTATTGACTACTCTGCGATTCCACACTAGTTTGAATTTCTTCTGTCTTTGGCGGTTCATTATTTAATGATCGAAATCGTCTATTGCTTTCCCATACCTCCATTAGGAATTTGGGGAGATAGCGAGCTTTTTTTGATGCTTCAATGAGTGCACTCAGATCTTTTGGATAACATTTTCCTGAGAAACCTCTTTTGTGAGGAAAAATTGCTGTATGCATTCGCTCGATACGGGGATCAAGAAGCCAGCCTTCTCGCACCTGATGCCAATCAGCCCCGAATGCTTTACAGATTTCATACATTTCGTTGATGAATGTGACCTTTGTTGCAAAGTAGCAGTTCTCCATATACTTGATTATCTCCGCATTGAGACTTGTCGTTTGGAAGTAGGTCTTGGTTGGTCCCAGTACGGGTAGAAGTAAATCGATAATGCAGCCTGTATCCTTTGCATCCCCTCCAAGTATGCAAAAAGGCACCTCTTTCATGCTCGAAGAAAAATACGGATTGTAATAACTGCTTTCCCCTATGTATTCCGGAGAGAAAACGATGCGCTTTTGTGTGCGTTTCCGCAATTCGTCTGTTGTATGAGGAGGAATGGTTGATTTAATTAGGACAAGTTCCGTTGGGATTGATTCCACTGCATCTTGAACATAAGATATATCACAATTCCCATCTGTACCCATGGGGGTTGGAACGCAGACAATGCTGAGGCTACAATTGCTGAGTTCTTCGTATGATTGGACGAATAGCGGATCAAGCGAATCTCTGTATAGAGGATCGTAGATTTTGATCTTGTAATGATCTTCAAAAAGTTTATGAACAGCCTTTCCGACATATCCATAGCCCACAATACCTATACAAAGATTATTTTTCGACATAGAATGCACAATAATATCCATACCATCTTAATTCCTCTTATGGTACCCGTCAATGAATATCAGGCAATCTAAAGCGTCATGCCTCGATGAACTTGCGCATTGTTTCGTAGCTGTCAGAATGCCAGCTCTGACTTGAACTGTGAGTAAAGGGTGCTCGATATACGCATTCTACTCAAGACGTTTCAGATGATTATCTTAGGGAAGAAATTCCACTAAATTATCTACACACATGCATTCTCCCAACGTCCTCCTTTGCCGCTGCGTGCAGATACTACTGGGCTCCGCGCTTGCGGTACCGTTGGTTTTTGACCCGCTCACGTTTTATCCATTTATTTTCACGAAGGCGATCGTATTCCAGGTGCTTGTCGAGGGCGCGCTTGCGCTGTGGCTGATGTCGCTGCTTATTGGGGCACGAACGCACAAGTCATGGAAACACCCGCTATTTCTTGCATTCGCGGGTTTTTTCGCAGTAAGTCTAGTCAGTGCCTTCTTTGGTACGGACTTCGGCAGGTCGTTTTGGTCGACGCATGAGCGCATGACTGGCGTTTTCTTTCTCGCGCACGCCATCGCGTACTTTTTTCTTTTGAACGAGTTTTTCAGGGGCTGGCGTGACTGGCGTCTGCTGTGCATCGTTTCATTGTGCGTGTCAGTCGTCGTCTCTGTGGTCGGAATAATAGAATTTACTCGCTCTGATATCGACTGGCATCGGATCCTCTCGATCCTCGGCAATCCGGTGTTTGTCGGCATGTATGCCTATCTCCATATCCTTCTTGCAGGAGCTGTATTTATACGCGAAGAGTTTGCGAGATTCCGCTGGTTTTTTGCCGGTGCGGCCGTACTCAATGTCATCGCACTCATCTTGTCGGGAAGTCGCGGCGCCATTCTTCTGCTTCTTGTTACGGCTCTCATGTTCGGTATTGGGTATGTCTTTTCGATGAATGCCCGTCGAACGCGCGTCGCCGCGAGTGCAGTAGGAGTTGCCATCCTTATTGTCGCTAGTGGCGTTGTCGCGTGGTTTCAGACCGAGCAGGGAAGGGAATTTGCGAAAGAGCGGCTTCCCTATGCCGCTACGCGCGTTCTCACCGAGACATTTCAAGGCAGCGACCGCTTTGCATTGTGGGATATCGGCCTGGAAGGCTTTCGCGAACGGCCGCTTTTTGGATGGGGTCCGGAAAATTATCCGATCGCATTCAATGCCGTTTTTTCGCCAGATCCTCAGATAAAGAACATCCTTACTGAGCAGTGGTACGATCGTGCGCACAATACGGCAATTGATGTATTGGTCGGTTCGGGAGTTGTTGGTCTGGGCGCGTACGCGATTTTTTGGATCACAGTATTCGTGTGCGCTCTGCGCGGCATTCGGCGCGCGCAAAAGGGGAGTGAGCGGCGTCAGATTATCGTCATTTCAGGCGCCGTGTTCGGTTATTTTTTCTTGACTATGACGGCATTTGACACACCGGGGACGGTGGTCGTTTTTTCATTTCTCCTCGGACTTTTGACATTCTCAATCTCTCAGAAAAATGATGAGACTCTGGGTTCTGATGCTGCGCTATCGCGGAGTCGTTCCCTTGCTGTCATTCCCTCACTTGCAGTCGTGGCAGGTCTTTGCATCTATGCGAACGGTTTCGCGTACGCCGCCAGTATGCAGGGCGCTCGCGCGCATACGGCGGCCAAAAGCGATCCGACAGCAAGTTTTGCGTACTACCAGAATGCGCTTGCCGTGCCATCGCCAGTAAGTGATTTTGTTCGCATGCAGCTTGGCAGCAGTATTGTTTCGAATTATCGGGGAGAGATGGATGAATCGGCATTTCGAGCTGCACTTGTGTACGGCGTCGAACAGCTTGAGGAGTCGGTGAAGGCGCATCCGAACGACATCATCTATCAGCTCGGTCTCTCGAAGCTCTACCGCGTGGCAATACCTTACGACCGCTCGTTTATTGAAAAGAATCTTGAGCTTACGAAGAAAATAGTTCAGCACGCGCCCGGCCGTTCCGTGGCGCTCTATGCGCGCGCCGAGGCACTCGCGGCTGCAGGCGATAATGAAAATACCCGCACTATGTTGAATAAAGCACTCGATGCCGATTGGAATGCACAAAGCGGCCAGTGGCAGCGTGCAAAATTGCTTTTGACTATCAATGCGCCGCTTTCAGAAATCATGGATGCGGTCCAGCGCGCGGGAGGTTATCCTTATGAGAGTGGGGCTTTCTGGCTCGCCATTGCACAGCGGGATGTCTCGGGTGAATTTCAAGATGATGTTCTTGCGTTCGGAGAAAGGGGAATGCAGTTGCAACGCGAAAGCGGCGAGTTTATTCTCGTAAAGTTGCTGATGCTGAGAAAAATGGGTAAAACCGGCGAGTACGAACAGCTATTGAAAGATATCCGTGCGCAGAATCCAGTCGCCGCGTCACGGCTCGAGGAGTACGTGCGGCAGTACGAGGAGAGTATCAAAAAGAGGGAAACGAAAAAACGCGCCTGATGCGCGTTTTTTTCTCCAGCAGGCTGTCAGGCCGCCGGTTGGTCTGTATCGGATGTTCCAAGACTTGAGATCTGTGCGTACTTATCGAGGAGGTCCTTTTTGTACTCGGCGATCACCTCGCCGATCATGCCCTCGAAGTTTGGGACTTCGAGTTGGAGAAACAGCTCGAGCGCCTTGTCCTCGACGGTTTCTTGCGAGAGAAGCGCTTCCAGGCGAATGCGTTGCTCCTCGTTGAGCGTTTGGATGATGCGCTTGATCAGGCGGAGGTGGATCACCTCGCCAAGACGTTCGAGGAACTGCCCCTGTTCTTGCGGGGGCCAAGTGCTAATGCCGAGCTCTTCAAAAAGGTTGAGCGTCAGATACGGCGCAAGGTGAGGAGGGAGCGTGTAGGACATACGTTAGAGTTTTAGAGTAAAAGGGTTAAGGGGTGCTAGGGTTGTTCGCTGAATTTGAGAACAGTCACGTTTTTGTCGGGAATGCCGTTTGGATGACGCGCCTTGATCTCCGACTGGACGGTCTCATGAAGCTTTGTAAACTCCTGCTCGTTTTGCATGAAAACGGGGATCATGTGAGTTTTTTCCGGAGGAATATCTGCGTTATTGTGTTTCACGAGATTCTCAAGGTCTGCAATCGTCATTTGTGGTTGCTGCTGTGTGAAGCCGAAAAAGCGAATACCCTTGCCTTCGACAAGATCGGAAGCGGCCAGGTCGGGCATGCCCCATGTCGATTTGGTGACAAGAATGCTGCGGTAGTCGATCGGTTTGCCGCCAGTCTCTGCACCAGCAACGCCGGCCGCGGCTTCGACTGTAGTTGTTCCGCTCTGCGCCGCTGTTGCGGCAGTTTCAGTGCCCGCTCCTGTAGCGGCAGAGGCCGCTGCCTTGTCCGGGAAGTGGTCGACGACCGTTCCGCCGTGGTAGGCCTTCTCTAATGCGCTGCCCGGCTGGGTTCCCTTATCGACAAGAATGCCGTGGTACCGGTTTACATCACCCATCGGAAGGCCGTCTTTCGCATCAACTACAACGAATCGCGGGCCAACATCCGTGCTCACGAGCGCCATCTTGTCTCCCGGATGCACGAGCCAGACACGCGAGATCGGGTGGTACTCGCCATCGATTTTTACCTGCGAGTGATTCCAGGCCTCGCGCAGAGTATTCTCAGATACGCCAGGGAAGCGCTCGGTCATGACTTTCCATAGGTTGTCGCCGGCCTTGAGCGTGTAGGGCTCGCCAATCAGCTTGCCGCGCTCAAGAAGCGCTGCGGCATTATCGGCAACAGCCGTGTCAGAGCCCGTGTCGATCGGCGGGCCGGCAGGTTTTTCCGGTGCCTCAGGCACTCCGGCGATCTGGGGTTTGCCGAACGGCCACTCGCCGTAATTGGTCGCCGCATCGATTGCCTGGCCGGCGCCCCAAGCGACAAGCGCAGATCCGGCCAGAAGTCCTGCGAGCTTTGACCACTTCTCGCGCACACCCAAACGGCGAAGATCTTCCGAGAGCCGTCGCGCCTCGTCGTCGACAATAACCATCAAACGACGGACATCTGCTTTGTTCTCGTGATTTGTCGCATTGGACGCGGCGCGTATGCGTTCGATCGCCTCGCGCTCCAGGCGTCGCCGCTCGCCGGCGTGGTGAGACTCGACCGCCCTATGGATCAGGGGAGCGGCCGCACCTGCGATCGCACCGCCGATGACCGCACGCACGCCTCTATAGACGCCCCAGGTAAGGGCGGCTACAGGTGCGGCTCCGGTCATAAACAGAAATCCGGTGGCAACGCCGGCAACCATGAGGCCCTTCTGCCACCACGGCTTCTTGCCGTACCAGTCCATGAATCGGAGAATGATGTTCCTTTCTCGCCGTTGCTCCGGCGTTCCAGGCCTGCCCGGCTGGGGCGTGGCGGCTGGCGGCTGATCGAGATTCAGGTACTCGTCGCGTTTGTCTTCCAGGTGCCATGCCGCGCGGAAGATGATGTTCGTGACAATTTTGTTCGCTTCCTCATGCAAGCGCTCCGGCGGGACGTTGCCCTCGCCGTACTCGCGGACAAGAAGCGCTTTTTTGTATTCGTACAAGAAGTTGTGGAGCGCGTTTTTGAAACGTTCCAGTTCCGTATTGAAAAGGTCGTTGCCGTTGTCTGTCCAAAAGTCAGAGTTTCCCTGTCGAAGGATATCCGTTCCGCTCTGGCCCGCACGATGCCTGCGCAGCATGTCCAAGACGTTCAAGACGCGAGTCATGGAGCGCGTCACGTAGTCGGGAATCTCGCTGTTGGGGATGGTGCGGTCGAGAATGGTGTCGGCGACGTAACTGAGCGCGTCCGGACGCGAACGGTCCAACTGGGGATGGAAGCGTTCGTCAGAGGCGTCGCGCGGCAGATTAAGATAGCCGTCGTAGTCATCATGCGGATTGTCCCACGGCTGCGCGCGCCGCGCCGGCGCTGCCGGTGCAGGGGGAGGGGTTGCAGCTGCTCCTGCCGCCGCCGCTCCTGCTGCGGGCGCTGCGGCGATCGCGGCCTGTAACTGCGCGCGCAGGTCGGCCATCTCCTCGTCGCGGAGTTGATCCAGTTCGACAAGGATTTGGCGCATGCGCTCGATATCGGCCGCACCTTGCGCCTCTTGTCGCAAGGCATCCCGCCGAGCATCGCGATCTGCCTGGCGCTGTGCCGCCGCGTCTGCCGGGGCAGCGCCCGCCTCACCGCCTTCGCCGCCGCCATCGGCGCCGTCTCCTTCGCCGGCCTCTGCGCGGCGGAGGGCTTCCTCTTCTTCTTGTCGGAGCTGCGCTTCCATAGCCGCATCCTCGTCAACCGGTTCGGCTGCGGGTTCTTCATCTCTTGGAGGAGTAGACTCTAATCCTTGTTCGCGCCGCGATTGGCGGTTCGCTTGCAACTGGCGAAGCTGCTCTTCGATTTCAGGATGTTCCGCAATAAAAATTTCTTCCCCATCGGTATTCTCGAGCGGAATATCCATGAACTGGTCTATGAGCGCATCGATTTGTTCTTCGGTCAGCTCTGTGGGAGTTTCAGATTCGTCTGAAGTGTCTCCCGAAGCATCGGCATCGTCTCCTGCATCTGCAGACGGTTCCGTATCTGTCGTATCAGCCTCTGACCCCGCATCGTTTGTAGTCGGTGCCTCGGCGCTGTGAGTATCATTCTGACCATCGCCATCCGGAGCCGCACCCCCGCGGCGTTCCTCGCGAGCTTGTCGAATCGGCTCCAGTCGGTCGGCGATTTCTGGGTGTGCGGCGATAAACTCGGCTTCTGCATCAACATCTTCTAATGGGAGCGCCGTAAATTCATCAAGTAAAGCGTCAATTTGCTCTTCTGTAGGCTGGTTTTCGGACGTATTTGTCGGCTGGTCGTGGTCGGACATAGCCTATTTTATAAGGATTTTACCGTAGTATACACCAGATGAGCCTGTTTGCATAGAGTCCTCATTTTTTTGCATTATCCTAGATTTTGTAAACCAATGCCTTGACATTTATCTGTACTTGTGCTATACTACTGCCGAACGTACCTTGACAGCTTTAGGCCATTATTCGTTTTGTAGAACCTGTTTTATTGTTGCTTAGCACCTTTTCTTGAATCGGTTTGACGTCAACCCTCACGACTGCGCGCAAAGGAGAATCCGCGATGACTACCAGTTCGACCACGACGACCCCTACCACCGAGAAGACCGCCGCGTCCCCAAAGCCGTCGGACGGCATCCATCGGTCGAAGGCACTCTTCGACCTGGCGTTCACTCAGACGCTCCGGCCGAAGCGGCAGGAGCAGCACCTGGTCCCCTTCGTGGGCGCTTTGTTCACGAAGACCAAGATCAACATGCCCGTCAGCCCGGGCCGGTATCTCACTGGCAAGGAAAAGGCGGACCGGGCGACCGTCGTCCGCGAGGCCTGGGTCGCCATGGTGGATGGGAAGCGGTTGATCTGGTCGTACAAGGGCGAGCCGCCCACGACCCCGATCACCGTTTTCGTTCCGTCCGAGCTTCTCGACCGCAACAAGCGGTTTCTCGAGGAGCGCCCGGCCTTCCCGGATCCCGCGACGATGGGCGTAACTGCGGATGAGCCCTTCGTCGAGGTTCGCGCTATCCTCAAGGAAGAGGAATTCGTCGAGCGGGAAACCAAGCGCGATGCGCAGGGCAAGAAGGTCGAGAAGGAATACAAGCGCAAGCGCTTGATCGGCTTCGCCATGGAAGGGCACTCGGGCCTGTACGTGTTCGCTCCGGCGGACAAGGACTACCCGACCAACTCCTTGCAGACCTGGCTCTGCACGCGACGGGCGGGAGGACTGGAAGTCTACGGGCTCAAGCCCAAGGACAAAAAGCTGCAGGCTCAGGGACCGTTCCAGTTCGTGCACAACGGACAGCTCTACGATGCTCTGCATCTGCTCAAGCTCGACCTTCGGGCTCTCGAGCAGATGTCGGCAGAGAAGCTGTCCACTCACGTGCACGAGGCGACGCAGGCCCTCGAGGCAGCCTTCGCGACCTACGTCAAGCCGCTGGAGAGGGCGAAGGGGGTGAAGTTCGACAAGTGGACCGAAGCCGAACAGGCCGAGATCTTCTCGAAGAACTTCCAACGGTTGCCCGTGCTTCGGCGGTCGGTCTCGATCGTGTCCGACTGGCATGCCGCGCATCGCGCCAAGCATCCGGAAACGGATGCAGCGCCGGCGCAGCCCGCCCAGAAGACCGTCACCACGGCCCCGAAGTCCGCTGCCGTCTCGGCTCCCGCTGCCAAGCCCGCCGCGACTTCCAAGAAGGCGTCCGTCGCCGAGAAGCCGAAGAAGGCCTAAACTGACCCACCCCCGAACGGGACCTGATCCCCCTGTTCGCGGAGAAAAATTCCTGGATTAGAGGCGTCACCCGTTTGTGGAGACGCCTCTTTTGCATTTTAAGATTTTTGAATATTAAAAAAAAGAACCGGGCAGATCAGAGTGCCTGCCCGGCGGTGTGGTGAGTATCGTTTTTCGAACGGTTGAAGCCCTTAGACTGAGGCCTAGTGGCTTCCGCTCCCGCGGTGGAGGAGTCTCGGCAGACTCGCTGCGCCCTTGGCCTTCGGATGGATGGCGTCCGGCGTGGCGAGAGGATTGGTGAGTTGCGCGAGTCGCTTGTGCTCCCGCTCGGCCTTTTCCCGCCTTTCTGCCGCCTGGGCGAGCCACTCCTGGGCCGCCTCGAAGTCGAGCCGATCGGCCGCGTCCGAGGCGTTGAGGAGGTACTCGGTCTCCTCGAGCTTGTTGTGCGCCATACTGACCTCGAGACCCAGGTACTCGAGTGAGCGCTCGAACGTATCCAAGAACGTCCGGATGACGCCCAGGCGCGCCTGGTGGCTGATGGCGATCTCGCCCTCGATGGAGTCGGCGTCGCGTTCGCCCTCGGACTTCCCCAGCTTCGCCTTGAGCGCGAGCTCTTCCTGCTGCGCCCAGCTGGCCAGCGTATAGATGACCTCGCGCCGGCGTTCCGCCGAGGTGAGGATCTGCCGTTCCCGCTCGATATCCAGGCGCTTGATCTCATTCGCGATCGCCGCGGTGCGAATCCGGGCATCCCGTCCCAAGTTGGTGGACAGGACGGTCTGCACGGTCGCGAGCGCGCGCCGCGTGCTTGCGAGTCTGTCGCGAAGGAAGCGGTCGAGCTCCTGCTGCGTTTCCAGTCGAACGCTGGCGACCAGATTCCGCGCTTCGCGCACGGCCTCGCGGCGGCGACGACGGATCTCGGAGAGCTCGTCTTGTTCGATCTCGCGGAACTCGTCAGGAGTATCCTTCGTCCCTTTGCCGCGCGCCGTTCCCTTCTGGAGCGCACCGAGCCGTTTGGTCACCTCGTCGAGATCGGCCTGAGCCGAGTTCAGTCGCTCCTGCGCTGCTAGCTCCCGATCGACGATGTACCGCTTGAAGGCGCCGGTACACAGGTCGATACGGTTTTCGAGCTTCTGAAGACGGAGCAAGAGCGTGTGACAGGCACTGTAGTCCTCGCCCTTGGCGCGGGCGATTTCCAGCTCCTGCCGGGTGGTCGCCCACTCGTTCTCCAGATTCTCGGCATGCCTCACGAGCTTTTCGGGCGGCATCGCGTCGATGTCGGCATCGGCGTCCGGGACCCGCAGATAGTCGGCAGGCTCGGAAACCGGGTGCGCGGCCAGTGCGGGCGAGATGCCCGTTTCGCCTGTCGTCGCCTCGTCTTCTTCCTTGTCCTCGTCCGTCTCCGGCTGCACCGCAGTCGAGCCCGTTTTCGCGGGCAGGGGAGACGGCGCGGTTGTGGTGGGTGCAGCAGGGACGGGGGGTGCCGCGAGTTGGTCCGATTCGTCCTCCCACTCATCCCTGGAAAGGGTCGTGTACGCGCCGCCGGACTCCGCGTCCTTCGCCGCTTTCTGTGTGGCAGTCTTGCGACCGCGCGCCCGACCGGACGAGGGCGGGGGACTAATCGTGTCCGCTACTCTATCCTTCAGCTTGCCGGCGAAATCAAGGAGGCCCGCTCCCGGTCGCCCGTGGAGCCGGCTCTGGTTTTTCTGAGGCACGGGAGTGCTCCTTTCGCGTTCGATTGTCGAAAAACGATTCCGTATGTTTTGACGTACTCAACCGTCAAAACATACGCATTCACGCACTCTGCCGCAGTCTTTTGAGAACCGCGGCGTAAGCAGTGGGTGCGGGAATACTAATCCGCGCCTTGACGCACGTCAAGCGTTCCCCTATACTTATTGTTTCTGCACGACTGCGTCTCCTTTTAAAATAAGCGTATTTGCGGTATACTTCCGTGTACGGCTGTGCATATCTTTTTTATGGAGTTATCCGAAAATGAACGAAAAAACGAGCCGGGCCGGTTCGCCGAGTATGGGTTGGAGTTTCTCAAGATATTCCTCATCGCGGCAGCCGTCATCTTGCCGATTCGACTGTTCCTTATTCAGCCCTTCTACGTGAAAGGGTCGTCGATGGAGCCGAATTTTTTTGAGAACGAGTACCTGATCGTTGATAAGCTGACGCCGGCATTTCAGGAATACAAGAGGGGAGAGGTTATCGTCTTTCGCCATCCGCCTACCGAGAAGTACTACCTTATCAAACGCATCATCGCCGTTCCTGGCGAGCGGGTCGTTATCCAGAACCGCCAGATCACCATTTATAATGCCGAGTATCCGGAGGGGGTTGTTTTGGATGAGCAGGAGTATACGCCACGCCCCTTGCGGCCGCAGGCGATCGATGAGACGTTGGGACCCGATGAGTACTATGTGCTTGGCGATAATCGGCCGGTCAGCATGGACTCTGAGTATTTCGGGCCGGTCGACGAAAGTCAGATCGTCGGCCGCGTGGTGATCAGAGGGTTTCCGCTTTCCCGCATCTCGGTCATTCCGATTCCGGAATATTAATACTTTGCTTTGGAAGCAAAATTCAATATAAGTACTTACAGTATGCCGAAAAAGAAAAAAGAGGAAGAGGAACGAGAGGGGTCCGTCGCCAAGAAGGCACCACCGGAGGTTTCCCGTTCCTCGAAAAAGCCGCAGCTGGTCAAGGGAATGAAGGATATTCTGCCCGCCGATCAGGCCTATTGGGACCGGTTTCGCGCGCTGATTCAGCGTCAGACCTCTGAGTACGGCTTTCAGCGTCTTGACCCGCCGGTTCTTGAAGACCTTTCGCTCTATACGCATGGCGTCGGCAAGGCGACGGATATCGTGGAAAAAGAGATGTACTCGTTCGTCGATCAGGGCGGCCAGAACTTGGCCGTGCGTCCTGAGTTTACGGCCGGCATGTGCCGCGCCTATGTCGAGCACGGCATGATCAGCGAGCCGCAACCGGTGAAGCTGTTCACCGTCGGGCCGCTCTTTCGTCATGACAAGCCGCAGGAAGGCCGTTTGCGCCAGCACCATCAGTACAACTGCGAGATCATCGGCGAGGGCAAGGCATCCGTCGACGCCCAGCTCATCCTAATGGCGCATAAGTTTTACAGCCAGCTTGGGATACAGCCACTGCTCCATATCAACAGCATCGGCTGCGCGGCATGCCGTGCGCCGTATCGCGAGGTTCTGACAGAATACTACAAGTCGAAGAAAAATCAGCTGTGCGAAGACTGCAAGCGGCGGCTGGGCAAAAACACGCTGCGCCTGCTGGATTGCAAGGCGGAGGAGTGTCAGGCCGTCAAGGAAAAGAGCCCGAAGATGGACGAGTACTGGTGCGAGGCGTGCCGCGAGCACTTTACCGCGGTTATCGAGTTTGTCACAGAGTTCGAGATTCCGCACGAGTATGATCCGCACCTGGTACGCGGGATGGATTACTATACGCGCACGGTGTTTGAGTTCGTGTATCCGTTCGGCCAGGGCGAGTCTGCCAAAGAGCTCTCGATCGGCGGCGGTGGGCGGTACGACAACCTTATCGAGCTGTTCGGCGGGCAGAGTACCCCGGCATGCGGATTCGGCATCGGCCTTGAGCGGGTGCTGATGTGCATCAAAGACCTGGAGCAGCAGGGGATTATTGAGAAGGTCGCTCCGGCCTACGCGCCTGTGATTTTTTTCGCGCAGCTGGGCGATAAGGCGAAGCGCAAAGCGATGCTGATGTATGAAGACTTGCTCGCAGAGGGCTATAAGCTTGCGGAAGGATTCACAAAAGACAGCCTCAAGGCGCAGCTCGAGATGGCAAACAAGCTTGGCGTCTCATTCACCCTGATCCTTGGCGAAAAGGAGCTTTTGGACGGAACGATCATTATTCGGAATATGGAGGGCGGCGAGCAGGAGGTCATCGATGTGAAAAAGCTTATTCCCGTCTTGCAAAAAAAGCTTGGGCATGATAGTGTCACGGCAGACGCGTAATTCGCGTTAGATTTCGTTTTAACAAGATTATCGGCCGTACTGGCGCGATTTTCTGTACTTCAAAGAAAGGAAGGTGGTTCGTATTCCGGAAACACGACGCAAACAAAAAGAATCATTCGAGGCGCTTGTCCGCCGTTTCAATAAGACGGTCCAACAGAGCGGCCGGACGATCCAGGTGAAAAAGACCCGATTTCACGCGCGTCCGAAAAACAAGCGCAGACTCAAAGAGACGGCTCTTCGCCGGCTTATGATTGAGACGAAGAAGGATTATCTGAAGAAAGTTGGAAAGTTGAAGGACGGTTTTCCTGGCGTAAAAGCGCTCATGAAACTGTAAACGTTTCTTCTGTGAAGCAAAGCATCCGCCCCGCGCGGATGTTTTGTTTTTTCCTCAAGTATCTTTACAGATGCTGTGGTATAATAGCTCAGAGAAAAGAGGATACTCGGTACTTCTCTCCATTTTTGATGATGAACCAACGCCATCCGTTACGGACTCGAGTCGGCGACGCGCCGAGCGCGTGTGTGTTTTTATTTCTTTTCTTTTTCCCCTCGGCTGCACTCGCGGCGGATGCGCGCACCATCGCCCTGAATGCAATCCAGATTTTTTGGTGGA
Source organism: uncultured Gammaproteobacteria bacterium (assembly GCA_964621085.1). Classification (GTDB taxonomy): domain Bacteria; phylum Patescibacteriota; class Patescibacteriia; order JACQRZ01; family JACQRZ01; genus CAZUKY01. The sequence goes on along the minus strand of CAZUKY010000007.1, from coordinate 24,228 downwards.
TTGCGCTTGCTGCAAGTATCGGCGTTCTCGCGTGGGGTTTTGTGCTCTTGCGTTCGCGGAGAGATGACCTGGTCGAGGCGGCGCGGGCTAAGAAATTCGTCCTGGCCGGGGCGATTGGCGCCGTCATATCAATCATTTTTCTTGTGGTGCTTTTTATCATCGGCCGCTTTTTTGCACCAACTGCACCGGGAACAGGCGGTGTGCCGCAACCGGTTCCGGGAGTCTCGTCGCTCGCCGGCTTTACTCCGTTGGGGCAATTTTCAAAGGTGGCAAGCACGTATCCCGCGCGCGACGAACAGAATGTTGCCAGAAATGTCAGAATTCTTGTGACATTTACCGAGGCGATATCTCGTGCAAGTGTTGCGGATGAGCGCGGAATCTTGAATGCGGATGCCGTGCGTATTAGTGCAGCAGCATTTAAAAAAGGGGACGAGGCGTCCAAAACCGTTGCGGCGCGTGCCGAGCTGAGCCCGGACGGCACTATCCTCACGATTATTCCGGACGAACCGCTTGGCGCGCCGGACGAGAAGGCGCGCTATCTCGTCTCCCTGACTAGCGCGATTCATCGCGCCAATGGCGAATCCCTCTTTGGCGATACCGGAGGATATTCATGGGGTTTTGAGGTAAGCGGCATAATGGACAATACGCCGCCTGCCGTTGAGTCCATTCTTCCTATTCCTGATTCCACAGATGCGCGCGTTGCGAAGAACGCGCTCGTCCAAATTACCTTTACCAAACCGCTCGATCCGTCAGCTCTACAGGGCGGCAAGATCCAGGTTCTGGACGCGAAAAGCAATACCGCGGTTTCCGGATCGCTTCGATTTGGCAATACCTACCGGACCGTAACGTTTTATCCGACCGCGCAATGCGGAAAAAATTCGTGCGGCCAGACCGTCTACTGCCTGCCGGAAAAAGCCTCGCTGAAAGTTGTTGCCGCCGCTGCGACGCTGCCGGCAAGCCCGAACGCGGAAACGCCGAATCGGGCAAAGGCTCCGCACGACGGCATCGTTGATGTTTCCGGCAACTCGCTTGACGGCGGCGGCGAGCGCGGCGCGAAAAAGAACGGGCGCGCCGAGGGGCCGCCGAACGACTCCTTTTTCTTCGCATTCCAAACGACCGACCAGCTCTTTACCGAGCATCCGAAGATTGCGCGTATCGAGCCGGGGCGCGATGGCACTGGCGTTGCGGCGAACGCCCCGATCCGCATCCGGTTTTCCAATTACATGGACCTGACCTCTCTGCATGCGCACTCCGTCATTCTCGGGCCAAGCGTTAACTACTGGATAACATCAGCGCATGAACCTGAGCACAAGGGATCGTCGGCAACCATCAACCATGATGTCCTGACCGACCGCACGCTGTACTCGCCCCAGGTTACGGCTGACGTCGTCGATGCATACCAGAATTGTTTTAATCCGTGCATCGGACCCTGACGATTACGATCATGAAGTACAAAATACCGCACATTCGTTATCGCGAGGGAGACCGGCCTCCGAAAGTCACTTCAAAGGCGGCGTGGTTTCGTGTGTTTATGCAGTCGTGCATAAGCGCGAGCCTTATTGTGGTCGCGCTCTTTGCTCCTGCCAGCCTTTTTGCGCAAGATACTGAAAAAAAATCTGCCGTTGTTGAATCGAAGAGTTCAGCGACATCCGCACCGCGAAGCGCGCCTATAATCGAACGCGCAGTGCCGTCTGTCGGTGGCCCAGGCCAATATGTAACGCTTTTCGGAAAAAATCTTGGCTACGCTCCCGGTGAGGTGCAGTTCGTGCAGCGAGATGCGACGGTTATCGCCGATACCGCCTTTCCGCGCAAGTGCCAGGGAATGTGGTGGCGCGATACGGCAGTGGTCGTTCGCGTACCGGGCAATGCGGCGCCGGGCCAGTACTCGTTTTCCCTTTCGCGTTCAGACGGCGCGGCTGTGGCGAGTGAGGTGAAGTTTACCGTATCAAACGCCTCTCCCAGTCCGGGGATCTGTGGCATCTCTCCGGACAACGGGCCCGAGGGAATCCCGATTACTGTTTTTGGTTCAGGATTCGGCTCGAAACAAGGAACTGTTCGCGTTGGACAGAAAGATCTTGAGATAAAGGAAGGCGGCTGGAGGATCGATTCCGTCACAGCCGTATCTCCGAGTGCTGCCGCAGACCCCATCGTTCTCATATCGTCAAACAAGACGCTCAGCAACCCCTTTCCCTTTATCGCAGCGCGGTGCAGTCCTAGTGCCTGCGGCGAGGGGCAGACGTGCTGCTCGGACGGGTCGTGCCGACCGAGCGGCAGATGCGTCGAGCGTCGCGCTCTCTGCTCGTACTCGTGGAATTTTTTTACCGGCACATTTGCAAAAGAAGGGGAGGCGTGCTCGTCGAACGAACAGTGCGCAAGCGGCGTCTGCGGCGCGGACAAGAAGTGCGCGCGTGGTGTGCGGGGCGAGCAGGAGTCCTGTACGTTGGATAGCCAGTGCCGTGAAGGACTGCGGTGCGAGAAAAATATCTGCATCTCTGCGAAAAAGCCTGTTGGCGCAGCGTGTACGGTCGCGTCGGAGTGCGCATCGCGCGTATGCAGCGGCGGAGAGTGCATTCGCGGAACGAAGTCTCTCGGCAGCGCGTGCAGCTCGGGCGATGAGTGCGCAAGCGGAAACTGCCGGAACGGCGTCTGCAGTCAGCCGGTCCAATGCCTTTCGGTCCAGCGGATCGAGCCGGCAAGCGGAGCCGTGCGCGAGTCATCAGTTTTTACGGCAACATTTAATCAACTTGTCCGCCATGAGACCGTGCCGCCGAATTTTTCTATCGAGCCGGGGGTAAAGGGCACGTTTGAATATCGTTCGCTCGGTTCGGGGGATCGTGCGAGAACGCAGGTCGCGTATCGGCCGTCCAAGCCGCTGGATACCTCAAAAAAATACACCATCCGTCTCGGCAATGACATCAAGGCTGCGTCAAGTGAAAACACACTTGGAAGGTGCGTCGAGCGGCCCACAGGAAAAACGGGCGGATCGTCGGTTGGGCGGGTGCCGAAGTGCGTTGGCAAGCCGCTGTGTAAAGACGCAAGCGGCGCGCTCTTTTGCGCGGAAGCGGAGAAGTGTTCGTCGGGGTCACGCGAGGTGAATCAGTGCGGCGAGTTTCCGCTCTGCGTCGATGCATCTGGAAAGGAATTTTGCGCAAACGGGAAGTCGTGCCCAAGGGGATCGAAGGAAAAAAAGCCCAAAAACACCAGCGTTCCCACGAAGATCCGCATCTATGCAAACAACAAACCGCTCCGCGAGGACGCGTTCGGCTGTTTTGGGAATTCCTGTGTCGGAGATCGGAATACGGGCGCGCCGGGCAACCAGCATGCCTATACGGCGGTAGTGTTTGATGACACTGGAAAGATTTTTCCCGTCGCCGATGGTGGCATGACATGGCGTTTGAGCGGCGGCACGGAAATTTTTTCTCTGAGCGCGCAGCGCGGCAGGACGATACAGGCGACAAATTCCAGTACAGAGGGTGCGGCATCGCTCATTGTCCGATTAGAGGATTACGACCTCTCGGCCTCGATTCGTCTCGCGAACAAGGCGCCGCACAGCAATTGTGCGACAAAGAATTGTAGCGGCGGACCGGACAAGCCCGGAAATCCAGCCATGCTTGAGACGGTCGTTATTGAAAGCGACGGCTCGCCGCTTTCCGAGGATGTCTACGGTTGCGGAGGAACAGGATGTGCGGATGACGCCGATGCGAAAAAAAACGGGGTGCAGCACGGCTATGCGGTGCGTCTCCACGGTCAAAACAACAGCTTTTTCGATCCGAAGTTGGTCAAGGATATCCGCTGGTCAGTATCCGATACGAGCATCGTTGCGCTGTCCGCAACGACCGGACGTTCGCTGCAGGGTACGCATCAGAATAAAAAAGGCACAGCAACGCTCACCGTTCGCGTAACGCCGCGGGAAGGACACGGCGAAGCAGTGACAGCATCCGTTACGCTTACGGTGGATATCACGACAATCTGTGTCGGCGGCGCATGTGGTCCTGTTGATCCCAAAGACAAAAAGAAGAAGGACGGGGTTACCCTTTCAAGTATTGTCTTTGCCATCGACGGGCAGGAGTTTGCAGTGGGTGCGGAAAACGACGCATTTGGCTGCATTGGTGACTTTTGTCCGGACGACCGCGACTCGAACAAAGCAGGTAATCAGCACGAATACGCCGTGGTGCTTTTTGGCAGCGATGGCAAGCCGTTTGCCGCGCGCGACAGCGCAATTTCATGGACGCTGGAAGGCGATTCCGACGCTTTTTCTCTCGAGCAAAAAAACGGGAAACAGATAGCAATTACCAACAAAGAGCCGTCCAAAAAAGTCGGGGATACCGTCGTATCAGAGGAGGCTCAACTCGTCGTCTCGGTGGAAGGCCAAGAGTTGACCGGGGTTCTGCGTCTTCGCAATGAGGTGCCATATTTGATTTGCAAAAATAAGGAGTGCAACGACGGCGGCAATAACAAGCCTGGCGATCCGAAGAAGCTCGGTTCGATCGTCCTCGAGGCCAACCGCAAGCCGATCGATCCTGACTCGTTTACCTGCTACGCGAGCGGAAAGACACGCTGCGCAGGGGATCGGGATACAAAAAAACCGGGAACCCAGCATGCATACGCCGTTCGCATGCACGCGGAAAATAACGCGCTTTTCAAGAGCGAGTATATCGAAAAAATCGAGTGGGAAGTTGATGATGAGAAAGTCCTGACGCTGGACGGCACATCCGGTGTCGGTGTAATGGGAACGAATACGTCCACGACCGGCGAGACGAAGCTGCATGTCACGGTTACGCCCAAAGCAGGCCATGGCGAGGCAAAGCAAGCCTCCATCACAATCAAGAACACACTTGCGCCTCTTCCTCAAAAGACGATCAAGAAAATCATCATTTCGGCAAACGGCAAAGAGGTTGCCGCAGATGCGTTCGGATGCAGGGGGTCGGAGTGCGAAGACGACCGGCATGATGATTCGGGGAATCAGCATCGCTACAAGGCAATCTTTTTCAATCAGGATGACCTGGAAGTGTTTCCTGCTGCCGATCAGATTCTCTGGAAGTTGTCCGGCAATGAGGATGCGCTGCAGCTCTCAAAAAACGACGGAGCGGTTGCATACGTCTCGAATGGCGAGAAAACGGGGAGAGGAACGCTATCGGTAAGCGTGCGCGGCGAAACCGCCACCGCATCGATCAGAATCGAGAACAAGGAGCCGTATCGCGATATCGAGGATCCGAAAAACGGCGGCGGCCCCAATGCGCCCGGTAATCCTGCACTGCTGGGAGCGATAACGATCGACTCGGACGGAAGTCCGCTTTCCACGGATGTGTTCGCGTGCGGCGGCGATGCGTGCGAAGATGATAACGCCCGCGGCGACAAGGGCGTACAACACGTGTACAGTGTTCGCGCGCATGGGCAGAACAATGCGATTTTTTCCGCTGACCACATCGAGCGGATCGAGTGGAAGTTGAGCAATGAAAGTGTTATGACACTTTCCTCCACCGATAAAGCGCGGGTCGTTGGCACGAGTACCGAAAAAAAAGGATCCGTGCGTCTGAGCGTAACCGTGACACCCAAGAAGGGCCACGGCTCGCCGAAGACAACGCGCATCACAGTCACGAACCATATTCGCATAATCTGCACAGCGGACGGCTGCACATCCGTCGATGAAGAAGAGGAAGAAGAGGAAGAAGAGCAGTGCGAGGAAGGGGACGAGGATTGCGAGAAGGAAAATAGCAACGGTAAGAAATTTTTCGGTTCGGTATCCTTGTATATCCAGGGCGTGGGTTCGGATGCGACTGCCTGGCGACCGTTGCGCACGGATTCTTTCTCATGCTTGTCAGAGTGCCCCGATGATCGCGATATAGATAAAAAGGGAGTCCAGCATGTGTATAAGGTTGTCGTGAAGGATAAGGAGGGTACCGAGCATACCCCGGAGAATGGTACAAAGATCACCGTCTCATGGACGGAAAGCGGCGATGATAACGGCATTGTCGCGCTTGAGTCGCCGACAAACAAGCAGACGGCAACCGTAACATCAAGCGGCAAAAACGGCTCAGCGTCAATCAAGGCGACCGTTACATGGAAAGACGGCGATGATACCGAGACTGTCACGGCAACGGCGGATATCAAGGCGTTTATCTGTAACGTGCTGTGGCCAACGAGTGATGGAAGGGAGGCGGATGCGCTGCGTGCGTATGATATTGACTTGAAGTACTGTCGTGGCAACCAGGGACAAAAACTTTTGCCGGCCCTGAGTGTTGCGCGTCCGCTTGACGACAATCTGCTCTCCGAGCGGTATGAAAAGGAGTATATCTTTACCCTTCGCTCCGATGATCCCGCACTTCCGAACACCGATGCTATCTTTGTGCGCATCGCCGAAAATTCTGCGGGATCGCTTGAGCAATGGTATGCGGCGAATGTCTCGCGAACCGGTGCTCCGCGGTCGTTGTCTGTCGGAGGGCTTCCGGCAATCCAGGACTCGTTCGGCACCTATGTCGCATCGCTTTCCGGTACGGAGAATCGACAGATTGTGGTCGCTTTTATGCATAACACGAATCCGGCGCCGGCGACACTTGCGGTGTATCGCGAGCTGCTTGACGCCTCAGTATTCATGTCTTCCAAGGATGCGGCAACGCGCGAGAAGGCGCGCAGGGATATGAAGCGTCTGGACGACATTTCGGCAATCGTCCGGCTTGTCGATGCGCGATCCGGCGGCGCGCCAACGCTCGAGCAAGGCACCTATGTCAGCGGCCAAACCTTTTCCACGTGGCCGTCCTGGATTTCAACGCTCGGCAATCTCTTCGGCCGTCGGCTGCCGATCGATCCATTCGCGAGTTCCGGATCGAGTCGTCCGCAGAGCGGTGTCGTCTGCCCTGGGGGAGCGTCAGGTGGCTATGATCCGATCACGTGCTGGAATCCGGTTTCGCGCACCATTGGCGTCTGTCCGGGCGGCAAAAAAGCCTGCCGCGGTTCGGACGGAAACATTCAGTGTGCGGATGCGGATGGCGCATGTCCTGGAGGTATGAGTCCGACGAGCGGCACGGCAGAAGATCTCTTGCAGATCGGCTCGTACGGGTACAGCTATATGCTGCGCCAGGATGGGCAATATCGCGTGTGTGCGCGGTTCGAGTACCTCTTCAATGGCGGGATCGTCTGCAGCGATGATTGATCACAGTCCTGTGCTACAATACAATAAACTCTATGTTTGAAGAACCAGAAAAAAAACAGGAAGAAGGATTGCTCAATCCTGAAGAGGCCGTCGTTGAGGACGCGAGCGTTCCGGAAGGAGGAGATGACGGATCACAGGAGGCCTTTGAGGAAGAAGAGTCGCCGATCGCGCATTCGATGGAGGACGAGGAATACGAGAATGTCGACGCACAGCCCAGTAAGATGCCGATTATACTTGGCGTTGTCGGCGGTATCATTGCGGTTGCATTGATAGCGGTAGGGGTCTTGTATATCGTGCCGAAATTGCAGGACAAGGGAGGGCCGCAGTCGAGTGTATCTCAGGAAAGTGTGGATCAGGATGTCGCACCTCTCCCATCTGACTCAGATGAAACGAGCCAAGGCCAGCCCAGCGATCAGTCATTACAGAATAATGCGGACTCGGATGTCACTTCATCAGAGCAGGCATCCGGCACTACCGATGAAGCGGAGAGTGCAGAGAGTATCGAAGTCCAAGAATCCCAATCGGACGCCCCGACTTCCGAGCAACAGCCTGCTCCAGTCGCGAGCACGCCATCCCCGAATCAGGACAGCGATCGTGACGGGTTGACTGACGTCGAAGAGCGGAGACTTGGCACGAATCCATTCGACGCGGATAGCGATAATGACGGACTCAGTGATTGGGACGAGGTGCGCATCTATCGCACGAAGCCGCTCAGTGCAGACACTGATGGCGACGGTTATGCAGACGGTGACGAGATTTCAAATGGGTATAATCCGAACGGCAGCGGACCGCTTATTCAGCTTCCCGAATAATGTTTTGCCCCGGCAGCTATGTTTGATCTTATCGAACAAGATTTGAAGACGGCGCGTGCGCCCCAAGCGCCCCCAGACCCCAACCTTCCCGAGTTGGTCATCTACACCATGCCGGAGAAATTCCGTGCTGTCGTGCGCCAAACCTCGGCGCTGCCGTTTCTTTTTATCGGCATCGGCGCATTTCTTTTGGCAGCAACCGGGATTATTATTTATTTTGTCGTAACTCAGCAGCAGAAACCATTGCCTCAAGTGCCTGCCGTTGTTCAGGAAGCTGATGAAAAAAGTGATCAGAAGAAGGAGGAAGAGCAGAGGTCTCAAGACAAATCCGAGGAGACAGAAAGCCTTCTTGAGGAAGAGAAAGAAACGGATGAGACAGAAGAGAAGACCGACGAAAAAGATGAGTCCGAAGCCCCGAAGCAAGAGCAGACGAGTGGGGATACGCCTGCGGCGCCGAACGATGATCAGTCTCAGGAACAGCGCACTGTTCCGACAGCGCCTGATGCAGATGAGGATGAGCTTTCAAGTGAAGAAGAGCGGCTGTACACAACCGCTGCTGACAAGCCCGATACGGACGAGGATGGGTTTGCGGATGGATTTGAAATTCGCGGTCTTTTTGACCCGACCCGTGGCGCTGGCGCGCGGCTTGAGAATTCCGGTTTGGTCATTCGCTATACGAATCCCGAGTATCGCTATTCGTTCCTGTACCCGTCTAAGTGGATCGCCAATGCCACAAATACTTCCGCACGCGAGGTTCTTGTTAGCACGTCCACCAAAGAACTTTTTTCCTTTCGAATTGAGGAAAACCCCAGCGGCTTGCCGGCAGCCGATTTTTACTCAAAAATCATGGCGCCGGGCACTGACACCTCCCAACTTCAGTCCGTCGAGACCGAGACATGGACGGGCGTGATGAGTGGCAATGGGCGTGTCGTGGTAGCCGTGAAAAAAGCGCAGGACGCTCCGGGTGCGCAGCCGGCCGCTCTCATCATCGAGTATAAGCTCAACACGGAAACCGAGGTGAATTTCGTTACGACCTTTCAAATGATGATCGCATCGCTGAGCTTTACTGACGTGACATTCGGAAAAAAGGAATGACAACCGCTGTTCGCTTCGAAATTCCCATGCCGCGCGATCGGAGATGGCTGACCCGGAGGTGGGTGAGATCGGTCCTCAGTTGCGTGCGAACCGTCACCGATACGAGACCGATTTCCAATCTATCGCTCGTCATCGTCTCGCCGGAACGCATCGCCGAGCTTGATGCGTACTATCGTCGTGCGCCGCGCGTCACCGATGTTCTTTCTTTCTTCTATCCGGAGGACGGAGAAGCAGAGATTTTTATCTGCGATGCGGTTGTGCGGCGCCAGATGATACGCTACGGGCAGACGGCAAAAAAAGAATATTGCCGGCTTTTGGTTCATGGAACATTGCACACGCTCGGGTATGATCACCTGCGCACATCAGACCGGGCGCGCATGATGCCCCTTCAAGACAAGGCGTTTTGCGAGTGCGCACGCCGCCGCATATGTTAAACATCGCTCAACTCCTTCGAAGTTTTCGTTCTGCCGCCCGCGGCATTGCCGTTACGCACGCCGAGGAGCAAAATTTTCGCGTTCAGACCGTCTTTGCGCTTTGTTCTCTTGCTCTGGGCATCATCTTTCGTCTGCACGCAATCGAGTACGCGCTTCTCATTATCGCTATCACGCTGGTACTTGTGGGTGAAATGCTGAATACGGCACTGGAGCGGTTCATCGATATCATTCATCCGCGCGTTTCGCACTATGTTCGCGATTTGAAGGATATTCTCGCAGGAATCGTTCTTCTGTGCTCATTTGCATCCATACTCATTGGCATGCTGATTTTCTTGCCCCGGATTATTGCACTTGTGATATACTAAAAAGACACTCCACTATTCCACGCGTCTTCGTATGAAAGAAACATACATCACCGGCATCGACATCGGCTCAAGCGCAATTCGAATTGTGATCGGCCAACCATCATCTGAGGACGGGAAGCAGCTGCAGGTTATTGCCGCCGCATCGGAAGTATCCGAAGGAATCAACCGAGGGAGCGTCTCACAATCTGACGAGGCGTCCCGCTGCCTGACTGCTGCTCTGGAGAAAGCCGAGCGAATCATCGGGGCGCAAATTGAGGGAGCTGCGGTGGGAATTTCCGGACCGCATATCGTCACGCAGCCAAGCAGGGGAATTGTCGCTATCGGAAAGGTCAATGGGGAGATCACACGCCATGATGTCGAGCGTGCCATTGAGGCAGCGCGGACGATCGCGACTCCCGCGAACTATGAGATACTGCACGTGATTCCCCGTCGATCAATTATCGACGGCCAGATCGCCGTAAAGGATCCGATCGGCATGATGGGAACCCGGCTGGAGGTTGATGCGCTTGTCGTTCAGGGATTTGCATCTGAAATCCGGAATTTCACAAAAACGGTGTATCGTACGGGACTCGAGATCGACGATCTTGTTTTTTCGCCGATCGCTGCAGGGGATGCGCTCCTTACTCATAAACAAAAGGAGCTTGGGGTCGCGCTGATCACGATCGGGGCCGCCACGACAAGCGTTCTTGTGTATGAGGAAGGGGAAATTATCCATTCCGTCGTCCTTCCGATCGGCTCTGATCACGTGACAAACGACATCGCGATCGGGCTTCGCATTTCCATCGATGCTGCCGAAAGGATCAAGCATGAGTTCATAGACTTTTCTGGGAAGGAGTCGAACAAAAAAAATGATCGCGTCTTCGATGCAGATGCCGATGGTGAACAACTGAAGGTTTCAGCAAAGGCAGTAGCCCATATCATCGAGGCGCGCATGGAAGAAATATTTGATACCGTAGAACTGGAGCTGAAAAAAATTGGCCGAAGCGGCGTTTTGCCTGCAGGGGTCGTATTGACCGGCGGCGGTTCAAAACTCGCCGGGATTATCGATTTGGCAAAAAAGAATCTTCGTTTGCCCGCATCCTACGCCTCAATAAAGGGCATTTCAAATCCATCCGACGACGCATTGTTCGATCAAAGTTTTACAACGGCAGCAAGTCTTGCGCTCTGGAGCCTGCGTTTGCGCGGGTCCTCGCTCCAGAGTTCGCCATTCCTCGGAGACGCCGCGCATACGGCAGGAGACCGAGTAAAAAAATGGATCAAGTCACTCTTGCCATAGCACAGTGAGCAGTGTAGGATGGTGGTACTATCGTAATACGTAAGCACCACATCCTATGGAAATCAAACCTGAAATTGAGGGTTTTGCAAAGATTAAGGTTATCGGCGTTGGCGGCAGCGGCGGATCGGCGATAAATAGGATGGTTTCCTCTAAAATACGGGGGTTGGAATTTTTGGCCGCGAATACTGACATTCAGGCGTTGCATAATTCGCAGGCGTCAACGAAGCTGCATATCGGCAAATCCGTGACCAAGGGTCTTGGCGCAGGAATGGATCCAGAGATGGGCAGGCGCGCGGCGGAGGAGAGTCAAAATGAGATTCGGGATGCCTTGGCCGGCGCGGAAATGGTCTTTATCACCTGCGGACTTGGCGGCGGAACCGGTACGGGTGCCGCTCCTGTTGTTGCCGACTTGGCAAAGGATATCGGAGCCCTTACCATCGCGGTGATTACGCGTCCGTTCAGTTTTGAGGGAAGTGTTCGCAAGCAGCTTGCCGATCAGGGATGGGAGGCGTTGGCGGAGAAGGTTGATGCGATCATTACGGTGCCAAACGACAAGATCCTTCAGATCATCGATAAGAAAACGTCGCTGATGGACGCCTTTCAGATGGCCGATGAAGTTTTGCAGCAGGGCGTCCGCGGCATTTCTGAAATTATTACGGTTCCCGGCCTGGTCAATGTCGACTTTGCGGATGTGAAGTCTATCATGAAGGAGGCCGGTTCCGCGCTGATGGGTATCGGTCGGGGAAGTGGAGATAATCGCGCCGTCGAAGCGGCGAAGGCTGCAATTTCGAGTCCGCTCCTTGATCTCTCTATCGAAGGGGCAAAGGGCATTCTCTTTACGGTTACTGGCGGCTCAGATTTGGGCATGCTTGAGATTAGTGAGGCGGCAAAAATCATCACCAGCTCCGCAGATCCTGACGCTCGGGTTATTTTCGGTGCTGTTGTCGACGAATCAGCGGGGGATGAGGTGCGCGTCACGGTAATCGCAACCGGCTTTGCGGATCGCGAAAAGATCGTTTCCAAGGCGCCATCCTATGAACGAACCCACGTCGAGCGCCCCCTCTACCCATCGAATCCCTCGCTTTTCAACCCGCCGGCTCCACGGACCATTGTCACTCCCAAACCGCTTGTAAAGGAGGAGCGGAGGCCGCCGCTCGAGGATGTGATCGACACGTCCGCACCCTCCGATTCGGACGATGATATCGAGATACCGACGTTTCTCCGGAAAAAGATGATGTAATTGTCGGGGGCGCAATTTTGTGGTAAGGTTTGATTCGGGCAGACATGCCCGAATCTTGCATTTTCAGACGTTATGAGCCTTCAGTCGGATATTGAAAGTCTTCTTTTTGCCTCTTCGCAGCCTCTTTCGCTAAAAAAAATTGCAGCCCTCACCGGTTCGAAAGCGAGTGATGTTGAGCGGGAGCTTGATTCGCTTGAGGAGGCGTACCGATCACGGGGAATACGCCTTGTGCGGAATGACGGCAGCGCGCAGTTTGCGACAAGTCCCGAATCGGCAGAGCTTGTCCGGGAATTTCTGAAAGAGGATACGGTCGGCGAACTGACCCGTCCCGCTCTTGAGACGCTCTCGGTTATCGCGTACCGAGGGCCAGTCGGCAAATCGGAAATCGAGCGCATCCGCGGAGTCAATTGCAGCCAGTCGCTTCGCAATCTTATGATTCGGGGACTCATCGACGCCCGCGAAGACTCGTCTCGGGGAGAGACTGTCTATACCGTATCGTTTGACTTCCTTCACCACCTTGGTTTGACCGACATTCGAGACTTACCCGACTACGAGTCCCTTGCGCACGTGGCAGCAGTGGAAGAGCTTGTTGCGTTGTCCAATGATGCGGATGACACTTCTCGTGATACGAAAATAGCAAGCACTGATGACGCACCGGCACCGTCACAGGTCGATTGAGAGGTCCTCTGGAATCCATATCACTCCTATGAAAACGCCATTTCAGCTCATCGCAAATTGGAAGATGAATTTGGACCCGACCCAGGAGGCTGCGCGCATTGGGTCTCTTGCGCGTGTCCCGAGTACTCTGTTGCGTCGGAGGAGTCTGGAAGTCGGCCTTTGCCCGTCCTATATATCTCTTGCACATGCCGCGCGCACACTTCGAGGAACGGCTGTCCAGCTTGGTGCGCAGGACTGTTTTTGGGAGCCTGCCGGAGCATATACGGGCGAGATCTCTCCGGCATTTCTCAAGAAAGTGGGCTGTCGATTCGTGATCCTTGGGCATTCCGAGCGCCGCGCATATCTCGGTGAAACAGATGAAATGATTGCTCGAAAAATTCTCGCCGCGCGCGATGCGGGCTTGCGCGTCATCGTCTGCGTCGGAGAAACGTTGCAGGAGAGAAAAAGCGGCAAAACCGGTGCAATCATCGCGCGTCAGATATCCTCTCTCTCTGATGTCTCCAGGGATTATAGTGGTCTTGCGATAGCCTATGAGCCTGTGTGGGCTATCGGCAGCGGCACGCCGATGACGCCGGCTGATTTTTCTGAGATGAAAAAACTCATCCGTGCGAGCCTGTCACGGAACGGGAAGCGGAAAGGCGCGGCTTCCGAGGTTCCGGTACTATATGGCGGATCGGTTCAACCCGGGACCGTCGCCGGATTTTGTGCCGAGGGAAGCGCGGACGGGCTGCTTGTCGGTTCCGCATCCCTGCGTCCGAAAGACCTTATTCAGATTATTCAAGCCGTTTCCTATGCTCGTCGATAGTATCGTTATCACGCTCTTTCTTATTTCAGCTGCAACAGCTGTCACGCTGGTCGGACGAAAGCTGAGCATTCTCTCATCCATTGACGTGGAGTCGATTCCGGCGGAACGGGACAAGCGTGCGAAGACGAAGATCATTGAGATGCGCATGAGCAGGAAATTTCAGAGTTTTCTTGCGGTACTTGCTTTGGCAAGCGAACCACTGCAGCGCGGCGCGGATTTCGCCTCTCGCCGGCTTCGTGCGCTATACGCATGGATCATCGAGATTCGCGAAAAGCATCGCCGCCACGCTATCGTTGGGGGAGCGACAGTCTCACTTGAAAATCTATCGCCAGAGGAGCGCACAGAACGCCTGCTTGCTGAGGGGAGCGACTTGACTGACAAGGAGCAGTATGAGGATGCCGAGCGGCGGTTTATTGACGTTCTTTCGCTTGATTCCCATTCCTGTGCGGCATACGAAGGGCTCGCGCGCATATACCGGCAGAAGAAAGAGTGGGCGCAGGCGCGCGATGTGCTCGGCTGCGCCATTAAACTCATGAAAGAACAGCACAAGGGCAGCGAGGAGAGCGATCGATGGGCAGTATCCTACGCGGAACTTTTGAATGATGCAGCTGAGGTGTACGTGAAGCTGGATGAGTCGCTTAAGGCTCTTGCATGCGCAAAGGAAGCCGTCGAACTGCAGCCGAACAACCCCAAGTACCTTGACGCGCTTCTGGACATTCATGTAGCATTGGGACAGCGACTGAAGGCAGAGACCGTACTCGATCAGCTTCGCAAAGCGAATCCGGAAAACGAAAAATTGGACGAACTCGAGGACAGAATCAAGGCATTAAGCTATTAGTGATTGAACACTATGCATATGAGCTAAAATAGGGTATACTATTCTACGCGCCGTTGTAGCTCAGTTGGTAGAGCAACTCCATGGTAAGGAGTAGGTCCGCGGTTCAAGTCCGCGCAACGGCTCCAGGAAAATGCTGTCGTATGGCAGTATTTTTGTTTTCATTGAAAGGAATTTACAAGAATGCAGGTTTGTGGTAGTATTGTTTAGCTCTCCGTTATCGGAGCGCTGTTGTTTGTTTTATCATGGGTCGGTGGCAGAGCGGTCAATTGCACCAGACTGTAAATCTGGCGCCTATCGGCTACGGGGGTTCGAATCCCTCCCGGCCCAAATGAGTGCACGTATGTGCACATAATCATTTGCCGATGTAGCTCAGTGGTAGAGCAACGCACTTGTAATGCGTAGGTCGTGGGTTCAAATCCCACCATCGGCTAGGGGAATACATATGCTTCACAAAAAGCAAAAAGGTACTCTCGCTGAATTGGCTGTTGGTCAGTATCTCATTGAACTTGGCTGGAATGTTCTTTTTCCGGTAGGTGAAAACACTCGATATGATCTTATTGCTGAAAGGGATGGGGTTTTTAAGCGTGTACAGGTGAAGTATGCAACGCCAAAGAATGGTTGCATGGATGTAAATTGCAGAAGTAGTAATAATTGGTCAGTGCTTCGATACACGAAAAACGATATTGATGTCATCGCGGCATATAATCCCAGCAGCCGAAAAATATACTTTATTGATATAGATAAAATAAATAATAACCTCTTCAAGATTCGATTGGAGCCGACAAAAAATAAGCAAAAAACAGGTATTCATTTAGAAAATGAACTCGAAAATATAATGAAGTAATGCATATGTCTCAAGACAATCTTATCAAGATGGAGTGCACGGCGTGTAAGCAGATCGGGTACTATACGTACAAGAACAAGAAAAAGCTGAAGAACAGGCTCGAGCTCAAAAAGCACTGCAAGGCCTGCACGGCGCACACCACGCATCGCGAAACAAAGTAAGTACATAAAAAACCCGCCTCAGCGGCGAGTTTTTTATTCGGGATGCCGGGAATTGAACCCGGTCTACACGCACCCGAAGCGTGCGTACTACCGGCATACTCCATCCCGAAGAAGTGAGAATATGGTCTATGCCTCGAACACTTAGTATAGCAAAACAAATTGATACGGCAAGAGTAACTGACCCGGCTCTGCCGCGTCACATTGCCATGATCATGGATGGAAACCGTCGTTGGGGCGAACAGCGGGGAATTGCCCGCCTGAAAAGCCATGAGCACGGGTACGAAGCTTTTAAAAAAACAGTGACTGCGGTTTTTCAGAGGGGAATCGAGTATTTAACGGTCTTTGCCTTTTCAACCGAAAACTGGAACCGTCCGCCGGCAGAAGTCGCGTTTCTGATGCAGCTATTCGATCGCGCACTCGCCGAACAGTCTGTCCAACTTCATGATGAAGGAATATCGATACGATTTATCGGTGATCGCAACGGGTTGCCGCCGCATCTCCAGGATCGGATGACTGCGCTGGAGAAAGACACGGCGCATTTTATGGGCAAGACGCTCGTAATGGCCATGAACTATGGCGGACGCGCCGAGATTGTTGCAGCTGTTCGAAAGATTTGCTCTGAGCATGCCGATCCCAATGACATTACCGAGGAATATTTCGCGTCACATCTTTTTACCGCCGGCATTCCGGATCCGGATCTTGTCATCCGTACCTCCGGCGAATGCCGAACATCGGGCTTTTTGCCATGGCAGACCGTGTACAGCGAGCTCTATTTCACGGAAAAATTCTGGCCCGATTTCGACGAAGAGGAGCTTGAGCGAGCGCTGGCAGCATACGCCAGCCGTGTCCGCCGATTCGGAAAATGAGTCGGGGAAAGTTTTCATTGACGCTTCTTTTTGGCGCAATGAGAATTCGATCGAAAATTTGGAATTTTTTGCTATAATTACCGCTGTATGCCGCCGCAGAGGAAAAGGCGCGCAGCAGCTGTACGGAACGGCACAACTTCGCGCAAAAAAAATAATCAAAAGATGCGTTCCGCATTCCGCGAAGTGCTTGCGGCGAGTCTTTTGCAGTACGCATTTTATATTGTTCGCGGCATTTTTAGCGCCATCCATTTCGGCGCACTGATAGCGATCCGGAAGAGTATCTCGGCATTCAGCGCGCTCGGCGATGCATGCGCCCGCTTTTTTTTGGTTGCCAGTCGGAATGTTGTTATTCCCGTTGATGCCGTTGGCCGAACGATCGAGTTTTTTGTTACCGGTATTGCGTATGGGTTCTATCGCGCCAATATCGCGCTTGTTCGCATGCCGCGCCGCGTCATAGCATCTTGGTTGATTCGCGATGCTAAGCATGCCGCAGCGCGTCGCCTTTTCACGCTGGACGTGAATATATCGCATATTAGAAAGAATGCCGCTGAGCGACGCACGACAGGAAGCCGCGACAGCGAGCGAGTCACCGTGAAGAGCTTTTCAGAATCCCATCTTCCGTTCCGTTGGCATCGAAGGATCGCTTTTTTTACGTTTGCATGTTTTGTTCTCCTTATTCCTTTCGCCAGTGTTCATTTGTTTTCATCGCTCCTTGAAAAACGCGATTTGGCGGTGTCCGATCTGGAACAGGGAATTGCATCATTTGCCGCGGGAGCTGAACTGCTGACACAGTCACAGTCAGCCGATGCGCTTCATTCGTTTACCGCAAGTCTTGAGAGTTTCAATTCCGCGCATACCATTCTTACCTCAATAAACGCTACGGTTCTTTCGCTCGGCCAACATATTCCATTCGCCGGACGGGACATTGCATCAGGAACCCACCTGGTTGAGGGCGGGCGACATATCGCGCGCGCGGGCGTTATCATTGCTCAAACGACGGCTGCGATCGAGTCGGATGCGGATATGCGTACGCCCTACGCGAGCCTGGCGATGTTTGGCGATGCGCTCGAGCAAGTGGTCCCGCATCTCAATCAAGCGAATGATCATTTTGCCGCCGTCAGCGAAGAATCGCTTCCAGTCGCGTTTCGCGCGGTATTTCTTGAGCGTCGAAATTCGCTCGCCACAATGGCTGAATACGCAAATGACTTACTCGAATCGACACGAGCGCTTCGAACTATTCTGGGTGAAACGACAAAGAAGCGATATCTCGTTCTTTTTCAGAACAATACCGAGTTGCGCGCAACGGGCGGCTTTCTTGGCTCATTCGCGCTTGTCGATATGGATAGAGGTGCTCTCACCAATGTCGAGATACCCGGCGGCGGGCCGTATGACTTGTCCGGTTCTCTGCGCGAGCGCGTTATTGCGCCGCATGGCCTTCATCTGATCAAGACCGAGTGGCAGTTCCAAGACGCGAACTGGTTTCCTCATTTCCCGGACTCGGCCCGAAAGGCGATGTGGTTTTATGAAAAATCCGGCGGCCCGTCTGTTGATGGCGTGATCGCGGTAAATGCCTCATTTGTCGAGCGCCTTCTCGCGTTTACCGGGCCGATCCCTATGCCGGAGTACGGGAAGACGATTACCGCTGAAAACTTTATGCGCGAAACCCAGTATGCTGTCGAGTTTGAGTACGATCGTTCCGAGAACAAGCCCAAGAAGTTCATTTCTGATCTGTTTCCGCGCGTGCTGGAGAAGTTGAGCGCGCTCCAATTGCGCGACGCCGGCGGTCTTGCAGCAGTATTTGTCGATGGCGCGTTGCACCGCGATATTCAAGCCTATATGGTTGATAGCGCGGTGCAATCCTCGCTCTCACGCATCGGGATTACCGGCGAGCTTACCCCCCGTGACGGCGCCTTCCTCGCAATTGTCAACAGCAGCGTCGGCGGCGGCAAGAGCGATGCCGTGATTACTCGCTCCGTTTCCCGAACAATAACCCTCATGCCGGACGGACGCTTTATGGAAACCGTTGGGATGCGCGTCGAGCACCCGGGACCCGTTCGCGATGTGCTGTACGGGAAGACGAATATCGACTACGCGCGTTTTTACGCTCCTGCAGGAAGCGTTCTTGTTGGCGCGCGAGGATTCCGCACTCCCGATCAGAGCCGTTTTAAGGAGGTTCCGCCGCAGTATCGCGATGATACCGATCTCAAAGCGATTTCGGGGCTGATACGCCATGATCCGATCAATAGCATGGATCTGTATGCCGAGCGGGGATTTGAGGTTTTTGCCGGCTGGATAGAGACGCGGCCCGAATCGGTCCACGAGGTTGAGATTTCCTATCTGTTACCGTTTCGACTCTCTGATCTGAAGCGGACCTCCGACGGGGCGTACGCGCTGCCCGTGTTTGCGTATCGGCAATCAGGTTCGACCATTCGGAATTACACGCTCGCGCTGCACGCGCCCAACGGACAGGCACGACTGATCAGTCCTGAGCAGCAAGAGTCCGAAGCGCGTAGTGAAAACGCACTTCCTTTCTTGAACGATTTTGCCGCAATGTACCTTATCGCGTCCGATGCTAAAAAATATTAATACGCAGTTCTATGGGAAAAACGGAAGATTTCCTTGCCACGTATAAAAAGGAAAATGAAGATTTCTATACCGAGCCTGAGCCGTCATTGCACGGTCGCCGCAGGCCGCGTATCGCGCGCGCTGGGATTCTCTTCCTTTTCATTCTGGCTTTTTCAGCGGTACTCGGATACTTCCTTTTCCAATCGCCCGGTACGTCCGTGGCGAGCGATGCGGGATCGATTGCCATCGAGGGGCCTGCATTCGTGAGGCCCCATGAAGAGGTCGCATTTACTATCAACTATCGGAACAACCGCCGTGCGGAACTTTCGGACGGGTCTGTGGAAATCCGGTATCCCCATGGATTTGAGGTGATAGAAGTTGTGCCGTCGGCGGAAAATGCGGGCCAAAACTTTTGGCGGATACAGCCACTCCGTGCATTTGCAAGTGAAAAAATAACCGTGCGCGGGAGGTTTGTCGTTACTGACGACGAGCAGTCCGCTCCTCCGGAGCGCAATCTTCAGGCGCGCTTCACGTACCAGGATCCCGGGGTGCGAACGCGGTTCACAAGCGAAGCGACGCTTGCCATCACACTTGGAGAACGTTCGGAATCAGGATCGCTGACCGGTCCGGAACGCACGGTAAAAAACAAAGAGATAGAGTACGCGTTCCGCATTGATGATGTCGAGTCCCTGCCTAGCGGTTCGACCGTAGAAATCGTCCACGACCGCGTTTTTGTCGTGAGTGAAACAATTCCAAAGGCGAGCACCGCACAAGACGGCACTCTTGCGTGGTCCTATCCGACTCTTCGCGTGCACGCGCATCCGACGTCGCACGAGCTTGTCCTTCGAGTGAAGGGCCGGTATACGGACAGTTCAAAGGATGAGCCGTTCCGACTTGCGGCCCGATTCCTCTTGCCCGAAAATACGAAGCCGATACGCGAGTTTGCGCACGCGACAATGGTTGCAGACTCTGTCGCCTCGGTCCGGATTTCCGTAAATGAAACATCTGACCCCCAGCCCTTGAATTACGGGGATTCGTTCGTGCTCGGTGTCGCATACGAGAATCAAACCGATGCCGAATTATCGTCGGCAAAAATTTCGGTAACGATCGATGGACCCGTCGACTGGTCATCCGCAAAAAGCGATGCATCGTTCGTGCGCGACGGTTCTACCCTTGTATGGGCGGCAGAAACCGTCCCTTCCCTGAAGAACATCGCGCCTCGTGCCGGCGGCACGCTTACTGTGCTGCTTTCTGCAGGAAGCGCGCCCGATGATTTTATGGAAGCCGCGCAAGGCACGCTGACGATTACCGCCCACATGGATGGGGGACCAGAGCGGATATCATCCGAACCGCTCGTCATTCGCTTCAACTCGGACACAAAACTTGAGACAAGCATCAGAAAATCCGAGAGCGGTTTTGCGGTGCTTCACACGATCTCAAATACGTTGCATGGACTTGAAAATCTCTCGCTTACGGCCGGATTGCCGCCGGACTCATCCGTCAGCGGTATTCGCGTTTCAGCCGGTTCCGCGCACCATGACGAGAACACGGATGTGCTTGCATGGAAGTTAAATCGGTTGCCGCAGGCGGTGAAAAACGTCACTATTGAATATAGTGTTGTAACGTCAAATGCGCTTGACGGCTCATTGCTGCTGCAGGCGCGCGATAGCGCGACACAGGGAACGATAACCCGATACGGATCCTTTAAAACCGTTTCATCGACGACCGCGGACACGGGGACTTCAGCGCAGCAAAATCCAGAGGGGAGCGAGTCCGTGACAAGCGGCCAACAATAGGGTATAGTGGTACCGCCGTGTCGGGCGGTGGATTCGTTTTCCGCACACCCTGCGGTATAAATGCGTATGCTGTATTTGTATAACACCCGATCGCGAACAAAAGAAGAATTTCGGCCGATTCAAGAAAACAAAGTCGGTTATTACTCGTGCGGTCCGACCGTATACAACTACGTGCACATCGGAAACCTGCGCACCTATATTTCTGTCGATGTCGTTCGGCGGTCGCTTGAGTATCTCGGATACGATGTTACGCACGTCATGAATATCACGGATGTCGGTCATCTCACATCCGATGCCGACCTTGGGGATGACAAGATGCTCCTCGCCGCGCTGCGGGAAAAAAAATCGGTCTGGGATATCGCCGAGTACTACACGAAGTCTTTTTTGCAGAACATGACGGATTTGAATATCGGCAGCCCGACGATTCTCTGCAAGGCGACCGATCATATCGCCGAACAGATAGCACTGATCCAAAAATTGGAAGAGAAGGGGATGACGTATCGCATCTCTGACGGCATCTATTTTGATACCGCCAAGTTTCCGTCGTATGGCGAATTCGCCCGACTGAATCTTGCCGAGCAAAAAGCCGGCGCGCGCGTCGAGGAAAATCCCGAGAAAAAAAATGCGCACGACTTCGCGCTATGGAAATTTTCTCCCGAAGAAAGTACGCGGCAGATGGAGTGGACCAGTCCTTGGGGCGTCGGATTTCCCGGCTGGCACATCGAGTGCTCGGCAATGGCGACCAAATATCTTGGCCAGCCGTTCGACATCCACAGCGGCGGCATAGATCACATTCCGGTGCATCACACCAATGAGATCGCCCAGAGCGAGTCGGCGTTCGACACGCCTCTCGCGAAATACTGGCTGCATATGGAGTTTTTGGTTATCGAAAGCCAAAAGATGGCAAAATCAGAGGGCAATTTTCTTACATTGGCATCAATTACCGAGCGAGGATTTGATCCTCTCGCATATCGATTTTTCACCTATAGCGCGCACTACCGCCAGCAGTTGAACTTTTCGTGGGAGGCGCTCGCAGCGGCACGGGCCGGGCTCGAGTCGTTGCGGTCGGATGTTCAAACACTCTTCGAGCGCATGGAACCGTTGACTACCGAAAGCCGCATGCCGCAAGAGACCATCCTTACCGCGATAACTGATCTGAAAGACGGATTTCGGCGCGCACTTGAGGATGATATCAATATGCCAAAGGCGCTGGCTGCCGTATTTTCATTTTTGCGTTCTGTTCGGGACAGTGCCGGCGCGCTCACATCCGTCGATTACGCATATGCGCACGCCGCCCTGATCGACTGCGATCGCGTGCTCGGCCTCCGTCTCGAACGTATCGAACAGTTGGAAATTCCGAAAAACATCAGCAACCTGATCGAGCTTCGCAACCAGGCGCGCCTTGAGAAGCGATGGCGCGACGCCGATTTGTTGCGCGAGACCATTGAGGCGCAGGGCTTTGCAATTGAAGACACATCCGAAGGGACAAAAGTCGTTCGAAAAAGGTAGCCGGGGTGGTAGTGGATATGACCTATCTCATACTTGGCGCCATCAGCTTTCTCGTAACAGTTGCCGTGACGGAAGCCCTGAAACGCATTGCGCTGCACTTCGATGTTACCGATAAGCCGCGCTTGAGCCGAAAAATTCATCGTACCCCGATTCCGCTCCTCGGCGGCGTCGCGGTCGGACTCGCCATAGCAATTGTCTCTGGTGCATACTTTTTTCTCGCGCCAACTGCGGGTTGGCCGGGCTTGAGCGACTTTCATGTCGCCCCAGCACATCTGATTGGCTTGTTCGCCGGAGCCGCATTTTTGCTGATCGGTGGCGCCCTCGACGATATTTTTGAGTTAAAACCGCATCAGCAAGCGGTCTGGCCCCTGTTGGCGGTTTTTTGCGTCATCGCATCCGGTATCGGAATCGAGTCAATCAGCAATCCCTTCGGCGGCACCTGGCAGCTCGACGGATGGAAGATACCTCTTTTTGAGTTGAATGGCAGCGTTCATTCGTTTACCGTTTGGTCGGATCTCCTGACGGCTGCCTGGCTTTTGACGGTTATCTATACGACGAAGTTTCTTGACGGACTTGATGGTCTGGTTGCTGGCGTTACGGCGATTGGCGCAAGTGTCATTGCGCTCGTGAGTCTCTTACTTTTTATCAATATTCCGACGGCCCTCTTGTCTGTCATACTCACTGGAGCTGCGTTAGGGTTTTTGGTCCATAACTTTCATCCCGCGAAGATTTTTTTGGGAGAAGCGGGGAGTACGCTCTGCGGCTATATGCTCGGCGTTCTAGCTATTATCTCTGGCGCAAAATTCGCTACGGCCCTTCTTATTCTCGGCTTCCCCATTTTGGATGCCGCGTGGGTGATATTCCGACGCGTCGCGATTGAGCGGCGATCGCCGTTTGTCGGTGACCGCAAACACCTGCATTTCCGTCTGCTGGATAGCGGCTTGTCGCATCGACAATCTGTCGGTATCCTGTATGCCTTTTCTCTCATTTTCGGCGCATTAGCCCTCTTCCTTCAGTCTGCCGAAAAATTGTATGCCCTCCTCTTTTTAGGTGCCGTCATGGCCGTTTTTGCCTACGGCGTCGTTCGCAGGTCTCGCGTCGCGTAGACGAGGGTCCAGGGTTGGCCGACTCAGACCTCTTGCCGGATTCGATTTGATTTGTTATACTGTCAGCACTGGAAAAAAAGCTTATATTTTGAGGAAAAGTATGATTGCTGTCATCAAGACCGGCGGAAAGCAGTACCGTGTCAAGCGCGGCGATATTCTGAAAATCGAGAAGATTGACGGCACTGTCAATGACGATGTTTCATTTGACAATGTTTTGATGGTTATTAACGAGCAGGAGGATGTTGACTTGGGAGCGCCCCTGATTCAAGGACGCTCGGTAAAGGGAAAGATCCTGGAGCAAGGAAAAGGGAAAAAGGTTTCAATTATAAAATACAAGCCGAAAGTCCGTTATCGCAGAAAGACCGGACACCGGCAACCGTTTACTAAAGTGGAAATTACCTCGGTATAAGAAATGCAGGCTCCCAAGGCCTGCTTTCTTGTTGTGAGACGGATCACAGATCTTCTTTTTATTATAATTTCAAAAAAAATTGCAATATGTCAATAGAACTATTGACATATTTTTGTAGATGAGGTATACTTATAGACGATACAGTCTTTCTTGGGTCGTCTCCCACCGCCATGAGCGGCCATCATTTGCAGTCGGCCCTGTCGACTTGTGGGAGTACCGTAGAATTACTGTATAATGGTCCGGAGGAGGGACCCACAAGCATGCCACCGAGCTAGAGTCTTT
>CAZUKY010000006.1:0-52542 GCA_964621085.1 uncultured Gammaproteobacteria bacterium | reverse complement strand
ACTCGGTGCCAAACCCGCCCGCGTGGCAGAACACGTCAACCTTCTCGCTCGAGAGCGCTGCCGAGCTCGTGATCGATGCAGCAAGGCTGCGGCCGGTCGCCGAAAGGTCTTTGAAGCGGATATCCAGCGTCGCGTTCTGTCCATTCACGAAAGCCGTCTGAAAATCTCCTTCGGATTGCAGATCGGCAAATGCGGTCGGATCATATTGGAGGCCGCAGCCGTATTCTCCATCGTGGACGCCCGCGAATGTCGCAACACCCTGATTGTTCGTCGTCGCCTCGAGGTGTCCGGAAAATCCGCCGCCGCCGAATGATCCGCGCTGGTCACAGAAGACCTTTGCATTCTCAATACCCTCGTTTGCGTCCTTCTGTTTGTTGCCGTTCGTGTCCTTGTATACATTCACAACAATACTTCGGCTTCCAGCCTGATCAATACTGAACGGCGCGGTACTTATGGTTTTTTGCGTCTTACCGTTCTCATCTTTTATAACAACGCTCACTCGCTGATCGGTTTTTGGCGTCGTCGGATTCACAATGCCGTTCAACCTGAACATGAGCCGTTCACCCTGGGCAATGGCAGCTCCTGTTGTCGTCAAAACAATCGTGGAACCGCTCGCGCTTGTAACGGTAAACGAGGGTTCGCCCGGTCCGTTCGGACCGTTCAGATCTTTGCTCATGAATGCGTCTTTCGATGCGCCCGACGCATCGAATCCCGATGGCAAGAGCAGTGTAAAGCTCGACCCGACCGGCAACGCTGAGGGTGCCGGGAACTCACACCCGAACGGAGTTGTCGCGCCCGCACCCCTGTTTGCCGGCCCGCAGTACTCGGGATTTCTCGCGAACTCGGCAAAGTTCTTTCCTGTATGGAAGTCCTCCGAAGCCCCGCCGCCGCCGACGAAACTCTCGGTTGCTGCGTCCTTTACCTTAAACGCCGATGTTGCTTGCTGCATCGTATTCCCTGCAAGATCTTTGATGCCCGAGATCGTCAATTCGCAGTCCTGACCTGTCGGCAGGCCAAGATTTGTTATGATGGCCTCTTTTCTGTCTGGCATGTATTGAATCGGTTTGCCGTCCAATTTGACGGTATTGCCGACAGGACAGGAAAGGCTGTAGTTCGTTCCTGTTGTAGCATCAGAAAAACGGACGGCTTCCGAAAAAGCAACGGCAAGCGAAAAGTTGTTCGCATCCGCAAAGACCACTGTTGGCGCGATTGTGTCAGTCTGATTGCCGGTCGTGAAGCATTTGTCCTGGCTCGCGGCAGCGAGCGCGTTCCCGACGACATCGGTCACACCCGTTGTTACTTCGAAACAGTAGCGCGTAGCGGCAAGAAGGGGTGTTGTCGGACCAAGGACTGCCGTCATTCGCCGCTGGTCGAAGAAGAGCGAGAGCTCGTTCGAGCCAAGCGTCGGTTCTGCGCCGTTGCGGATTCCGTCGCTTGCCGTACCGCCATCCGCCCCATTGTCGATATAGAGACGGACAGTATTTGACGTAACCGTAGAAGGGTTAAGTGCCTCACTGAATGCAAGTTCCATCCGCTCAATAAAGCGGTTGACGTTTTGTTCTCCTGCGGCCGGGGAGGTTGGATTGGTCGTGCGCAAAGCGGGAGCAGTCGTATCTGCGCTCGTTCCGGTCGTAAAACGGATGCATCGATCCGAACCGAGTGCCTGTCCTTGGGTGTTTTGCAGCGCCGCCCTGATGCAGAAATCATACTGCGTCTGCGCGGAAAGGTTTTGCGGAGGTGTTACCGCCAGAAAGCGCCCTTGCGAACTCCACGCGAGCTGGTTGGCGTTTGTCAGTAGGTTATCGCCGGTCGGAGCGAAATTGGCAACGAGCCGCAAAGAGACATTCGCAAGATTGTTGATCGCCTGTGCGCTCCCATCGGCCTTCAAATCGCCCTCGGGCCCGAACTTCTCAAAGAGCGCGACAAGCTTGACGTTGAGCGGTACGTTGGAGGCACCAGCTTGCGGGAAAAAGTCCATGACGCGAAGCGGCGTCGTGATGCCGCCCGTCTCGTTCGGATCGATCGAGGCGGTGCGGAAGATTCGCGAAAGGTCTTGCGCAAGCGAGGATCCATTTGTTGCGCCCTGGACGCCTGTCGCAACCGTAAACCGATACGTGGTATTTTTTTCCAGACGCGTATTTTCCGCGAGGTTGCAACGTATATTTCGATTGTTGAGCAATCCGACCGATGCGCACAGGTTTGCCTCTTCTGGCGTTGCACAGGCGCTCGCATCCGACGCGCCGGCGCACTTCTGAAGCCGCACGTTCGCTGTCGTGACCGTCGCGCCATTCAGATCTTGGTTTGCCGTAATATCGATAAGTGCTTCGACCGGTACGGAGCTATTGCCGTTCCCTGGGCCGCCGCCGGAAAACGAAAGGGGCGGATTATTGATGGAATGGGTTGCAGAAGTGACATCGCTTGGCGTGTGGCGGGGACTGTTTGCCGTCAGCACCACGTCTGCCGGGCCAAGGCGCAGCGCAAAGCTGCGGCCGTGTCCCGGATTGTTTGCGGTTCTGGCTGCCAGGAAAAAGTCTGATCCTGCATTTGCGCCAATATCATCGTTGGGAAGCATTTCGGGCGCATTGGGAGTGATGATGATAACCTGCGTATACGAGGGGGCACTTTGCTGATCGTCCAGACGCAATGCGGCCGATGCTGCGCCGGTCCCACCCGTCGTCACCATGTGCCAATCAAATACGGGACGCATCGGATTCGACGCGGTGTTCACAAAGGCGACATCGCCCGTATTGATGACATATTGCCCATTCTCAACCGTCTCGCTCATGGCGCCGTACAAAGTACTGTCTGCGTTATCCAACTTGCTGATGCGCCAGGTGCCATCCTCAAGCGGAAGACCATTAATGGCGAAAGAACCGTTTTCCAGCGCCAAGGCCGTCACGGTGCCCCACCGCACATCCTCCGTCCCTTTTTGATACAAAACGATATCCCCAACGCTCGGCGTGGTGTAAGTTCCATTAGGGGTAATCGCATTCAAACCGTTGACGGTGATCGAAGCTGTCAGCGACCCGAGTTTGCTGATCCGATGCGTCCCGTCCCGTAGGTTCTTTCCATTGATCTGAGCAACAGTACCACTGAATGATGCTGTTACAATTCCCCATTGCGGGCGCGGATCCTTCCGATCTGAGATGTTCGCCAAGTTAGCTCTCGAGTCAGTATCTTCATGATATGCCAATACGATATCGCCAACAGCAAGGGCGCTGGGAATCGTGTTGCTTGTGCCGTTGATAACGTATTCTCCCGTCGATTCCGGAACGAGTCGGGTCACGCGCGATGAGTTAGTGAATTTTGCATCGCCCAATGAACCGCGGCCGTAGACCCATCCCCCGCCCGTTTTCAGGTTGCCGGCGGATTTCACCAGATGCCACTCGTAACGCTGGTCGGCAAGGTTGCTGGCGGTTGCATGGCCGATTTTTGCAAACAGGATATCGCCAACCGAAACGTTCATGTCCTCAGTCGGGAAGTTGCCGCTCACTGGAACCGTTGATATCCTCGTCCCTCCAAGCGTGAGCTTGGCAAAGCGCTGCTGGACCGCTTGCACTCCGGCAGGCAAAACCATATCAACTGCGGCATCAAACACCCCCTGCGTTCCCTGTCCGGGAACCTTGTTATCGCGATATAGCGCTATTCCCGAGCTCTGGTCTCCTCCGAGTGCGGCAAGGTCTCCCAAAACGAATCCGTTTGAAGGCAAGACGGAAACACGCACTCGCTTCATCAAGGACCCGGCTTGGTTAAGATTCATGCCGAGAATCGGTGTCGGCTGACTCGCTGCTCCGAGCGTTTGCGACTGGGAAGCTATCGACTGGACACCAATCTCATTGCCGGAAACGGTAAATCCAGCACTTGCACCATCTTTGTCTCCAGAGATGAAACGCGGTCCGTCAAAAAGAACTGCATCAGATCCCATTCCTATATAAAATGACCGTCCTGCCATCGCCGTCGCTCCGGTACGCGCTACGACATAGTAGCTATCGTCAATATGGACGCCAAACTCACTCAGCTGCGGCTCGTCCGGAGTTTGAAGCACCAGCTGCGCAACGGATCCGAATTGCGGCGCTGCCAATGCGCGCGCGGCCGATGATGCCTTGTAAATATCGCTCAGCCGCAATGCCGAACTTGAAACGCCGGTTGCGCCCGTCCATACGATATTCCAGTCGTAGGCGTGCTTTTTTGGAAAGTCGGTCGTGAGGGCGAAGAACGCGTCACCGGCCGTCAGGAGGAGGTTGGGATCGCTGACGAGCGCTGTTGTCGGATTATATGCCGTGAGTTTGCTGATACGGTACGATCCTGGGGCTAATGGCGTTCCATTGACGGAAAAAAGGCCGGCGCCGTTCGTCAGCGTCGTATCCGTTAAGATGCCCCATTCAGCCTGTTCTGCCCCACGTTGCACTAAAACGAGATCGTGAAGAGTAGGATTCGCGTACGTATCAACACCCCCTCCCTTCACAACATCACCTGAAATTGGGACAGTGAATGCACTCGACTGGCCGGCAACGTGGCTGACATGGTACGTCGCGGCGGCAAGCGGCTTTCCGTCGATGGCAAAAACGCCTGCACCATTCGTCAGTGTCGCATTCGTAACGATGCCCCATTTTGCCGCAACATTATTGCCGGTCTGATACAATACGATATCTCCCACAGCCGGCACGGTATAGTCGCCGCTATCCACGGTCACAGTACCTTCCCCCGGCACCGTAAGAATGGCGCGCGCAGTCGGGCTAAAAATACTCAGGGGACCGGTGCTGTACACCGCCTTATCACTCAGAGATGATCCATTGATACGCGCAGGCTTCAATACTCCCGCTTCTCCGCCTGTTGTTACCATCTGCCACTCGGACGCGCGCGTATCATATGTGGTTACACTTGCTGTCTTTGAATTCAGAACAATGTCTCCGACAGCGACAGTAAGGGTCGGGGTGTTATTCAACGTCGTCTGTGTCGGCGTCAGTCTCACAACAGCTGCACTTGGAAGAAGGGACCGATGATGCCCGAAAATGGGGGGTTCGGTAGCGTCCTGGATTCGGAGCGTGTTTGATGCAACGCCGCTCGCCCCCGTGGTAACCACATTCCAATCCACTTTTGGATTGCGGGGATTTTTCGTAATCATGCCAAGCAGAAGATCTCCCGCGCTGATTGCCAGTCCACTATCATCCGTGGAGGCACCAAGCGGCGTAAACTGTGTCAATTTGCTAATCTGATAGCTGCCGAGAGGAAGCGGCGTGCCGTTAATGGCAAAAACGCCCACCCCATTGTCCAACGTCGCGTTTGTGACGATTCCCCATCGAGCAACCGATGTCCCTTGCTGAAATAAGACAATATCGCCGAGTGCCGGGTTGGCATATGTATTGACTGTTCCACCGGTTGTGACCGAGCCAGAAGAAGGAACGGTATAGGTACTTGACGCGCCAGTCAGCTTGCTGATCCGGTACGTGCCTGCGGCAAGCACGCGGCCATTGACCGCAAAACTTCCCGCTTGCAGGGTACTATTTGTCACCAAACCCCAGCGCATCGAAGATACGCCAACCGTGTACGCGACGATATCGCCAAGTGCGGGCGTTGCGTACGTGCCGTTTTGCGTGATTGCGCCGCTTGCCGGCACAGTGAATGCCCCTGTCTGGTCCGGCGTGAACTGACTCAAACGGTTGCTCGCACTGATCCGATCGCCCGTATATAAGGGGGCATTGGGAGCTCCATCGTACCGTGCAGTTGTGCCGGTGCCACCCGTCGTTACCATGTGCCATGCGTATTCTTCAAACGGCGCTGCACCTGTTACGGAAAGCGATCCGCCAGAACCGATTTTTGTAAACACGAGGTCTCCGGCAGAAAGATTGAGCGCGCCGGGCGTCGCAAGTGTTGTCGTCCCAGTAGGCGTGATCTTTCCGACGCGATGCGGTTGAGCGGTAGAACCAAGAGGCAAAAAGGTATCTGTCGCCTCGAACTCGCCGGCTACGCCAACCCCGTCAACATCCTTGTATAACGCGATACCCGACTGCTCGTCAGTCCTGATCGGGGAAAGGTCAGTATTTGGATCAAAACCGTTTGACGGATTAACATTCACTCGGACCTCATGAATGGTATCCTGACTGGTTCGTTCCGAAACAAACTCCAAGACAGCCGTTGACGAGCTCAACGGGCTGATCGTCTGGTCTTGAGAAAAAATGCTGAATGCGCCCGAATTCACGAGGGCATGGACGCCGGCTGGCCCCAGGGACCAAGCAAGCATGGAGGCGATGGTAAGGTGGTAGATCGCCGCTTGGAGCGAACGAAAACGCCGTGCTCGAGTGCTCATAAAGTTCCTTTGAATAAAAAAAGAAAACGCGTCAACGTTTTCACGTATCAAAATAATAAAGGATACGAGGATGTGGTGTATGCCTCATACATACACCTAGTATATACCTAAAAAAACTCGTCAGGAGGACTTTTCTGTGTATAAGTCTTTTGTGTCCTGCAATCCTCTCTCGTCCCAGCTACTTTTCCCGTATCTCGACCGATGTGACCGTTACGGGCTTGAGCGGTTTTGAGTTCTCACCGAACTCATTCGGCTCCACCTCAGCAGTCGCAATGGCGTCAACGACCTCCATACCAGCCGTCACTTTTCCGAAGATGACATACTCTTTGGGAAGCGGCACATCGCCGTGCATAATGAAAAACTGGCTGCCGTTCGTGTTCTTGCCGGCATTTGCCATCGCGACCGTGCCGCGAACGTACTCGCCCGTAAACGGCTCGTTGTCAAACTCATACCCGGGACCCCCCGTACCATCGCCCTTCGGATCGCCGCCCTGGATCATGAAACCCTTCACAACCCGATGAAACGGCGTGCCGTTATAAAACTGTTTACGGGCAAGCACAACGAAGTTATTGACCGTAATGGGCGTCTCGGCGGCATTCAGTTCAATGGTGATATCGCCTTTATCCGTGCGCAAAACGGCAGAATACGCCTTCCGCGCGTCAATCTCGGACGGCGGACCCTTTTTGGCGAGCGAAGCGCCCTGCTCTGACTCCTTTGAAACGTTCGGAGTTCCCGAATTCCCGTTCGACTGCCGCTGCATAAACACGATAGCGCCCACAATTATTATGCCGATAACGACTCCGATTATAAGATACATATTGTTCTTGGTCATAAGTACTCGAATATTAAAATCAACAGGCGAGGTGCCTGTTGATTAGTGTATCATGCGTTCCCGTCGCGGATCAAACGCCAGCGTGGTCGAACAGATCGCGCTTATGCTTTTTTCT
The DNA here is from genome assembly GCA_964621085.1 of uncultured Gammaproteobacteria bacterium. Lineage (GTDB taxonomy): Bacteria > Patescibacteriota > Patescibacteriia > JACQRZ01 > JACQRZ01 > CAZUKY01. Next base: position 45,288 of record CAZUKY010000006.1, on the reverse strand, counting down.
CATCCTCAAGCATCGCCTGGATGTGCTCGCGCAGCTCCGGCGTATCGGCATGCCCGTGCGCCGTCACCGCGTGGTAAATCGTCAGCGGCAAAATCTCTTCCTCGCGTCCGCTAATAACGACGGAGCACGGGATCTCGCTTGGAAATTTTCTGCAATCGGCCACTTTGCGCATGGAGAGTTAAAAATCCTATCAATTTTTCTTTTCCTCTTTTTGGTTCTGCTTATCCGTGCTGCCCTCTCCGTTCTGCTGTTGCTCGAACTCGTATATGCGGAGAGGCGCGTCCTCTGTACCGTCTTTCTGGGTGCCGTTCTGCTGCTGATCTTGCTGCTGGTTTTGCTGGCGGTCCTGATCTCGCTGCTGATCGGGCTGTCCGGAACCATCCTGATCGCCATTCTTAGGAGCTTCCTCTGTCTCGAACTGCCGAATATCCTGCTGGCCCTCAGGGGACTCTTCCTGTCGCTGTTCTTGCTGTTCATCTTGGGGAACCGACTGGATTCCCGGCGCGCCCGGCGGAAGCGTCGGCGACGGCGCCCGAAATGCCGGAAGAATGAAGAAGAAAAACAACAGAACGAGTGCCAAGACGATAAGAACGCCGATCAGGAATGCCGGCCCTCCGCCTGCGGCACTCTGGCCTTCCGGCGGATTTACGTTGATATTGCGCTGCATACGCATGACGTCATACGATTAAAACGAGTTTCCGGGATACATCCCGGGGCCTCGCTATACACCGACGTCTGCGCACACTTTCTTCTTACTGGTTGCGGGTCGCTGTTTGTTTCGGAATAGCCGGAGATGTCTCAGCAATAGCCCTGCGGGCAGCCTCCGCCGCTCGGATATGAAAATTTCATTTTCATATCTCTCGCCTTTCCTCGGCTATTATCTCTGCAACCTCGTCGGCGTCTTTGGCCTCCATCAGCCTCACACGCAGCTCCTTCGCGCCGTCAAAGCCCGAGACATAGGCCTTGTAGTGCTTTTTCATAATGTCGAATCCCTTCAGCGTTGAGCGAATAAAAAGCTCTTCAAAAAGTCTCGTGTGCTGCACAAGTGTGCGCATGCGCCGTTCGAGCGGAATAATCTCTCTCGCACGGTCAAAAAACCACGGATTGCCAAAAATCCCCCGCCCGATCATGACGCCGTCCACGCCCCAGATCCGTACCTTTTCTTGCGCCTCATCCAGCGATGCGACATCACCGTTTCCGATAATGAGCGGCCGGTCCGCCTCTCGCATGGCGCGCGCCATCTGAGCAACGCGGCCGATAACATCCCAGTGAGCCGGGACTTTTGACAGTTCCTTGCGCGTACGGCCATGGATCGTGAGCGCTGCAATGCCTGTTTCCAGCAGCGTTGGGATCCACGTCTCGACCTCAATGGAATTGAACCCGATGCGCGTCTTTACCGACACCGGCAGACCGCCGCCGCCCTCCTGTGCCGCTGCGATCAGCTCTTTGGCGCGAGACGGATTTTTTATCAGCGCCGCACCCGCTCCCTGCCGCTCAACGGCGCGATCAGGGCATCCCATGTTAATGTCGATGCCGTCAAACTTCAACTCGCGGATCAGCTGCGCCGCCGCGTAAAAATTCTCCGGACGGCTTCCGAAAATCTGCGCCACGATCGGTCGCTCGGCCTCCGTATACCAAAAATCGACCAGAAGCTTCTCGCGGCCAGCAGAGCAGAGGCCATCTGCCGAGACAAACTCGGTCACCATGAGGTCGGGCTTTGCGGTCGTCGCAATGACACGCCGAAACGCCGCATCGGTGACGTTTGCCATCGGCGCGAGGACAAAAAAAGGTTTCGGAAGTTTTTGCCAGAATCCTTGAATCATATCTGCCACATGCTATCACATACGGCCGAAATTTCAACGCTCTCTGGCATTCAATACGGAGTATTTACTCCTCCCGCTCGTCCGATTTTTTAAAGCTCACCTTCACGACCGGGTCGTAGGTTGCGTTGTATGCATCGCGGATTTTGACGACCTCGCCGCGCGAGAGCGCCGAGAGCACCGCATCCGAAAGCGTTGCCTCGGCTTCTTTTATGGAAGTCTTTAGCTCGTCTATTTTCTCCAGCTCGCGGGAAAATTCCGCTTTCACTGATGACTCGAGCTGATTTTTCTTAACCCGCAACTCTTTCATCTGATCAACGATATCGCGATAGCCGCTTTTGCTTTCAAGCGCATCTTTCACCATCGAGCGTAGGTCTTTTTGCTGTTTTTTTGCGTCTTGGATTTTAAAAAAAAGATCCTGTGCGGAAGGCATAGACAGGCGGTCACGTGGCTTTATGAACAAGTCACGTGATTGTACCACAGTCTTCCGCAATGTGGAATGGAACGCCTTCTTCAATTTCTAGCTCGCCCTTCGTGTCTTCAGAAATCCTCTGCATGATCTTTTCGTGCAGATTACACGGCATTTCGCTCTCGCTTTCCCGTTTGAGCTCGTTGAAATAATTCAGAAGCATCATCTCCATATCGCGCCATCAAGATCTCCTTTAAAGCGCTTTTTGCGCGATAAAGGTATGTTTTGACCGTATTAAGCGGGACCTGGAGAATATTGGCAATCTCATCATAGGAAAGCTCTTCGTAATAATACAGTACGAGCGACGTGCGGTATGCCGGCCGTAGAGACTCGAGCGCGGCGGCAAGACCTGCGTGTGCCGTGTCTGTCCAGCTATACGAGGATGACTCATCTATTGTTTCAAAGTTCGCATGTTCGTCGTCGATCAAGAAGAGTTCCTTGCGGTTTTTCACCTTTCGGAACCAGTCATACATGATGTTTGTCGCCATCGTATAAAGCCACGACTTGAAGCCGCGATCGGGATCGCAGATGCGAATATGCCGGTACAGGCGCACGAAAACCTCTTGCGTAAGATCTTCGGCATCCTGACGCTGCCGAACATATCCGTACAGATAGGAAAAGATCCCCTTTTCGTGAGTCGTAACGATCTCTTCAAATGCGCGCATGTCCCCCGTTTGGGCGCGCTGGATGAGCGTTTTTGTGGTATCTGTCGCTGCCATAGAGAATCCCCTATCCTACGGGCACGCACAGGGGAAGTCAAGGTGAGCAGTGGCAGTTCTGGTAATGTTTTTCTAAAAAATAGCCCGCCGACTAACGGCGGCGGGCCGGTGCGAATACGCTCGCAAAGCATGATCAGTACTCCGCAGCTTCTATCGCATCGTACATACGGTCCAACGCGGACCTGCCGTGCGGCCGGTGCTCAAGCCCGATCTCCATCCAAAGCGCTCGAGACAGCGCATATCTCGTTTCGCGGCTGGAAGCCATGAACGTGACGCAATGCGTCGTCACCGTAAAGTGGATAGAGCAAACATCGGCATTGCGGGTGATGACCACGGTACCCCCTCCGTGTTGCCGAACTCCCGATAGCTCGATTTCCATGTCGGTAAGCGCGCGCTCAAGCGAGGCGCTCATCTCCGTCACATACGGGACAAACATCAGGAAACAATCCTCATGCGGATACTCATCCCGCAGGCGACCGGTTGCTCCGAATACGAACCGGTATGTCACCGACTGACCCAGAGGGATCAGTGAATGCAGCTCGATCGGATCGCGACAGCGGAGCGCTTGGCCATCATTCTCAGCCAAGCCGACAATGATGTTTTTACCGTGGGGAGAATCAATGGGTACACTTCTCACGAGTCGGCCTCCTCATCCGTGCTCGCATGGTAGTTCAGCGTCATGGCAGTGTCAATATGTTCACTTCAGATGCCGGTCGTACCAGTTTGCACTCAAATCCATAATGCGTTCGATGGTCGAACGCTCGCGAAACAGATGCGTGGCACTCGGCGCGACATCCACCTCTACGGTCGCGCGGATGAGGCCGACGATCCGCTCGGCATGCGCGATACTGATGTCATTACCTCCGGAATAGAAAAGGAGGGTCGGCGTCGTTACGCGTTCCAGAATATCGAATGCGAGATCGATCCGTCCGTTTCGCGCCACGATCGCCCCTATCTTTCCGGTTCGGCGCGCCGACAGGGCAAGGGCCGCTGCAATGGCCGTGTGCGTAGCGAAATACCCGATCCGAAGCGATCGAATGTCTGCGCGACCCATCACCCAATCGGTTGCTGCATCCAGCCGAGCTTCAAGCAGCGGAATATTAAAGCAAAACTCCGCCCCCCACTCGTGTGCCAACAAGAGATCGGCGGTCAGTACGGCATACCCTCGCTCAAAAAGAAGATGTGCGGCGTAATTATTTTTCTCGGAAAACCGCGCCGTGACAGCCGCGTTGGCGAATATGACGCAGCCGCGGGCACTCTGCGGTATCCGCAGAATCGCGCCAATCGTCCCGCCGCTGAAAGGTATGCGCGCAAACATACAATATTTTTGTTTAAACCGCCTGTCGCTTTACCCTCTAAACATCCGGACCTGGTATCCGTATTAGAGATACGATCATTATTCATAATCATTCGACTCCGCTCTATGAGAAGCACAAAAGCGCTTTCTGCGCTGCTTTTCCTCACCCTCGCGGCAGCGCTCGTGCCGACGAACGCCGCACTCGGCCAGGTTCGCGGGGATGTTGATGTGCGCGGCGACATTCGTCTCGATCCACGCATCTTCCGTGGCGATCGCGACGATGACGATGGTCGCCGCATGGGACCGCGCCATCGACCGCCATTCGATCACCGATTCGATCATCGGTGGCATCCGGATTGGCGGTGGCGCGCCCATCGCCAACACGTGCCATGGTGGTGGTGGCAGACGGGATTCCCCCAACCCATTCCACAGCCCCTTCCACCCCCCGTTCCTACTCCCATACCCCCATACTTCCCTTTTGAGGATCGGCGCGTCATAACGCTTGCGGACAACAACACAACGGTATTTGTCCGCTCCGGCACGACCGTTGTCCTCCGGCTCGGCGGCAATCTCGAGTGGCAGGTGCGCCCCACCAACCCTTCCGTTCTGCCGCAAATCGCCGGCGGATTCTCTGCGCACACTCAGGCCGTATATCGGGCACAATTCCCCGGTAGCGCCACCATTGTCGCGCGCGGAGAGCCGTTCTGCCCGCCTGGCGAACCCTGTCTGCCCTATATCCAGCCATTCCACGTGAATGTTATCGTGCGCTAACCGAAAAGACCGTGCCGTACATACTAAAACACCTCGCGATACCGCGAGGTGTTTTGATGCTCGTTTTATAGAGTTTAAAGCCCGCCGCCGCTCTGCGGAGCGTCTTGGGACATGCCGTCTGACTGTGCTCCATCCCTTTTCTTCATGGACTCAAGCCCATACTTGCCGCCACCCAGACAAAACAGCGCAAGCGCTCCGGCCAAGAGCGCAAGATCAAACTCCCATCCGGCACCGCGTGCGCCAACAAATCCAACACTCCACTGCGTTGCCTTCATGTAGATTGCTCCAAGCATGATCAGCGCGAGTCCCAACCCGGCCCAGCTGGTCAGGACTCCCAAGATCAGAGCCAATCCGCCCAGCGGCTCAGCGATCGAGAGAAACCGCATAAGCCAGTTCGCCGGCTGATCGGGAGACCAGACGGTCATCAGCTTTTGGACGCCATGAACTAAAAAGATCGATCCGACGCCAAGGCGCAGGATAAGCAGTCCCGTATCGGGACACCAGGATCCCTTTCCACGCATAGATTAAAATGAAAAAATTAGCTTGGTTGTATGTGCCGAGCAAGACCTGGCACATATAACTCATCTTTAGAGTATCACGCACCAGCAAATACGACAAATACGAAAAGACGCCCCCGAAAAAGCCCGGGGGCGTCGTCATTGCGGCGTTTCAGTCGGCTGCAGGGACTGGAACAGGTTCCAGCACCCGGCGGGCGGGCTGCAGCTCCGTGCGGCGGACTGTTGCCAGCCACAGGTCGCTGCGGAACGAGAGCCAGGCCCACGCCAAGATGAACGGCCCCGAAAGGCCGAACACCGCGGCGTAGAACGCCAGGGTCGCAGGCCACTTCCAGCCGAGCTCGTCATGGGCGAAGGTGATCATCTGGATGATCAGAGTCTCGTCCGGGATCTCGGCTGCGTACACAAGGGACGCATCCCGAGCCAGGAGTGCCCATCCCATGGCCGTGATCACGAGCCCCATGACGACTACGACAACCAGTCGCACGACCGCAAACGCCCGGAGAACCCATGTACCAGCCGTCGAATTGCGCACCATGATACACCTCCTCGTCATCTGTGCACCGAAATACTAACACGGATGAGCAAATTTGTCAAGTGTTAGATTGACACTTTTTTACAAAAATCTACACTACAATGAAAAATCAAAGCTGTTCTCGCGTCTCACATAGTATCTATGCCTACCACCGGTTCCCCTGAACGCCCCTATGCCGTCCGCCGATCACTCAGCGGCGGTCTCGGACTTTTTTCAACCCGCGCGATACCTCGCGGCCAGATTATTATCGAATACATCGGCCCTCTCCTTACGAATGCGCAAGCCGACGAAAAAGGCGGACGGTATCTTTTTTGCGTAAACTCCCGCTGGACGATCGACGGCAGTGCCCGGTCAAACACGGCACGCTATGCCAACCACTCCTGCCGCCCGAATTGCGAGGCGGTCATCACAGGAAAAAGGGTTTTTCTGAAAGCGATCAAGACCATCCCGCCAGATACGGAAATCTGCCACAATTACGGACGGGAATATTTCGATGCGTTCATAAAACCAAACGGATGCCGCTGCCGGGCATGCCGAATGCAAAAAGAAAGCCCGACCGGGAATATCCCGGGCGGGCACAGCGAAACCACCTCATAGTGGCAGCGCATTTTCTAACATGTTTGCATCCTCCCCTTTTGCCGCGCGCCACAGCTCTTGAAACTGGCGGCACGAGCTGAGTAGCTCATCGATCGTACCGATTGCGACGATGCGTCCGGCATCGAACATGAAGATTCGATCGAAGAGCGGCAAGAGATGCAGTCGATGAATGGACGATATGATGGTCGCGGGGGCGAACGCCTCGAAGATGTTTTGGTATACCCGCAACTCGGTTGCCGCATCCAGACTACTCGTAGGCTCATCGATAAGGATAATGTCTTTATCGCTGCTCGCAAGAAGCCCGCGGGAAAGCGCCAGGCGCTGTTTTTGTCCTCCGCTCAAACTGACTCCTCGCTCCTTGGTGAGGGAGTCGTATCCGCGCGGCAACTGCTCAACGACAGAGGCAAAATCGGCCATCTCGACGAATCGCGCGACGGATGCCATCTCATGTTCGGCGCCCATCGTGACATTTTTCAAGATAGTGGAGGCGAAAATCTCGGGCTCTTGGGGAATGAGCGAGATCGCGCGCGCGATGCCCGCAAACCCCTCGGCGATCGGGACGCCGTCCACGACAAGCGATCCGGACTGGGGATGATAGAGATCGCGCATTACCTTCAGAAGCGTCGTCTTGCCGCTGCCGGTTGCGCCGACAAGTGCGATCCGCTCACCGCGCAGGATCGTAAACGAAATATCGATCAGCTGTTGTGCAGAGGTATCGGGACCGGCATACGAGAAGTTCAGTCCTGCCACCTCCAAATGCCGCCACTCGGGCGGTAACACGTGGTTGGCGAAACTCTCCGATCGGAAATCGACAGCAAGCTCTTCCGCATTTCGAACCCTTGAGCGCCGTTGCAGGATTTCGCCGTACAGGTACGCGAAATTGAAGAACAGCTGGCTCACGTTCTCGAGGTACTTGATAAGCAGGTACACCGTGCCGACCAGTATCCCTTTAGGCGTACCGATATGCTGCCAAAAGTAGACAAGCAACACAGCGCTCACCATGAGGTTGCAACAGATATTGGTGAGAAACCACTTGACCTCGTTGACCCGGCAGTTTTTCCGATAGAGCGCGAAGGGCTGCACCACTTTTGCCATGATTGCGTCAAACACCAGTCGCTCGACCCGCAGGATGACCGCGGTCGCGATATTGCTGATCGCGTCAAAAACGCTCTCGGCGATCGCGTTCTCGGCGCGATTCAGCTCGTCGTACTGACGCACCAGCACGCGATCAAATCGTGTTATGATCCATCCCGTGAGCAGGACCATCACAAGAACGATCACGCCGGCCGGCGGAGAAAAATACGCAAGCATAGCATAGCTGCCGACAAGCTTCACGATGGCATAGATGACCGCATAGGACTGGGAAGAGAAGTCATACAATCCGCTTGCTCCTCTTCCAATCTTGTCGATCGTATCGCCGGAATGATGATCGACATGCCACTCGAGCGGCAGTGTCATCACGCCCTTTAGGAAGTGCCGCCGATAATGCATGCGCATGGCAAACGCGGCCGTGCACTCCCACACGCGCGCCGGGCCGTGAAACACCCAGAACACCACGTCCGCAATCAAGGTGCCGGCAAGCAGCAACGCGAGCGTACGCATGCTCTCCGGAGTGATACCCTGGCCTTGAACGGTATCCATGATCCGCGCCCAGAGCAACGGCGGAATGAAGAGATCCACCGACTGGGCAATGACAAACAGGATGACGGTGATAACAACTCTGGGACGCCAGTTTCCCGCATATTTCCATGTCTGGACTGTCAGATACCGAAGCGGATTCCCTCGTTGCAATGGATCGTGACTCACGTTCCCTCCTACTCTCGAAGAACGAAAAACGCCGCGATTGCCGCGGCGCTTAAAGGATTCGAAGGATTACTCTTTCATTCAAATACTCAAAACACTGCGCAATCTTCCCGTTGCGGGAACACGAACAACACCGCCGGCCATCTTCCGGCCGAGAATAAGGAAACCAAAAATTTTGCGCATGTTTTTCATAGTCACCAAAATTTTTTTTCAGATGAGTGACCTCCATTCTATACTCATCCGCACATAGTGTCAAGAGGAGTACGACGCGAGTACATACCATTGACAGTGAGATAAAAAGGCTGCACAATATCCCCTGTTCGGACAGCGAGTCCCGAGGGAGGTAATATGATTTGGCTAATCATTGCAGTACTCTGGCTTGCCGCGGGGATGTGGGCGATTATCGCTGAAAATGAAGGAAGGACACTCGACAAAAGTGAGATCGCGCTCTATCTTGTCGTCGGCCCGATCGCGGCGGCTTGTACCCTTTACGATGCTTTACTGTTCAAGATAAAATGCGGTGGGTCTTACGTAGCTCTACGGCCGACGATCAGATTTTTCAGCGCCGCGCGGAGGTCGTGGGTATCGAGAGTTACCGCGCTCCGTCGAGCCGTAGGCTTTCTCTTCGACCGGATCCAGCGCAGCGAAAACGCCATCCTGCACACCGCACGCAAACGCGCGCGGAAACTGATCGCCGCCATCCCGAGTGAAGCACCTTTCGCGATGCATCGCTCTATGATTAACGGCATTGTCAACACGGAGCTCGTCCGCCTCCTCGAACAACGGAAATTCCTGCGGCGCGCGTACTCCGACGTAGCATCGATCCTCCGTACGCGCATGGCGCCGGAATCCGACGATTTCGCGCGGCGACTTCGCGAGAAGACGCATCGGGATCACGAGCGGATCATCCGCGAGATCGGAAAGGTGGATGCGACGATCGCCGACATCCTCGCCTTCCTCCTCGAATTCCGCTCGGATATCTACGCCGCGCGCCTGTCGGGACGAGATGCCGCCGAGACGCAGCGCAGCCTCCAGGAGACCTCCGATAAAATCGTTGCCACAATCCACGATGTTCGTCAGATCGAAGACGATCTTGGCGGCAGCGCCTCCATCCTCCCCATACCGAAAAAGATGGCCCAATAGCAGAGCGGACACGGCCGCCTCCCTTACGGAGCGCGGCCGTTTATTGTTATTATATTTTCTCATCTTTTGAGTTATACTAAGATTGTATCTTCTTTTCGTATGAAAATTTTCAAAACGCTTCTTATTGGCGCATGTCTTCTCCTTCCCTTCCCCTCATTTGCTGATATTGCCGATTTCCCGACCGTATGGCCCGGCTGTCCGGAAGGTCAAGAAAAAATTTCTTGCACATCCTCGTATGGCGAGGGGTGCGAAGAGTATCTGAACAATCCCGAATACTTCATCAGCAATAGAGACCAACGCGGCGTTGAGACCGACTACGAATTCTGCAAAGAAGCCTTTGCGCCTCAGAAAGAAAAAGAAGATGTGTTGCCTCCCGAAGAAAAAGAAGACCTCACCGGAATACTTGCGTCGCTTGCTGCACTTGCCGGACTCAGCGCTGGTCTGTTCTTTTGGGTAAAACGCCGCCCGCAATCCTAATCCTCATGACGCTCCTCTCCTACGTTTCTACACTTGGCGGAACGCTTGTCATCGAGTGCGCGGTTGCCTTCGCGTTCGGCGTGCGAAAAAAATGGCATCTTGCCTTTGTCGCACTCGCAAGCCTTATCTCTCATCCGCTTCTCCACATATTTCTCCTGCTCGCCTACGCTAGTGGGGGGCGATCGCTTTTTTTCCTTTTTGCCGGCGAGATCATGGTCATTTTCGGGGAGTGGCTCCTCCTCTCATCAGTCTTGCCATTTGACCGACGGCGAGTCTTTCTGATCGTTGCCACGGCCAATCTCACATCCGCTCTCGGCGGATTTTTCCTCCTTTCTGCGCTTCAAAACTCGTTATAGGTCGTATCGCTGCGACGATCGATATATTTGACGATATACTACGATAATAATTTGCACTTGAAGAAAGAGGGCAACTTTAATTGCTCAGGTCAAAGTTGAGTAAAATATAAAGCCGCCCGACCAGAGCCGAGCGGCTTTCTGTGACTGCATTACTCTTGCACAACCTCGAATTCCGATGGGTCGTAGGCACCTTCCGTGCCGTCGTCGTGTTGCACGTCGTAGCTCAGACGGTGCGAGTCGCGATGCATGAGGATAGTTCCGTGAGTCCCCCACTTCTTGCTTGCCCACGCCAAGGCAGTCCACTCCTTGCGCAGACTTTCGTTCGCCTGCGTTGTGACTACTCGCGTCCCCGGATCGAGTGGCGGCCACTTTGTCGTCATCGCTAATTCCTCCTATAGATGCCGATACTATCATCTATAACCGGGATTGTCAATGGCGCTAAGAGAGGATTCATAACTTATATTTGTTAAAACCGAGCTCAAGCAGTCGCTGCCCTGCGTTCTATGCGTCTTCAGGAATCTCCTGTTCGATTTAAAAACCAAGCTTTGGGTACTCGCGAATGCGCAGCAGATCGCCAACCATTACGTTTATGTATCGCTTCTTAAAATCCTCCTCCCTGCCGTATTCCTCACAGGATATCTGCGGTGACGTGACAATGCATTCTGCATCGGGCCATTACGGAAGGTCGCGTACGTGCGGCGCTCCATGTAGGGCTTTTGCACAAGGAGGAAGGATTTGAGACCAAGACCCTTGTCTTGAAGCAGCTTTTTGACGAATTGGACATTCTCGCCTGTGTTTGAAGACTTGTTTTCGATGATGATTGTATCCTGCAGAACTCCTTTTGCGATGGCTATGTCTGCAAACACTTCAGCCTCTGGCTTTGGGAGATCCGATGCCTTGCCATTGCCTCCGGCAAAGATGAGATGTTTGCCGTATCCTTGAAGATAAAGTTCCGCCGCACGTTCAGCGACCGATGTATCATTGGAACCCAGCGCAAAGATTGCATCCATGGGTTTGAGCTCGTGATGCATGAGCATGTAGTCCCAGATGACGTGCGCAAGCCTATCTATTTCCGAATGATCAAATCGTATCTCCAGAGTGAAGTATATTTCTTGTCTTCCGGATACACCATGAAATGCAAATGGGGGCACTCGCTGTATCCGGTATTTCCAACGTTGGCGATTTTCTGTCCCGCAACAACGCAATCCCCGACCTTCACGTGCGCGGAACGGTAAAGCAAGTGTTCGTATTCCGATACTTCCCCGTTTTTATGCAGAATAGCGATGTAGTTGCCATATTGCTCAAATGACGGATCATCGCCCCCGACATTCGAATCATCCTTTACTTCCACAACCGTACCATCGAGCGCAGCAAAAACGTCTGTGCCTTCCGGCGCATCGAAATCGATACTATGAACAAGATCGCCGGTATGCGCTATTGAATCGTTTTGGATACCAGTGACTTTTTCGAGGGAGATCGGATAGCGATAGATGTTTTTTGTTTTCATTTCTCTGATTCCTATTTTCTACAGCTGAATCTCTTCCTTTTGCTGCACCGCAAAGAGTTCCGGCTCTTCTTTTTTTAGGATGGCGATAATTTCTTTGAAGTATCGCGTCACTTCCGGCGAGCAAGCGATTTTTTCCGTCTTGTTTTCGATGAGCATGTCGCGGGTGACGCCGCACTCCTTCCATGATCTGCCCCCATCCAGGTAAATGTTCACGATCGGGATCAATTTATCGAGGGCATAAACAAAAACGCTCTCGCGGTCGGAGCGCTGTTCGTATTTCTCAATCAGGTCATGGAGAGCGGGAAAGTCGGGGAATTCTTTTTTGAGCCGCTCGCCCGCTTCGCGCTCGCGCTCCTCTTTGCCAAGGCGACTGCCATACACCCAGAAATCGCCCGCATACACCTCAACCATATCATGGACAAGCCCATACTGGATCGCGCGACTGATATCCAGATCAAGCCCTTCGGCCTGAATTACGTACCATGCCGTCATGGCAAGCTGGTACTGGTGCTCGGAATCGTTTTCCTTCCGATCCTCGCCATTGGCAAACGAGCGGCGCCTCACCTGCTGCACTGCAAGGAGAAGCTGCATGAACGCGATGAGATTATGGATTGTCATAGCTCTCTCAACCTTACAAAAAAACGGCGCTGACTGCAAACTGTTGACAGCAAAGTTAATTTTGCCTAGGATCGACACGTCATGGTGCTGCCCCATATCGCGCTTCTTTACGAAGGAGTGGTCGCACCGCGACGGCGATATGTCCCTTACGAGGGGGTATGGGCGTGTGCGGTTACGACCGCGGGAGAAACGTCATAATGACCGGTAAAGCTCTCGTCGAGATCCCGTTCCTTGGTGCGCTTTACGATCGGCATAGCGGCATTCGCCTTGATCAGGCGACACGGCGCATGTTCGAGCGGGACCTCTTGGGACTCTCTGAAACCGAGGTTATCACGTACTTTCACAACAATCTCTGCATGCCCGCCATCGTCGCGCTTGACGAGGCCGAGTTGAACGTCTACCTGGACATGCTCGAGAAGGGGCTTTGCCCCAAGTCCGCCGAGAACCGCGAGAACCCTTTCTACGGGTATCTTCGATGGCTCTGCTGGGTCCTGCCGGGTCATCACGAGATCATGGTCACCGATGAGAACAGCCGTTCTTACCCAAAAGAAAAGAAGTTGCAGAAGCAGTGGCTCTTCCAGGGGACGTTCAAGCGCCTGTTCATGCATACGCTTGAGGATTGGAATAGATATAATTATACAGGCAGTGGTCTTTACTTTCGCGGAGATGAGGCACGCAAAGCCAGGAATATCCTCAACTTCAGGCTTTGCAACCTCATGCTCCACAGAAAGTATGACAAGATGTCACCGGAAGCCGTCGAGGAATGCCTGAAAGCGTTAAAGGATAAGATACGGCATTCGACTGATATCGAAGGCAATCTGTTCTGGATGGGGCAGGCAATGTTTGACGAGGTTCGCGCAATGTTTGCCCGCTCGATGGCCGAGGACAGGGCCTGGCTTGCTCGACTGCGAACGCTCATGGCATCCAGACAGATACTCGGAGACTTTTCGCCGGGCGAGCAATCACCATCCGCACATTCTCTTGTCAGTGCGTTGGCGAATCGAGTGGCTCTTCTCGATGACTCCATTTCGGACCTCACTACCGACATGCAAGACTACAAGAAGTTTTCGTCACGGGATTCAAGGGAGATCGGCAAGACCGAGTACGTTCTCGGCACGATCGAGTACGATGTCTTACTGCAGGACGAAAAAGAGGACGAAAAAGACTCAAGTCTTTGGAAAGTCGAGATGCTTGTTCAACTCGACGATAAATGCTCCATCGAACTCGGGAAGGACGTGGCCGGCAGGGTCCGCCGCCACCTCGAGCGCTGGACGTCGCCTGAGAACCCTCTTACGGTCACGGCGACCGTCTTCGGACCCAACGGACTCGAAGAGGTCGTCACGGTCAAAAAGCACTAGCTCCCAAGCGCCCGCTCCGAATCCTCCGGGGCGGGCTCCTTTTTTTAATAAAGATCCAGGGCAGACCAGCCGTTCGGCCGATCCGCCCATTCGAAACGCCGGATTCCGGGGTTGTCGTGGCAGAAGAAATCCGCGATCTTTGTGATGACTTCCCGACTTCAGTCTAGGTAGCCAGCAACTTCACGAACTTCTGCTCCAAGTATTGAGCGTACGGTATCCAGGATCTATCCAGATAAACCTCCGTTTCCTGGCTTAGTTCCGTGATTTTGAACCGAGGCTCAATACCAAGGAGTCTTTCGAAGGCAAGGATCAACTCAATGGCCGTTTCGCAGAATGATTCGCCGTTTTCGAGGCGGAATGCAAGTACTATGCGAGTCCCCTTGTAAGATAGCTGCGTGCGACCGAGAGCGTTGCTGCATTTTTCGAGGAACGCCCTCTCGGCTTTAGTAAAGTACCTATCTTCTCTGCCAGAGTTCAGGTCAAGTCCTTTGAGCGAACCCATCAGAGCAGCTTGGATTTCCCCGTATCTTCCGTATGAGGTAGCGTATAAATAGCCGCGAAGAAGGAACGATGGCTTGCTCGAAGTCCGAACCTTCAACTGGGGCCCCATCCAATCCTCTGGGACAAACTTAACCTCCATCAGAGTCTTTGTCCTGCGCTTCACGAGTGAACCTCCTTGCTGCATCGAACTTGAAGAATCAAGTGGTCGGCATTCGTACCGACTCTTTTTACAGCGAGGATAGAGTATCTCAAAGATGTAAAAATTGCAAGAGATGTACTATGTCCGATAACTACAGATATCATAATATCGGCGTTGGGTCCCACGCAAAATGCTCATCTGCATTAAGGCTGTCAATGAGATTCATATTATCATCACTTATTTCAAAATCAAAAACCGAGATATTCTCTTTGATTCTATCTTTATGGATTGACTTGGGGATGGCAACACAGCTTTTCTGTATACTCCACCGAATAAGGATCTGTGCAACGCTTTTGCCGTACCTTTCGGCAATGCCAGTGAGAACTTCATGATTCATTTTCTTTCCTTTGACCAGGGGGCTATATGCCTGCAACCGTATTCCATTCTGGTTGCAATAATCCAGCAATTCTCTTTGATAGAGGAAGGGATGAAATTCGACCTGATTCACTGCGGGCATTATATGGACATATCTTTTCATTTCTTCAAGATGCCGTACGAGGTAATTAGAAACACCGATCGCTCTCGCCTTTCCCAGTCGATAAATTTTCTCCATTGCAAGCCACGTCTCCTCTCTCCTATTGATCGTCTCTGCATGATCTTCACTCGCGCTTGGCCAATGGATTAAATAAAGATCAACATAGGAAAGACCAAGCTTTTCAAGCGACGCATCGATTGCCGCAAGCGCACTCTCGTACCCCGACTCAATACGTTTGAGTTTTGTCGTCACGAATACTTCCTCGCGAGGAAGACCAGATTTTTTTATCGCTCTACCGACTCCTTCCTCGTTTCCGTATACCGCGGCCGTATCTATCATCCGATATCCCGCTTCAAGGGCATCGAGTATCGCATTCTCCACCTCTTCTCCTTCCTGCATTTTATAGACGCCCAATCCCACAACAGGCATTTCAATGCCATTGTTTAATTTGATGATTGAATTGATATGACGTGTCGTGTGCATACAATCTCCAGTGATCATTGCTAATTAATTATACACCGACCTTAATTCCGTTTTCAGCGTATCGTAGCGCCACCTGCAATGCAAATTGCTGCTGCAGCATTTTTATACTGGTAAAAAAGACGAGTACCATTCTTTT
Source organism: uncultured Gammaproteobacteria bacterium (assembly GCA_964621085.1). Classification (GTDB taxonomy): domain Bacteria; phylum Patescibacteriota; class Patescibacteriia; order JACQRZ01; family JACQRZ01; genus CAZUKY01. The sequence continues at coordinate 29,509 of CAZUKY010000006.1, read as the reverse complement.
TCTGTTTTAAAATCATTGAAAAGTCTTTCTATCTCTCATAAAACTTATCCACATTGACAGGTGTACGATCGTACACTACCATAGGAGTGCGCTAAAGATATTTTTTAAAAGGAGGATATGGATCCGAAAAAATCTTTGAAAAAAATTTCAGAGTTCTTTGAAGAAAAACGCCGCATGCCGTCCTATCGGGAGATTGCGGACTTGGTCGGATTCAAGTCGAAAAACGCCGCGGTCAAATTGGTGCAAAAACTTCTCGAGACCGGGTTTTTGGAAAAAGACCGCGGCGGTAAGCTTCTGCCCGGCCCCTTGATGACTGGCATTCCCCTGCTCGGTACGGTAGAGGCGGGATTCCCATCCGCTGCCGAAGAAGAGCTGATCGACACAATGAATCTCGACGATTTCCTTATTGAAAAAAAAGAAGCGACCTTCATGCTCACTGTCAGCGGCGACTCGATGATTGAGGCGGGAATTCTCCCCGGTGACATGGTCCTTGCCGAGCGAGGCGGCCATCCGCATGAGGGAGACATCGTCATTGCGGAAGTGGACCAGGGGTGGACCATGAAGTACTTCCACACGAAAGGCGGCAAAGTCGTCCTCCTTCCGGGAAACAGCAAGTACTCTCCCATTGTACCGAAGGAGGAACTCAAGATCGCAGCGATTGTGAAGGGTGTCATCCGCAAATACCAGTAGTACGGCCATAACTCCTACAAGCTAATCAGCTAATAAGCTAACCCTATGTCTCCCCTCTCCATCTCCTCTTTTCCCAGGGCGATTCTTCACATCGACGGCGACGCATTTTTCGCCTCGTGCGAACAGGCACGCGATCCCTCGCTCAAGGGCAAGCCGGTCGTCACCGGCAAGGAGCGCGGCATCGCCGCATCGATGAGCTATGAAGCGAAAGCGCGCGGCGTGACCCGCGGCATGCGCATCTTCGAAATCTTAAAAGTGTGTCCTGACGCCATAATCCTCCCCTCCGACTATGAAACCTACAGCATCTATTCAAAACGATTTTTCTCCATTGTCCGCCGCAGGACTGCTGCTGTGGAAGAATATAGTATTGATGAGTGTTTTGCTGACATTACTGGACTCCGTCGTCCACTGAGGATGTCCTATCAGGAGATCGCCCAAGCGATCCAACGCGACCTTGCGACAGAACTCGGCTGCACCTTTTCGATCGGCCTGGGGCCGACGAAGGTGATTGCAAAGATCGGATCGAAGTGGCGAAAGCCGGCGGGATTCACGGCAATAGCCGGCAAGAACATCCACCTTTATCTGAAAGAGTTGCCGATCGAAAAGGTCTGGGGCATCGGACCGCAAACGAGTGCGTATCTCGCCAAATTCGGTATCCGGACAGCGCTGCAATTTGCGCGCATGAGCGAAGACTGGGTGAAAGACCGGCTATCCAAGCCGTTCTACGAGATTTGGCAAGAGTTGCGCGGCAGAGCTGTCATGGATGTGTGCACCGACGAGAAGCGGACCGCCGTCTCGATCCAAAAATTCAAAACCTTCACGCCGCCGACAAGCGATGCGTCATTCGTCTTTTCGCAACTCTCGAAGAATATCGAAAATGCCTGCATCAAAGCCCGCCGGCACCGGCTGGCGCCGCGCGAGGTATCGTTCGTGCTTCGCACGCAGGACTTCCGCCATTTCGGAATGCGCATCACCCTCTCCCGCCCAACGGCATTCCCCAATAAAGTCATCGACATTGCAGAAAAGATTTTTTCAGACATTTATCAACCGGGGCATGCGTATCGCGCAACCGGAGTCACACTCGGAAAACTCACCGAGGACGTAAATGCCCAGCTCGATCTTTTCGGTCAGCATCTTGCGATAGAAAAAATGTCGCGTATCTATGACGGCGTCGATCGGTTGCGCGAGCGCTACGGAAAGTACAGCGTTTTTTTGGGTTCAAGTTTTGCCGCGCAAAAATTCGCTCAGCATGAAGGCGATCGCGGCGATGTCCCGCTGCGCCACGGCAGAGTGCTGGCCGGCGAAACTGCCCGCCGACGCCTCGGCATTCCATTTCTTTTCGGCGATGTCAGCTAGCAGCAAAGGCGTACAAAGGAAAAACCTCCCGACCGGGGAGGTTTTTTTGTTCGTAAGGAGGCAAGCGCTCTCTCGTCACTACCATCAGATAACAGCTGGTCCTTCTTCACAGTATGACGACGAACCGCTCATCGATACCGTATCGCCTCCTCTTCCATGCTTTCCTGATCTCATGCGTTATCGCTTTGTCCTATTTCATGCTCGCAGGCATTGCGCAAACCTTCACTAACTCATCATATAGAATGGTCGGGATATTCATTTCTCTCATCCTTATTTCCAACATCCTCGCAAAATTGTTCATCAACATGATCCGGCTGCAAGATTCAATCGATTATGTCACACAGAGCCAGGAAAGCGCTCCTGTACAGTTCGCTGTATCTCTTTACGATCGCAATTCTCGTATCATCGGTATCCCTCAGCGGTAAAGAAACGGACGACTTTGGCACACTGCGAACCGTCATCATTTTTTTTGCGACCGTCCTTTTGACGAAGTACTTCCTATACATGACACTCTCGCCTCTCTACGACGTGGCAGTCGCATGGAATAACTGTCGGTTTCCCAATCACTACCGGCCATTGGTATCAGTGATCATTCCGGCGTGGAACGAGGAAGTGGGAATATTAACGACGGTTCAATCGCTCATCGATAACACCTATAAAAATCTCGAGATTGTCATCGTCAACGACGGATCGACCGATAACTCAGACGCCGTCATTCGCCGCTTCATCCGTCGCTACCGGCGCAAAACCCCTCGCGAAGAGCGCGTGAAGATCGTCTATCACTACAAAGAAAACGGCGGCAAGGGCCGTGCGCTGAATGCCGGCATCGGACTCTCATCCGGAGACATCATCGTCTCAATTGACGCTGACTGTTATGTTGAGAAAGGTGCTATCGCACATTTCGTGAACTGCTTCCGCGACCCCGCCGTCTCCGCAGCGGTCGGCAACGTGAAGATCGGCAATACCCAAACGATTCTCGGGACGATCCAGGCGCTTGAGTTCCTCTTTTCGTTCTACTTCAAAAAAGCAGACTCCCTCTTAAACACCATCTATATCATCGGCGGTGCGGCAGGAGCATTCCGTCGCGAGGTGTTCGAAAAACTCGGGCCGTATAATGTTCACAATATTACAGAAGATATCGAACTTTCCGTCCGCATTCAAAAAAGTGGCTTGCGCATCGTCTATGCAGCCGACGCCGTCATCTATACGGAGGGCGCTGCCGACGTGCGCGGCTTGCTGCGGCAGCGGCTGCGGTGGAAACGCGGGAGATTCGAGACTTTTAATGAGCATCGGGGCCTATTTTTCAGCACCGATAAAAAGCACAACAAAATCTTGGCATGGATCATCTTGCCGCTTGCGCTCTTTGCCGAAGTACAGCTGTTTTTGGAGATTTTTTTTCTCGGATTTCTCTACTATTACTCTGCGGTGACGCAGAATTTTTCATCATTTATCTCCGGACTTGTCGTCGTCTCATCCATGTTCATGGTACAGATTCTTTTCGACAACAAGGAAAGCCGCCGACTCTCATTCGTCCTTCTTGCGCCAATCGGCTGGCTTCTGTTTTATCTGACGACCGTCGTCGAGTATTACTCGCTTATGAAGTCGGTACTGGGGTTCCTCCGCGGCGAGGAGTGCAAATGGCAAAAGTGGCAACGGAGGGGTGTGGGGCTCTAAGACTCCTCCTATGCGGTGCTACGGCAATAATTCGCCCTCCTCAACGGGATGAGCATTCCGCTTCGTCCCTGCAATGCACCACCATGCCAGAATAAATAAGAGAGTGCTAAAAAGCGCGGATGTCAGGCAGTAAAAGCAGTACGCCTTCAATACGAACGCCTGGAGAAAAACGAAATATGCGGAAGCGGCAACGGCGAGAGCGGACTGTACGCGCAGCCATCGACGGAGATGGACAGCCCCGCCCAAAAAAGCAAGCGATACAAAAAAAAATACAAGGTAGTGCGCGGTTCCGACAAGCGCGACCGGCACGCCGAATACCGCCGAATACGCGCTCTTTGTGACGACATCGCATCCCGAAACGATCGTGCAGGGAACGGAAAAATGCGTGTAGTGCGCGATCGTAAGGTACAGCGCATCGGCAAAGCCCAGAAGCGCGATCGCCATCATGAGGATGGCGACAATGTTATTTCTTCGCCCCGGCATCTTCGACCGCCTTACGGAACTCTTCGAGTGACGAGGGATTTTTGAGCGGAGCGCCATTCAGGAAAAAGCTGGGCGTACCCCGCAAGCCAAGCTGGTCCGCGCCCGCCAAGGAATCGCTGACGCGCGATCGCACCCGATCGGACTTCATGTCGCTCTCGAATCGCTTCTCATCAAGACCCAGTTGCTTTGCGTATGCGATAAATGAAGCGGACGCATTGCGCTGCTCAGACCACTCGGACTGCCGATCAAACAGCAGGTCGTGCATCTCCCAAAACTTCCCTTGCTCGCCTGCCGCTTCGGCCGCTTCGGCCGCAAGCCTCGCATTCGCATGAATCGAGAGAAGCGGAAAATGGCGGTAGACGACGCGCACGTCCTCCGGGTAGGCGGCGGCAAGATCCTTCAGAAGCGGGTAGTACGCGGCGCACGCCGGGCACTGAAAGTCCGAGTACTCAATAACCGTGACTGGCGCGGACTGCTTTCCCTTGACCCAGTCGCCTTGCCGGACTGTCAGAATCTCCTGCGCGCCTGTCGGCAGGTTGCCGTCTTTACTTGACGCGCCCTTCTGAGCCGCTTGGGCGACAAAAAAGGCGACGACAAGCACAGCAATAACCGAACCGATCCATACGGCTGCGTGAATGCCTTGTGATTGCGATGCGTTGCTCATAAAAAAACATTAGGAAATAGTACGGACAGACTACCATGACGAAACAAGATCGGCAACCTGCCATGCCGTCCTATCGCGACTGTCGAGCTGCGTAATTCTGTTCGTAATACGTGCGGTATTCGCCTGATTTCAACGGGCGCCACCAGGCCTCATTGAGGCGATACCACTCGACCGTTCTCCGCAGCCCTTCACCAAACTCGACTGCCGCACGCCATCCGAGAGCCTTAAGTTTATCCGCGTTAATGGCATAGCGGGCATCATGGCCGGGCCGGTCCGCGACCGGTTCGATCATGTCCTGCCCTACTCCACACAAATCAAGGATCGCTGCGGTCAGCTCTATATTTGAAACCCGATGTCCGCTGCCGATATTGTACACCGCTTCGGGGCGTTCGCTGTGAAGGATCAGGTCGATCGCTGCGGCATGATCGGTTACAAACAGCCACTCGCGAACATTCTCGCCCGTGCCGTAGAGCGGAACCTTCTTCCCCTCCAACAGATTCGTGGCAAACAAGGGAATGATCTTTTCCGGATACTGGTTCGGACCATACACATTGCATGCGTGCGTTACGACGACCGGCAATCCGTACGTGTGCGCGTACGCGCGGCACAGCAAATCAGCTCCCGCTTTTGATGCTGAGTAGGGGCTGTTCGGCTCAAAGGGGCTGTCTTCATAAAACTCTCCTTCGCGCGTGGAGCCGAACACCTCATCGGTCGATATCTGGATAAAACGCGGGATGCCGAATTTTTTGACCGCCTCAAGAATGGTATGCGTGCCAAGCACATCGGTTGTCACGAATGATCCGGCATCGAGAATGGAACGATCGACATGCGTTTCCGCCGCATAATTGATGACCGCATCAAACCCCTGGCTGCAGACGCGCTCGACGAGCGGACGATCCGCAATGCTTCCCCGCACAAAAGCGTACCGCGGATTATCCGCACAGTCGGCAAGGTTGGACGGATTTCCCGCATAGGTAAGCGCATCAAGGTTGGTGACGGAATATGTTGGATATGTTTCAAGAATGCGGCGAATAAAATGGGATCCGATAAATCCGCAGCCGCCGGTGACAAGAAGTTTCATGGTCATGGCGCAGTGAAAAGTGAGGCTCTCTATCTTGTATCCTATCGCTCCCTCATCTGACAGTCAACGGCGCTCACTCTCTTCCTTCAGTGCAGCGAGCGCCGACTCCATCGATAGCCTGCTTCCCTGCATACCCCTCCAGAGATCCCCCATACGCCGCATGCGATCTGGCGCCGTACGAAGCGTGAAGGCACCTGGGTCCAGCCTCGGCAAGACCTCGCTCCAGCGCAGCGGCATAGAGACCGGGGCACCGGGCCGAGATCGAATGCAATACGGTGCGGCCATCGTTTGGCCGAATCGATTCTGCAGCGCATCCAGATAGACTCTCCCCTTCCGGGCACGAGGATTTCGCAGAGTGCTTGTGATCGACGGAAGCCGCCGATGGAGCGTAAACGCGATGATCTTTGCGAATAGCAGCGATTGCTGATACGAGTAGCGCGCGCCCAACGGAATACAGATATGCAGCCCCGTCGCTCCGGATGTCTTGCACCAGGCGCTGATCCCGAGTCGGGAAAAAAGTTCATACGCGCACTGCGCAACGTCGATGACGGCGGAAAAAGCGATGTCGAGCGGATCAAGATCGATCAGGCAGTAATCAGGGCGATCAAGACTGCCCACGCGGGAATGCCACGGGTGAAGCTCGATGCATCCTGCGTCGACAAGCGCAAGCAGTGACGCGGTGTCCCGGATGATTGCATAAGCGATATCCCGATGCTCGCCTTCAGACCGAATGCGGACCGAAGGAACAAGATGGCGCATGCCGTCGCTGATATCTTTCTGCCAAAACGCAACGCCATCGATCCCGTCCGGTTGGCGGAACAGATTCTGCGGACGGCCCCGCAGATGCGGCAGAAGCAGATCCGCTGCCGCCGCGTAATAATCAAGAACGTCGCCCTTCGTGTATTTTTCTTCGGGCCAAAAAATTTTGTCGCGATTTTTTGCCGCCAGTCGTTCCGTGCGGATGGGCATAAATTCGAACAATGGCTCGTCTTCAAACACAATTTCTTGCGGCATCTTGTCTTCGCGCAACCCGACAAAGACCGGATGCCGCAGGCGGCCCTCGCGCGTCTGTTCGGTAAAAGATACTTCACAGACAAGCATCGGCTCAACCCAATGAACAACGCCCCGCAGCGGCATGCCCCCTGCCAGGGGCGAAGTGGGACGCCTCAGCATCTGCAGTCGCTCCGCAAGAACGGCGCGCCCCGTCTCGCTGAAACCCGTGCCGACATTCCCGATATGCGTGAGCTTGCCATTGCGATGGGCGCCCAACACGAGCGAACCGAAATACTCCCGGGAACCGCGACCTTCCGTAAACCCGCAAATGATCGCTTCACGGCGCTTGATGGCACGAATCTTGAGCCAGTCGCGTGACCTGATGCCGGACTGATACGCACTCCCGCAGCGTTTTGCCATAACACCCTCAAGACCCATAGCACAGACCGCCTGATAAAACTCGATCCCCTTCCCGACAACATGCTCCCCTATGGCAAGCGGTGCGCGAAAGGAACGGCCGATATGGGCGAGTGTTTTTTTCCGCTCGATGAGCGGCAGTGTTGTCATATCGCGCCCCGCCTCTCTGAGGACATCAAAGACGCGGTACTGCACCGTTCCTTGATAGGTCCTTGCGTATTCCTGCAAGAGCTGGAATCGCGGAATCCCCTGACTGTCAACTGCAACGATCTCACCGTCAAGAACCGCGGAGGGCGCCTGTGTCCGGAGCGCGTTCGCAATCGAGGGAAATTTTTTTTCGAATGGCTGAAAATGACGCGAGTAGAGCGCAACCGAATGATTGTCCGTTTCGGCAATGGCGCGATAGCCGTCCCATTTTACCTCGTAGAGCCACTCGTCGTCGGAAAATGGCGCGTCTGCAGTCCGCGCGAGCATGGGGCGAATGAAACGCGGAAACGGCATAACGACAGGGTTATCGCCGGTCCTGCTCCAGGCTCGCTTTGAGCATTTCCATGAGATTTGCAACGGGCGTAGGCTGTGGAACCTCGCCGCGCGGAACGATCGGCACTCCCTTCGCCTTTTCGGCGATGATCTCAAGCAACTCATCGGTATAGGTATCCCGATATTTTGCGGGATCAAACGGCGCTGCCATTTTTTCAAGTAAGCTCAGGGCCATGTCACGCGCACGCTTCTCCGTTTCTTCGGCGGGAAGATGCAGCGTATCCATGCCGCGAATCTGCTGAGCGAAACGCAGTTGCTCCAAAAGAATGCCTTTCCCGCGCGGTTGGATAATGACGAGTTTTTCCCGCTGACGCATCACGAACGTCCCCAACCCGACCTTTCCGGCAGTCCGCATAACGTCACGCAAGAGAGCGTATGCCGTGTCTGCCCCGCCCTCCGGCTCCAAATAATACGGCTTTTCATAATACACGCTTTCGACCGCTCGCTCGTCGACAAACTCGGCAATGCGGATTGCGCTCTGCTTGGAAACGTTTGCGCGAACAAAATCCTCATCGGTCAGCACGACATATTCCGCCTCGCGGTACTGATATCCTTTTGCGATCTCATTCCATGGAACCTCCTTCTCCTCCGCACGGCACATGCGTGCATACCGAATCCTCCCGTTGTCCCGCGCGTGGATCAGGTCGAAGTCCAACCCGCCCTCGTCGATAGCACTGTACAGTTTGACTGGGATGTTCACGAGACCAAAACTGATCGATCCTGACCAAATCGGCCGCATACGCAGGAGAAAATAAAAATCTTACCGCCGATGCAGGGGGCGATATGCCTCTTTTTTCGAGCGTGCGCGTTTTCGTGCGCGCGTCGGCGGCTCGGCGACGTCATGCATCTTGCTTGGAAGCTCTTCGCCCTGCCGCCGCTCGATCTCGTCAAGCGGATCGCCCCATGTCCGCTTTCTGCTCTTCATATATTCCTTGTTCATTCCGACTCCTATACGCTATACGGAATTCTCTTTGTCAAAGATACACGTTTCTTCAAAACTCACGATTATACATAAAGGACTCAAGCTCTCTCTTCTATTAACGCATGTGGTATCCGAGGCGTAGATGATGCAAAGACCCATAACACTCCAGTCATGCTATGCCCCTTTTGCACCCAATGATGACGTTCAGCGTGATTGTTGCGGTTGTCACAACAAGCGCAGCTCCGCTTTCTCTCAACGCTCACACACCAGCGTTCCCGATTCCTCCGTCCCAATCTGCGGTGGACGCACTCCAAACGCCGCAAACGATTACCGTCACGCCGAAGCATCACGAGCACAGTCTTTCGCTCGGCATCGGCGACCGCGTTATTCTTGCCCTCGAAGCGGACTTGGCCTGGCTCTCAGAATCCAGCAACGAACAGGTCGTCACCCGCATCTCGGGCCCGTCATTGGATGCGAGAGGCGGTATTTTCGAAGTGCGCGGACGCGGCACGGCAACGATTCGGGCTACCGGTCGGCCGCCCTGCAATCCTTCCGTACAGGTATGCTCCCCCTTTATGAAGGAGTTTACCCTGCACATCATCGCTCCCTAGTCCGAGCGAACGTGTGTGACGACAAAAGCCCCGCACGTGCGGGGCTTTTGTTCATTCCTCCTCCTCTCGTCGCCGCTCGGCAGCCTCGTGCATCTCTTGGCCGCGCTTTTCGCCGCCTTTTTTGCCGATCTCGGAATAGAATTCTGGACCGCGCTCTCGAGAGACCGTCTCACCGCCCTTATGCCCGATCTCCTGGTAGAACTCGCGGCCGTGGGTCTCAGCGGTTCTCTCACCACCCTTTTTTCCAGCCTCTCCGACGCTCATCTTCCCTTTTTCACGCTCTTGATTTTGATTGCGTTGCATATATCCACCTCCTTTCTCTCTGGGGTTCTATACCTCTATACGTGCGCGTGGGAGAAAATGACACAGGAAAGAATCGCTTGTCTGAAAGAATGTCTACAGCAAAAGAATAAAAATGGTGGGTAACTTTTTTCTTTCCATTGCGTACCATTCTATCTAACAACGCAATCGTACCTATGCCCAAAGCGCACTCAAAAAAACAGCAAATGGCTGCCGGCGCAGCGCTCTCCGCGAAGCGCGGCGAAATAAAAAAGAGCGAACTCTATGGCGCGTCCCGTCAGATGGCCGAGTCGATGAGCGAATACGACCTCAAGAAAATGGCCGAGACCAAACGGAAGAAGTTGCCGCCGAAGAAAAAATAGCGGCGACTCCTCTGTGCGTAAGAGATGGCTACGCGTCCCGTCATTGTATATGCGCTTTGGAGAAGCCAATTCTTCATGCGTCTTTGTTCATAAGCTTTTCGCATATGCCAGAAGAGCAGGAGAAAAAAGCCGTCAGCCCGGCAGAAATCCAAAACTACCTGAGAGGCGCGGATTATCCGGCAAAGAAAAATGATCTGATCGCAAAGGCACGCGAGGCAGGGGCGCCGCAAGAAGTCATCGATACGCTTCAAAACATTCCCGGGGATGAGTACCAGGGACCCCAGGATCTCATGAAGCAGTTTGGCGGAATGCAATAATTTTTAAAACAAAGCAAAAATGCGCAACCGGCCGTTGCGCATTTTTGCTGCATCTCATCCTAAAACCCCACTTGAAGAACTTATTCCGGCATACTAATGCGCGCGAATGCGAAGAAAAGGATGGCAAAGATAACCGTGAGCGCAACGGGAGCAACCAGGGAAATGACATTCGTCTTATTCGGACGGAATCGCTTCAGCAAGAGAGAGTTGCTGACAACGGAAACCGAACTGAACGCCATGGCAAGCCCTGCGAGTTCCGGCTTAAGAATGACACCCAGGCCTGCAAACAGCCGCGCCGCAATCGGAATGCCGGCCACGTTGTAAAACAGTGCGAAGAAAAGATTCTGGCGAATTTTGGTCATTGTCTCCTTACTAAGCTGAATGGCAGTGATGACATCGCGCAGATCGTTTTTTACGATAATGATTCCACCGGTTTCCATGGCCACATCCGTTCCGCTTCCCATGGCAATGCCGAGATCCGCCCTCGCCAGCGCCGGCGCGTCGTTAATGCCGTCGCCGACCATCGCGACTTTCAGGCCGCGCTCCTGAAGCTTACTGATCTCCTCTTCTTTCCCCTCAGGGAGCACATCCGCAAGAACATTGCTGATGCCCACCTGCCGGGCGATAGCCGCAGCAGTTCGCGAATTATCCCCGGTAATCATGTAAATGTCGAGTTTCATTTTTTTGAGCTGTTCTATTGCGGAAAGGGATGATTCTTTGAGAGTGTCTGCGACAGCAATGATGCCGAGGATCTCTTTTTCTGATGCAAGTATCATGGCGGTCTTCCCGGCTTCTTCCAACTTGCGCATCCTGCGCTCAATCTTTGCCGACGAAAGGCCGAGATGCTCTTCGATTAGACGCCGGTTCCCGAAATAATACAGCGATCCCTCAATCATGCCGCTCACTCCCCTTCCCGGAATCGCCGTGAAACCGAGTGCTTCAAGCGATTCGATCCCTTCTTCTTTTGCATAGCGACAGACGGCCTCGGCAAGCGAGTGCTCCGACTTTTGCTCAAGGGCCGTTGCGCGTGCGACGATATCATCCTCATCCGCATCGGAGAGCGCGATCACGTCGGTAACTTCCGGCTCTCCTTTGGTGAGCGTTCCCGTTTTATCAAACACGATCGCATTCAGCTTGCATGCCATTTCCAGTGGTTCTCCTCCCTTGATAAGAATGCCCCTTTCCGCGCCCTTTCCGGTTGCAACCATAAGCGCCGTCGGTGTCGCAAGACCGAGCGCGCACGGGCACGCGATCACAAGAACAGCCGTGAAGGCCATGAGGGCAAAACCAAGCGACGCTTTCAAAACCAGAAACCAGACAAGGAACGTGAGAATCGCAATGCCGATCACTGCCGGCACGAACCATGCCGAGATGCGGTCGGCAAACGCCTGAATCGGCGCGCGCGATCCTTGCGCTTCTTCGATAAGCCGAATGATCTGCGCGAGCGCAGTCTCCGAGCCGACTTTTGTCGCGCGGAACTCGAAACTCCCTGTTTTATTCATCGTAGCGCCGATCACCGCGTCGCCGGCGTTCTTATCGACCGGCATGCTTTCGCCCGTCAGCATCGACTCATCGACCGATGACGTCCCTTTGATGACCGTCCCGTCAACCGGAATTTTTTCGCCCGGTTTCACGAGTAAAACATCTCCGGCAACCACTTGCTCGATAGAGACATCCTGGACCGTCCCCTCGCGGACGATATGTGCGATCTTTGGCTGCAGGCCCATAAGTTTTTTGATAGCCTCAGATGTTTCGCCCTTCGTTTTGCTCTCAAGCCATTTGCCAAGCAAAACAAAGGTGATCAAAAAAGCGGCTGTCTCGAAATACAACTCGGGAATTTTTTCTCCGCCGATCCCGATGAGAGAGCCCTTCTCGAGCCAATACAACGCAAGATTCGCGATACTATAGAGATACGCGGCGCTGGTGCCGATTGCGATCAGGGAATCCATGTTAAACATCCTCATGCGCAGACTCGACCACATTCCCTGATAAAATCCAAGCCCCAAATACAATTGCACCGGTGTCGCTAAAATGAATGAGATGATTCCAATGATCGGGAAGAGTTCCGAGCGAAAAGGAAGAAATGAAAAGAAATCCAACAGCATGAAGTAGATCATCGGTGCGCTGAGAATAAATCCCGCAATGAACTTGTTCCGGTACGCGGCGACCTCTTCCCTGCGTCGAATGCGCTCCGCCTCAGTATCGCTGTCATCCGATCGTACGGCGCCATACCCCGCCTTCTTGATTGCAGCAATGATATGCTCTTCGGTTACGAGACCCTCTTCAAAAGAAACTCGCGCTTTTTCGGCCGCAAAATTCACATGGATCTCCCTGATGCCAGGAAGCTTTTTAACGCGCCGCTCGATAATTGCCGCGCATGATGCGCAGTGCATGCCGTGAATGGCGAATGACAAACGCCGCTCGCGCCCGTCGGATTCCGACTGCTCCGCCTTTGGTGCCGAAGGCTGTCGCGCGCCGGAAAGCGCGGATCCATTTTCGTTAAGACGGAAATATTTGAAGAAAAGATCGGCAAGCCGCTCTGTGCCCTGCACACTCTTGGGCACGGAAATTTCCCCTTGCTTCTTTTGAGAGACCGTTCCATCGAAATAAGGAGATCCCTGCGGATCGATTTTCATGCTACCGACCGCCTCTATCGAGGTCTCGTATTTGAACGAGATCGCATCCCCATCATTTTTTACCATCCGAATAGGAATATCTTCCGCACTGCCAGCGTCCTTCTCATCATGAGGATTAATGCTATTTTCATTCGTCATATAGGCCGAATTATAACTTATTAAGAATTGTCATTATTTCCGTGATAGCCTCTGCGTCCTTTCCCTTCCGGATTGCTGAGGCGACGCAGGTCTGCAGGTGATTTTCCAAGAGAACATTCCCTGTTTCACGCAATGCCTTTTGCACGGCTTGCAACTGATGAATGACATCGATGCAATACTCGTCGTTCTCGACCATTCGAATTGATGTTTGCAGCTGTCCGAGAGAGATCTTTAGACGATGCAAAATGCGTTCCTTTGGCGTCTTTGGCCGATACATAGCTTTGACGTAAAAATAATAATATCCCCCTAGGGGGGATATTAAATTTATTCAGTGAGGTTGTCAAGCCTTTTGCGGGGACCTCAAAAAATCCTTACGGCAAAGGCTGCAAAAAACGCTAAGCGATTACACTGAAAACCGCTCGCCCTCGAATACGCAATAGTTTTTTGTCATACCGCGGTTCGCCCCGTTTCAGTATCCACTCGATAATCGCCGAGCGTCTCGATTTCTTTTGCCGCGCCTTCGATATCGAATGACTCCTCATGCTCCAGCGTGGCAGTGCCGGCCGTAACGTCGACATCGCACGAGGTGACTCCGGGAAGCTCGCCGCAGACGTCCTCTATCAACGCCTTGCAAGAGGTGCAATGCATCCCCTGGATACGCATAATGGTTTTCATATTTTTTGAGTGTACATGAATCAATTTTTGGGAATGACGGTAAACCCCGAACCGCGCGTCATCATGCCCATGCCGCAGTTGAAGGGAAACTCCCCGGTCTCTTGCGGAACAAAGGAAACCGTCGTGATGCCATCAGGTTTTAGCTGCTGGACAATATTCAGCTTCGGCGAGAACAGCACGCTGCCGCAGCCGGCTGCCGCACGACCGTCGATCCGCCACTCGACAGGGACACCCTGAACGACTGTAAAACGATGAGGGTAATAATCGTACCCGCGCACGGTCATGTCGGCCCGCTGTACGCCGTCAACGATCGGAAGAGGGGCAGTACGCTCGTCTTTTTGCATGTTCGGGAATGAAATTGAAATGCCGGCAAGCGTCATTCCGCTTCCAATATTGAACACGCCGAGAAGAAGCACGATGACACCGGCAACCTTCAGAAAGATGCGTTGGACGCGCCCCTTTACGAGACTCGAGATCGCGCCAATCCCGAGAAGCGCAGGCAACGTGCCGAGCGCAAAGAGCGTCATCGTTATTGCGCCTTTCAGAGGATCTCCCGTACTCAAGACGTAGAGCTGCAGCGCCTGAGTAAATCCGCACGGCAGGAAAAATGTGGAGGCGCCCAACAGAAGCGGTCCGACTTTCGGATGCCGCTCGCTGAGCGCATGAATGCGGTGCGAGAATGACTTAGGCAACGCAAATCGCGCACTCCCGAGCCGCGGGAAAATCTGTAAGAGGTTGAACCCAAGGAGGATCATGACAATACTCGCGCCGATTGTTATGAATCCGGTCAGCTGAGGCGAAAACGAAAATGCCGAACCGACAAGCCCGATAGCCGCGCCGAATCCTGCATAGGACAGAATGCGCCCCAGATTAAAGTAGAGGTTGGGCTGAAACCGGCGAAAACGCGAGAAATGCGCGTGCTGTTCGCTATAGCGCGCCATGACTCCCAGCAGAAGACCTCCGGCAACCGCCATGCACGTCGATGCGGCGGCGACAAGGCCGATCAGAAACACGCCGCCGTAACCCATACTCTCACTCACCGCCATCTCGGGAATGATCTTCAACCGGCTCAGAATGAAATACAGTCCCATGACGATAAGGAAAATCGACCCGATCTCGAAATAATCATACGGGGTATTCCTCGAGACTGCGGATTCCTGCTGTGACCCACTCCGCTTCCAAGCAGATACCGAATACTTCGTATCAGAAATTGCTCGCTGCACATCCGACATGCGCGGCGCATCGACATAATATATGTCCGCACAACCCCGCCGATGACTGACATCTACCCGAACCACACCTGGAACCGCACTCAGCTTTCTCTCAAGCAAGATCTCGCAGCTTGCGCACGTCATGCCATCGATGCGGACGCGCGCCCGTTTAAGTTTATTTTCATTCATAATGGAACAAATAAAATACGCATAACGAAAACATGCCATCTAAACAGCACGCGCATGCGCGCAAGCCGTCTGATGGCCTTCGTTATGCGTAGTATTGTCCGTGGAGAATGCCGCGAGAGAAAAGCCGCACGAACTTCTCATATAGCCGCGGCGGTTGGAAAATGCGGGGTCGAATCGCAAGCGAGAGGGCGGTCACGACGGCAAGAGCAACAAACGTTGCTGCGGCAGACAGAAATAAAGTGATGACTCCCGCTGGGGCAAAATCGAATGCCCGCGGAAGCTCGAATGAAAAAACATCCGCAGGAATACGATGCGCCTCATGCCCGCCAAGACTGCCTGACATGTTCAGCGGCGGACACACACTATCGAGCGCTCCTCCGACAACTGGCGACATAACGCAAGCGCCGGAAAAAAGGAGAATCAAAAAAGAAACACTCGCGATCGCGGCAGCTAAACGCATGAAAAAAGTTGAATTTTTGGCATGTAACCTCATTGCCATCGTTATATCACAGCGCGCCGCGGCGCACAAGGGTTCGAGGAAGAGTCACGGTCCGCTTGTCGTGCGAAGAAGAATGGCGGCATCCAGCGGACGAATAATGACGCGGTCTACCGCGCCGCCCGAGTTCGTGCTCGGATCCTGGACGCCGCGGAAGCGAACGTACGTGCCGCCCAGATCAATGGCCGCGCTTTCTTCCGTAGCGTTCACAATAACAATTCCTCTTTCAAAGTCGCGCCGCCAAATTCCGGGTCGGATCCGTTGCAGTCCCTCGCTTCCGACGAGCCAGGCGGGACTTTGGGGGCGCCCGAGCGCAATGCCGTACTCATCATATCGCCAGAGCGCCTTGTGCCAGAATCGCCCCGGATCGAAGGAAAAATACCCGTCGCCAAGCAGTGTCGAACCAAGCGCAAAACGCATGCGCTGGTAATCGCCCTCGTATCCGGCAACGCGAGGAACGCCATTGATGATAAAGAGCTGCGGCGCGGCGACCTTGCCGTGCATCCAGAGATACGCGTCCATGGAATCTTCCCACCGCCCCGCCCCCTGCCATGGTGTCGGGAATTCCTCGAACATCCGGCCGTTGATATACGGCACATACTCCGGCAAGGAGCTGCCATTTATGACGATATACTTCTGCGGCCCTATCACGGCGCGCATATTCATGAGCAGTGCGCGGTTTCCTGCGCGCCAGCGCGCCGCTTGCTCTGCCGGCAGCTCGACACTGCCGTCTCCGTCGAGGTCGATATTGTCGCCCAGCGCGAGCAGATCGTCGTCAAACTCATCAAGGAAAACGCCGTCCCATACACCCGGTGACAGGACGGTATGCTGCACCACATACGGCATGAGCCACTGCCAACCGGTTGTCACGTTCATTGGAATCGTATTCGGCCAGCTTGCCGCAAGGTCGCCGTTCGCTGTTTTCAATCGCCACTCTGATCGCGCGAGGCGCAGCAGCTGCCGGCGATACCCGGCAACATCATCAATGTCGGCGATATTAATGCTTCGCGCAGGAATATACGCAAGTATGACGATATCCGGATTCTTTTTTCTGGCATAGGCGAAAAAATCGCGGTTATATGCCGCCGATTCCATCGGAAGAATGAGGACGTCGTATCGCGCAAGGGTGTCGTATTGTCGCGGGGAAAGGTCGCGGCCTGCCTGTAAAAAGTAATTTGCCGTCCGAATCGTCCGATCCGCGGCCGTCTCGGCATTGGCACCTTCCCCAAATGAAAGCGCGCCTGCTCCCAAAACAGCGATCAGGAAAAAAATTCGGGAAAAAAGAGTTCGCCCGAGTGATTCCGCTTTACTCATATGCTACTATAGTACTATAAAAAAGCATTCCCGCCACTGGTCGGCGGCCATATTTTAGCATTACGTATTTTTTCATCTTCATGCAAACATCTCTCGGACTTACATCACAGCAAGCCGCGGCAAAACTCGCGGAATTCGGTCCGAATGAAATTCGCGACCTGTTTCGCGTCTCCCCTGCCACTATTCTCATCCGGCAGGTGAAAAAAAATTTCGTCGCCTATCTATTGTTCGCTGCGGCGATTATTTCTTTTCTTGTCGGCAAAACCGTTACCGGTTCCATCATTCTTGCGATCATCAGCATCATCATCGCCATCGGTTTCTTTCAGGAATACAAGGCCGAGCGCGCCATACAGTCTCTCAAGCAGATGATCATGCCCCTCACGATCACACGCCGCAACGGCCGCGAGACCGAAATTCCTTCTCGCGAACTGGTGCCAGATGACGTGATTATTTTGCGAACCGGCGAAAAAGTTCCTGCCGACTGCCGCATTCTCGAGTGCAACGAGCTGCGCCTCGACGAGTCCATCCTTACGGGCGAATCCATGGACGTCGAAAAAAACGCATCGCCTGAACGAGGCGCCAGCGAAGAGAGCGAACGCGATCGCGATCATCTGCTGTTCATGGGAACGCATATTACCAGCGGCACGGCGCTCGCGCGCGTGACGCACACAGGAATGAATACCGAATTCGGTAAAATAGCACGGATGATTTCGGGTGCCGAAAAAGAGATGCCACTCCAAGACAAGGTCAACCATATTGCAAAAATAATGGTAACCGTCGCACTGAGCGTATCGGCACTGACCGGACTCTCGTTGTTGCTTCGCGCCGAGCCGCTGACTCCTGCCGTCGGCATCGAGATCCTTGTCACCATACTTGCGCTCTCGGTCTCCGCATTCCCGGAAGGGCTTCCGGTCGTTTTGATGTCGACGCTTGCCGGCGGAGCCTATGCCATGGCGAAAAAAAACGCCATCGTCAACCGCATGTCAATCATCGAGACGCTGGGCGAAACGACGGTTGTCTGTTCCGACAAAACAGGAACCATTACAACAGGTGAGATGACGGTCAAGCATATCGTATGCGGTGGACGGGAATATGAAGTTACCGGAGCCGGATACCGCGCTACGGGAACCTTCCTCCGCGACGCTGTCCAAGTTGATCCCGCACAGGAACCCGATCTGACACTTCTTCTCAAGGCGGGCGCCACGTGCAATGACGCGCTTATCGAGCGCACCGGAGAAGACGGTGACGAGTACAAACTTATCGGAACGCCAACAGAAGGCGCGCTGCTGGTTTCCGCCGCAAAAGCGGGCCTTTTCAAAAGCGATCTGTACATCCAGCGCCTCAGCGAAATGCCGTTCTCCTCAGAGCGGAAAATGATGTCAGTTCATGTCTCGGAAGACAGCGGCGAAACCGTCTATGCCAAGGGCGCGCCGGAAGTTCTTCTTGGCCGCTGCACGGCTGTGCGCAGAAACGGCAAGAATGTACGACTCACCCAAGAATACAAAACTGCTATCGAAAAAGCCCAATCTGCCCTCGCGCAAAAAAAAGAGCGTGTCATCGCGCTTGCGTTCAAACCCTACCGCAGCGGCGACCCGGAAAAAGGGCTGGTCTTTTTGGGACTTGCCGGCATCGACGATCCTCCGCGCGAGGAAGTCCGCCACGCGCTCGCGTCCTGCAGGCGGGCCGGCATTCGCGTCAAGATGATCACGGGAGATAACAAAGAAACGGCGGTTGAAATTGCACGGGAGATCGGATTGGACGGCGGTACGATTACCGGCACGGAACTTGACGGGATGACCGACGACGAGCTCAAAGTCGCTCTCAAGGAAACTGCCGTTTTCGCGCGGGTCCGCCCCGAACACAAAATTCGAATCGTACGCGCCCTCAAAGAAAACGGGGACATCGTCACTATGACCGGCGACGGCGTCAATGACGCGCCAGCGCTCAAAGAAGCGCACATCGGGGTTGCCATGGGCAAAAACGGCACGGATGTCTCCCGGGAGGCGGCCGACCTCATCTTGAAAGACGACAACTTCAGCACGATCGTCGCCGCCATACAGTCTGGCCGCACCATCTTTGCCAACATTCAAAAATTCGTTGTCTATCAATTGTCGCTCAACTACGGCGAGCTCTTTGTTATTTTTTTCGGTGCTCTGTTCGGTCTTCCCCTGCCGCTTTTGGCTCTCCAAATCCTTTTCATGAACATGGTAACCGATAATCTGTCGGCGCTTTCACTCGGATTCAATCCTGCGCCAAAGGATATTATGGACCGCAAACCACGCGTCAGTTCTTCGATTCTGGACAGATCGCTCCTCAAGCTACTTGCCTTCACCGGAACGATAATCGGCGGCGTCTCGCTGGCGGTCTTTACGATCACCTTGGAAGCGACCGGAGACGTTACGCTCGCGCGCACGCACACGCTCATTGCACTCATCTTTCTCGAGATCGCAAACGCCTTCAACTTCCGCTCATTTGATAAAAGCATATTTCAAATCAATCCGCTCGAGAACAGATATCTTGTCGGCGCCTCTGCGTTATCAATCGGGATAACAATCGGCCTCATTAACATTCCAGCAATGCGGAATCTCTTCGAACTGGCAGCCCTTCCGATAACAAACATTCTCGCAATCGCGGCTATCTCGCTCTCAATAATCGTTATCTTCGAGATTAAAAAGCTCTTCGCTCGCGCACGCAGCGCGCGTATACTTGACGCTACCGCGCAGGGACAGGCCTGAGAAACATGTCCCCTATCTCACTCATTTCAGACCAGCTGCCGCCCTTCGCGCAAAGTGCCGTGCGGCCAAATATGTCGATATGGGAACGGCAAGAATCAACGCAACACTTCCTACCAGGGTACGGACGACTTCTTCGGCGATTGCCTGCCCGTTCATAACCACCCAGAACGGTTGGGAGTCGTTATTCAGTATGAAGAGCAGAAAGAGCGGCAGACTTGCACCGGCATAGGCCAGCGCAAGCGTATTGACCAGCGATGCGATATGCTCCCTGCCAACCGAGATCCCGTGCCGATACAACTCGCGTACGGAGAGCTTTGGATTCGCCTTGGATAGCTCGTCGACTGCGGCGGATTGGCTGACCGTCACATCATCAAGAACGCCGAGCGTGCCGATAATAATACCGCCCAACAGCAGCCCGCGCAGATTGATCGCCTGTGTCGGATCAAGCTGCAAAAAAAGCGCATCCTCGCTGCCCGTTCCGAAAAGAGCGGCGACCTTCACGAATAACACTGCGCACAGGACGGACAGCGTAAGCGTGATCAAGGAACTGACAACCGCAATCGTGGTCCGCGGCGAGAAACCGTGCGCCATGTACAGCGAGAAAAAAATAATGGCAAGCGATCCGAGAAGGCTGACAAGGAGCGGGTCATCTCCTGCCATGATTCGCGGCACCACATAGAAGGCAAGTAATCCGACGGAAAACGCCAAACCGATCAGGGCGGTAACGCCCTTTTTTCTCCCCAAGGCGATGACCAGCGCAAAAAAAATCAACCCAATAAGGGCGAGACCGGGAACCCGGTACACATCCGTGACATAGTAGCGCCACCCATCAACACCATATGTTTTTGCGATCACGACGGTCTGTCCCGGCGCGAGGGGTTCGGAAACCGCTCCATTTGTGGCGATCGCACTCTCGGCCGCAACCTGCTTTCCCTTCTCTTCTCCGCGCAAAATTTCCACACGGACTTTCTGAATGATCTCGCTTGACTCGATATAGTCCGGATCGCTTGTGTCAAGAACTTTTATAATACGGCCCGTCGCATACGTATCGGGCGGAAACTCCCTATAGGGTACTTGCCTGTTATGCTCATCCGCCGATACGGGCACTGCGCCGGCGATACACGCATGAGCGAAAAGAAGAAAGTATGCGGCCATTTTGACCGCGCGAAAGCGCGCGGCATGATATTCGTTTTTCATATGGAGATATTGTAGCACAGGAATAAGGACATCTGCCCCGATCCGTCATATACCCTGTATGTCCTCGACTCCCGCTCTGGCAGACGGCCTTCGCATCGGCAGTCTTTTTGGAATAGAAATCCGGATCCATTCCAGCTGGCTGGTTATTTTTACACTCATCCTTTTCCACGTATCAGCTGGTGTCTTCCCTGCCCTTCGACCCAACCTGGACAGTCCAATCTACTGGATACTCGGCTTTGGAGTGACGCTCGCGTTCTTCGCATCACTCCTTCTTCATGAGCTCGCGCACTCACTCGTCGCCCGATCGCGCGGAATTTCCGTAAAAAGCATCACGCTCTTCCTGTTGGGCGGTATTGCGAATCTGGATCGGCGCCCCCAACGGCCGGGGGCCGAATTCCTTATAGCGAGCGCCGGCCCGGCGACAAGCGCAGCCTTAGGCGCTGGCTTTCTTCTGCTCACCGCGCTTCTTGCTCCCGACATCTCTTTGGAAGCTGAGACAAAAAGTGCGCTCGCGCGCCTTTCGCCCCTCGCGCTCGGATCCCTCTGGATCGGGAGCGTCAATCTGCTTATCGGCGCCTTTAATCTCGTGCCGGCCTATCCGCTTGACGGCGGTCGCATCTTTCACGCGGCGACATGGGCTCTTCTTGGCGACCTGAAAAAAGCGACCTTCGTCGCATCAATGCTCGGACAGGCGTTTGCGCTTCTTCTGATCGGCAGCGGCATTGCCATGATGCTCGGCTTTCGTGTGCCGCTTGTGGGGAGCGGTCTTGTCGGCGGGATATGGCTCATGCTGCTCGGATGGTTTCTCCACATTGCCGCACGTTCGGAATACGAAGCCCTAAAAAGAGAAAAAGAGACTGATTAAAAGAACAAAAGCCGCCTCGGTACGAGGACGGCTTGCATGTTTTTGAGCGCTTACTTCGTGCAGTCGTTCGGACCGGTCTTGCCACACAGACTTGCATAGCCACTGCACTTGGCGACACGCCAGTCATTGGTCCCATACTCGAAGTGCCAGGACTCATTGACGAGCCGTTTCCACCCGGCGGCGAAAAAATATCGCGAGAGCCTCGCGACGAAGCGCATCTTGGCGGGCGGCAGGCCGCACTGGCCATGCGAGTTCATATTCAGCCCGATCAGATCCCGCCCATGTGCGTCACCGAGCGTGGCATCAACCGCGATGCCATGGCCATGACGCGAGCGTCCCGGCCGTGCGATCGTTGTGCCGACGCTGCTTGGATACATACGCGCCAACTGTATCTGTCGCCGCGACGAGCGGCATGCCGATTGAATAATAATCGTATACCCGTCGCGCTGCGCCAACTCGCTAGCACTCATAAGTGCGAATGCCGCATCCTGGCGCAAGAAGTCCGTCCGAGCGCGCACGTCCACCTGGAGTCCCGGCATGGAAACTAACTGGACAAAGTCGAGACGCTCCGGATCGTCGCAGAGCGTCATTATGCCGCGTGCATGCGCCGGACCGGTTTGAATGGCGGCAAGGCACCAAACCATCAGAATGCCAAACCTCATTCTCCCTCCTTCAGTGCACTGCTGAGAAAACCCGTCCGCCTACCCTACTGCACAAAAAAACGACTGTCAACAAAGAGATTTTTTTCTCAAAATGCTATACTAGAGATTAGTTTTTTATTTGCTTGAGACAGTGTCATGGATCTTGTCGCTGAAATTATTTCACGCATCGGCATTCTGCTTGGCTTGGCCGTCGTTTTTTGTCTTGTGGCGAAATTCCTGCGCCAGCCGCTCATGATCGCCTACATTCTGACGGGACTTTTTGCCGGGCCGCTCGCGCTGGATCTCTTTGCGCACGACAAGGAGCTCTTCGACATTTTCGCACACCTCGGCATTATTCTTCTTCTCTTTGTCATAGGACTCAGTCTCAACTTCACTTATCTCAAACGCATCGGCAAAATCGCGCTCGCAGCCGGTCTGGGCCAGGTGATATTTACCGCAACACTTGGCGTCGGCATACTTCTTGCGCTCAACTTTTCACTCGAAAGTTCGCTCTACCTTGCCATTGCAATCACCTTTTCCAGCACCATCATCATTACAAAACTCCTCAGCGAAAAGCGTCATACGGAATCCCTCTACGGACGCCACACGATCGGACTGATGCTCGTGCAAGACATTGTTGCGGTTGTCATACTCATGTTCCTTGCGACGAGCCAGACCGGCGACTCGTTTGCGGCAGGCGTAGCTGCCTTTTTTATAAAGGGTGCGTTGCTGATCGCATCGACGATGCTTCTGGCCCGATTCCTCCTCCCCACGCTCTTGGATCGGATTGCGCGTTCAAACGAATTTCTCTTCATCTTCTCGCTCGCCTGGTGCTTTGGCATTACGGCGCTCGCGCACGCGATCGGCTTTTCGCTGGAGATCGGGGCGGTTGCGGCGGGACTGTCGCTCGGATCATCGCCCTATCAGCCGCAAATCATCGGTCGCATAAAGCCGCTCCGCGATTTTTTCCTCGTTCTTTTTTTTATCATTCTCGGCAGCCAGATGAATGCCTCCAATATCGAGGCAGCGCTCCTTCCCGGCATCATCCTCTCGCTCTTCATCCTGATCGGAAATCCCGTTATCCTCTACCTCATTTTCCGGGCCATGAAGTTCACGCGGCGCAACAGCTTCCTCGCGGGACTTACCGCGGCCCAAGTCAGCGAATTCGGCTTCGTGCTCATGAGTATGGGGCATGGAATGGACCGTGTCGGAGAACACGAACTGGCGGTCTTCACCATCGTTGCCATCGGCACCATTTTCTCATCTTCCTATCTCATCACCTACAGCGAACGCATCTTTGACGCGATCGAACCCCTCCTCTCTTTCGGAAGAAAGGAACGGTACTGCCAGCCGGAAGACCGCAAACGCGAGTATCGCGTGTGGGTTGTCGGCTACCATCGAATCGGATGGAAAATATGCGCCTCGCTCAAAAAACAAGGCGCGTCCTTTGCCGTCATCGACTTCGATCCGACCGCCGTTTCCCGTCTGTCCGCAGATGGCATTCCTGCTTTTTACGGCGATGTTAATGATGCCGAATTTCTCTCAGAAGTCGGGATCGCGAACGCCAAAATCGTCATATCGACGATTCCGGACGTCGAAGGGCAGCTGACGATGATGCGCGCAATACGCGAATGCAATAGTTCGGCCTTTATCATCGCAAACGCACCGGAAGCGAAATACTTGCATGCGCTCTATGCTGCCGGCGCGGACTATGTCATGACACCCCATCTTTTGGGCGGAGGCTGGATTGCGACGCTGCTGGAAAACGGCCACATGACAAAGCGCAATCTCCGCAAACTTCGCAATGAGCAAGAAGCGGAAATCGCGCTTGGCCTTCCTGTCGAGCATTTATAAGACGCCTATTGGCGCCTGCCGGTTTGGGTCGTGATCCTTTCGAGCGCACGATGCGCAAAGTCGCGGCCGGCAAGTCCAAAGGAAATGCCCCCGGCCAAGGCGATCATTGCGACAAGTCCGAACAGAAGGATTTGAATGAGTTCCCGGGCGATCCCTAACTGTGCAAGCGCAGCAAGCAATGCGAAAACGGCAACCGCCCAGTGCGCGACAGCGCCGAGCAAACCCGGACTTTCAATGCGTCCGGGACTCGCTTGAGCAGCGCGCGTGATCCATTCGCGCAAAGAAGCGGCCGCAATAATACCGATTCCCAGTATGACGACGGCGGCGATGACATTCGGAATATAGAGGGCGATCGCGCTCAAAAACTCTGAAATCTGAGGAACGCGCAAGGCGTCGGCGACCGCGATCAGGGTCCCGATGATGACAAACCATCGCGCAAACCAGCCGAGGAGAGCGGCAACATCAAGCTGAATGCCATATCGCGCAAGATTTTTTTTCACCCCAAAACGGCTGAGCAAATCATCGATGCGCGCCAGACGCACGAGCCGCTTCGTTAATGCTGACAATGCCCATGCGATAATCAGTCCGATGATGAGTATCGCAAGCGATCCGACGAGGTCGGGAATGAATTGGACAAATCGGAACCACAGGTCCTGGAGCGAGGCAGCCAAGGCTTGCGTCCAGTCCTCAAAATATTGCGGCATACGATAAGCGCTACAAACAAAGACGCGTGAAAACGGCGTAGGAGAACAACCCTCTGCCTCGCAGCGGGTCGCCCGAAACGCCCCTTTGCTATCCAGTGACGCGCAGATCCGAATGCCCTTACGATCTCTTGGCACGCGCCAATCAGCGGGTTACGGAAATCATCTCTGCCAACTCTGCGCTTGGAGCGCGGAGCGTAATTCGGCCGCTTGCCGCATCGCGCACGACCGTATAGCCGGTATTGTAATCAGCATTTGAAGTGTAATGCGCTTCCGCGGCGGATGGGTCAATGGGCAGTGACGGCAGATAGGTTGGAACGAGACACTCGGCAATGTCGTAATTCCCCGTACCGCTCGCTATCTTTTTTTCCGTCGTCGGAATTGCGCCGGCTGCGCAATTTTTCTCGAAAACGCCTCTTTGCTCCGCCATGCGATTCCCGATCGCGCTCGCGATTGCGGTGATGTTGCCGATCCGCTGCGTATTGCGGGCTTGAGCGAACTGGCGGGACGGATTAATAGCCGCGATGACAGCGCCGGCAATCAGCGCCAATATGCCGACGGCAATGACGATTTCGATCAAGGTAAATGCGTATCGCACTCTTTGAAGCTTCATTGGAGTGGGAATCATGTATCACTTGAGTATATCACGCGGGCGTCGGATCAGAAAACAGATTCATCTCATGCCATGTCGGAGTCATTCCTCATGCTGCCGAATGATTTTTTTAGCGGCGATATCAAACTCTGTCACAAGTACTGCAACGCCATCCTTATCGCGTCCTGCCGTACGGATCATTCGCATCATTCCATTCCCGCGATCGATGCGATCGATCGAGCACGACCCCCCGTTTATCGGAAGAGAAAGTGCGCGGTCAAAGGCAGGATCAATGCGCAGACGGACAAGCGCATATTCGGCGCACGCGCGCGCCGACGCGCGCCGAAGATGAGCGTTCATAATCGTCTCTGTCTGCCGCGCATGCTCCCATGCAAGCATGCTGAGTCCCGCCATGCCGGAAATCAATGCCGATGCGACGAGGAGAACGGAAATAAGCGCAGCAAACCCCGGGGCAGCACTCCGCGACCGATTGTGCGTCTTAGCGATACCAGACATAGGTTTGAGAAATCGTTTCACCGCTGACCAAAATAAACACTTCAATAATGGAGACATCTTCTTGGGGCGACTGATGGCGCACGGAAAATGATCGGATCGGCGCATTGCCAGAAAGCCGTATGCGCTCCCCTGCGCGCTCCAGATAAAGAACGCTGTTTTCCAAAAAAACCGCGGCGGGTTCAGCGCCGTTTTCGCCACGAAGGTGAAGACGGAGCATATCCGACTCTTCACCCGACGCGGGAGCATCTATCGATGCACTTCCATCGATAAACCTCCCGATCTTTTCGAACACGAACTCTCCCTCGCTCTCCGCCTCATCATGAAGAGACACCTGTGCGCGGATCGACTCGAATGTGAGCGCAACGCTGAAGAGCGTTACCGCAAGCGCGCCGAACAAAGCGGAAAATAGCGATACTTCCACAAGCGTGAATCCGGACCGCTTCATTGCTCTGCGCGTATAAGCGAAAGAGTACCGGTGCCCGCAGTATCATTCGAGGCAACCAAAACAGTCTGCCCTTCGCACTCGAGGGCCGCAGCCGTCCCGGGCAGGTCTCCGATCGCTCGCCGCTGCGGATTGGCAGTATCTGACACATCCCATACTTGAAATTCGCCGCCGGCGTCGTTCGTTGCAAGAAAGAGATACGGATGCCGGGCCACCATTGCATTTACGGACGCGTTTGTGTGAAGAGAAAAAAGCGGTTCGCCAAAACTCGCATCGGAACGAAAGGCAAATACTTGGCGCGTGTCCGGGCGTCCGTATCCTCCGATGCCGACATTCCGTCCGAAAAAGAGCGTGCCGTTTGCAAACGAGAGACTCTTGCCGTTATGCGTTGCGGCATCGGGAGGACTGAATATATCGCCAATTGCCGGAATGCCAGTATCCGATATATCGGCAATGCGGAGTTGTCCGGTCTGCGGCGTTGCGAGGTACGCCCGATTAGCAATCGAGAAGAGACCGTTGACAGTCGTGTCTATCTCAAGCGAGCCGCGGTGCAGCGGCCGCAACGGATCAGAGACATCGATGATATGGAACTCCGGCCCTCTCGCCCGCGCGAGCCCGAGAAAAATTCTTCCGCGAGAGTACCAGATGCTCTTTCCGACTCCCCCGCCGCCGCTCGAAATGACGCCTGAAAGTTTCATGGCCGCATGCAACCGCGGATTGTCGGGATCTGCGATCGAAACGACCTGCAGCTGCGAAACGCTGCTCGCATTCGCGACGTATGCGAAGGGCCATGCGACATGAATGCCCGAGAGACCCGGACCGGTATGCAGCCGTGCGCGTTCGACGGGATTCGCAGGATCCGTGATATCGACGACAAAGAGATCAGGATCCGACTGTATGGGCGAGTCGACGGCGACATACGCATTGGTTCCGACGGCATCGAATCCGGTAATCGTCTGTCGCGAGGCGAAACGGAAAACCCCGCGCACGGCAGGCGCGCTCCAGTCGCCGTCGAGTATCAGATCGCACCCCGATCCTCCTTCTGCTGCCTCCCAATCCGTGACGATCGTCTCGACCGATTGGCCGATACCACCAGGCGCGGCTGGCGTCCCTGTAACAGCAACGAGCTTTGTAAACGGATCGCTATCCGTAACGGCTCGCGCCACTGAAACAGCCTCCTCCTGCACCGTGCCGGACTGAAGGGACAAAAACGGATTCAACGATTTGATATGCAGTAGTGCCGCATTGTTTGCGGCAGCCCGGAACGCCGCACGATGCGCGGCAAGCCGCACGGCGCCTTCTTGTATATTGCCCACTGACGCGAGCACAGAGACCGCAACCGCGGCAAAAGTAGCCATCGCAATCAAAACTTCAAGAAGAATCCCTCCGCGGCGCGGACTGGATTTTTTGCTCATGGCGTCCATATGGCGCCTGCCGAGGAAACCGCAAGCGCAGATGCGTGCGGACCCGATTCGAAATGGATATTCCCTGCCGTGCGCGCATCGGCATGACCCGGCGAAAAGACAACGTCGCCAAAGCCTGTCACGCGAACAGATGCGTCGCGCGGCATGATAACATCGCGCAGCTGATCGCGAGTATCATAAGCACTCCCAACGAAAACAACATACCGATCGCTCTCAATTCGCACGCCGAATGGCTGCCCGCCGCTCCCCTGTGCGAGCGCCTGACGCCGTGCGCTCAAGAGCAGCGCACGGTACGCAGCCGTCTCTTGCTCGAGCGCATGGCGCTGAAATAAAGAAAGGGTAAAACCGGCAGGAATAGCCATGATCATGGAAAAGAGCGCAAACGCGATCGTCAGCTCGACCATTGTCGCTCCCGGCCGGCAATCCAACGAGTGCTTCGCCTGACCCATACTCGTTCCGCGCAGACGGTCCGTCACAGGATGATCACGGCAGTCCCGACCTCGGCCCACTCGTACAATGTTTGCGCGTCGCCTCTTCCCAGACGGACGCATCCCGCCGAGACGGGGATGCCGAGATGATTCTCGCCTTCCTTATAGCCGTTTGGCCACTCAGGAAGTTCGTGAATACCATAGACGCCGCCGATAAAGCTCATCCAGTATGGCATGTACAAGCCCGCCCGAGCGGAATATGCGCGCGGCGACTTGTTATTGATCGCGTACTCGCCTTTCGGCGTTTGCGCACCAAGTCGTCCGGTAGAGACGACAAATGTGCCGACACGGTATCCGTCCTCGTAGTACGATAACTGTTGCGTATCGCGCCGAATAACAATCGCCTTTCCCTCGCGGTCAAGGGTGCGAACACGCTGCGGCAATGAAAGAAGTTCCTCTGCGCCTCGCCGCATCACCGCAAGGCCGATGTGTGGCGATGTGGCCGGCTCCGATCCGCGGAGGCGTTTTCCAAAACCGTCAAAAACAACCATCCCTCTTCCGCCCAGACTCACCGCAAGATCGTGTCCTGCGCCCGCGCTTTTTTGCATGGGAGAAAGGAAGAGCGCCTCATCCGTGCCCATATCGAAACTGTTGATGAGCGAGCCATCGAGCCGAAAAATCCATACGCGACTCTTTCCATCGTCTCCAACTCCCGCCAGAGCGACCTCGTCGGTTCCATCGCCGCCCAGATCAATCCTCGATATGGCGGACAGCTTTTTGATAGTGGGGGCAAGATCGGATCGGGACACGAGGCGGCCCTCGCCGTCAAAGAGCGAGAGCAGATACCCATCCCGTTTGGTAACAGCGGCGATTGCCCAGCGCGCAGGTTCGCGCCGCACTGCCACGATGCGCATCGCTCCCCGATAGTCACGACTCTCGGCAAAAAATCCCGGTGTCAGCGGACGACCGTACCCATCAAAAATCCGAACGTGCGGCCCGCCGTCAGAGAGCGGCGCGGCGGCGATCTCCTCACTCCCATCTCCGT
>CAZUKY010000005.1:0-69842 GCA_964621085.1 uncultured Gammaproteobacteria bacterium | reverse complement strand
TGCCCCAGATCCGCGAAAAGGAAGAGCGCTTGGCAGCCATTCAGGAAGAGAAGAAACGCACCCGCGCCGAGAAGGAGGCCGAAATAGAAACCGAAACAGAAACCGACTCAGAAAAAGATGAAGAGTAATGTAGAGGGAATCCTTATGGACTACAAGGATTTTTCCGCACTGGAAAAAAAGATCGGCATCACGTTTGACAACTACGACCATATTACGCAGGCGATGGTCCATCGTTCATACCTGAACGAGAACCCGTCGTTCCCGCTCGGCCATAACGAACGATTGGAATTTTTGGGCGATGCGGTATTGGAGCTTTCCGTCACGCACTATCTGTACCACTCGTTTCCGGATGCGACCGAGGGTGAGATGACAAACTGGCGGGCATCACTGGTCAACAGTAAGATGCTTGCAACGGTCGCCAACGAACTTGGTCTGGACGAGTATCTCTATCTCAGTCGGGGCGAGTCACGCGACGCGACGAGCAAGGCCCGGCAGTACATTCTCACCAATGCCGTTGAAGCGTTGATTGGGGCGATTTACCTTGATCGCGGGTACAGCCGGGCAGACGCCTTCATTCATTCATTTATCTTGCCGAAACTCGAGGGGATTCTCGCATCTCGGCTCGACATCGATCCCAAAAGCCGCTTTCAGGAGCTGGCACAGGAAAAAATGAAGATCACGCCGCACTACGAAGTCATCGAGGAGCGGGGACCGGACCATGCCAAGTGGTTTAAGGTCGCCATCTGTCTCGGCACGACCGTCATTGCGCACGGCGAAGGCAGCAGCAAGCAGGAAGCGCAAGTCGAGGCGGCAAAAAACGCGCTCGCCGCGAAAGGATGGGAGTAAGTGTTGGATCATCAGCAAAAAAATGGCCGGTTATGCGGCCATTTTTTGATTGGATTCATGCGCGGCAGTTTGGTTGTGCGGCGTCTCCGAATGTGTCGCCTGATGGTGACGTTTTCGTTCACGTTCCAAAAGTTCGGTAATCTGACCGATGATCCTGCTGGGCATCGGCACCTGCTTGAAAAAAATCTGCTGTTGTTCGCCCGCGGACTGGATCGTAATGTCGCCGTATCCGAACAGGGTCGCCAGAATGCCTTGCCGCTCGACCTTCATATCCTGAATGCGGTGGATTTCCTGCTTTGAGACGCTGCGGTTGAAGAGCGCTTTCTGTTCGATGTCGTAGATGTAGTCATTGGTAATGATCCACTCATCGCAGAAGTAATCGAAAAAGATATAAAAAGCGAAGAGGAGAGTATACAGATAATAGATCGCACCGACAAGCGGCAGGAGCGATGTGATCTCATCGATCAGGGAAAAGCTGCCATTGATCGATCCGGCGACGGCTGCAAGAAAGAGCGGAGCGATAAAAAGAAGCGCAATCGGAATGAGGTCGATGAGAAGGACGACGGGATGGCGATGGATGCGGGCAATGGCTGTTCCGTCAAAGGGCGAGCGCATACGAGAGAGAAGTTTTCACGTCGCGTTAGCAAATCAAAAAGTCGCATGAAGATGCCTCCAGCGCATCAAAGGCGCGATCGATGGCAAAGAGGACAAGGGGCGTTGCGATAACAGCGTACATGCCGATCGATGTCCAGGCGAATGACGAGCGCACTTTGTACGCAAGAAGCATGATGGCGATGATGAGAGAGAAGATCGCCCATACTCCAAGGAGTGCAAGTGCAGTGATTCCGGCAATGAAGTCCATAGTTTCTGCGCTCTCCTTAGAGGTATTATATGATCACATCTTCTCGATTGTTTGAATGCCGAGAAGGCCTAGTCCTGTTTTTAGTGTATCCGCGACCGTGCGTAACAGACGCAGGCGATCATCCCGTACATCGGGTGCGCCGCTCAGTACCTGTGTTGAATGATAGTAGTCATTCAGCGCTTTCGCAAGCGCGTACATGTGCGCCGCGACATGTGATGGCGCATATTCGGCTGCCGCGCGCTTCGCTGCTGATGGGAAGCGAGAAAGCAGTAACAGCAGCTGTTTTTCCGGAGCCCAGTCGTAATCGGAAGGAGTGGCTGAGGGCGCGGCAGATCTGTGCGGAGCCTTTCGCAAAATGCTCGCGATGCGCGCGTAGGTGTAGAGTAGGTAGGGGCCGGTGCGACCCTGAAAGGCGATCGACTCCTTTGGGTTGAACGTCATGTCCGATGATGGGCTCACATCGAGCATGTAAAATTTCAGCGCAGCCAGTGCGATTGCGCGCTTTCGTTTTTCAACCTCGCGCTTCCCCAGATCGGGATCGCGCTGCGTAATCTCTTCCGCGGCTAAACGCTCAAGCTCGTCCAAAATGTCATCGGCATCCACGACCGTGCCCTCGCGGGACTTCATCTTTCCCTCGGGAAGGTTGACCATGCCGTAGCTGAGGTGGGTCAGCCGTTCTGCCCAGCCATAGCCGATTTTTTTTAGGACGGCAAACAGCTGCTTGAGGTAGAGATTTTGCTCCGACCCGACAACATACAGCGAGCTGTCGAAAGAGAAATCTTTTTTCTTTTGCACGGCCAAGTAGATGTCTTGCGTGATATACAGTGTCGTGCCGTCTCGTCGCAAGAGCACTTTTTCGGGTAAGCCGAACTCGGCGAGGTCTGCGATTACGGCGCCGGTATCATCGCGACGCACGCGTCCCTTCTTGAGCGCGGAGAGAATGATGCTTTTACCTTCGAGATAGATCTCGCTTTCAAAGTAGGTCTTGTCGAAAGAGACGCCAAGGCGCGCATACGTACTCGCCATGCCTGCAAGAACCCAGTGATTCATTTTTTTCCATACCGCGCGCGTTTTTTTCTCGCCTGCTTCCCACTGTCGCAGACATTCTTGAGCGCACTCCTCGATGGATGAGTCATCCTTCAAAATTTTTTCGTATAAGACGTAGTAGTCGCCGACAAGATGATCGCCCTTCTTGCCTGCAGTTTTCGGATCTGCGCCAGGATCTTCGTATCCTGGCGCCACCTTTCCGTTCAAGCCTCTGATGCGCGCATACGCAACCATCGACTTGCAGATATGGATTCCGCGGTCGTTGACTAGGCTGGTACGGACGACGTCGTTCCCGGCGCACTCGAGGATTCGGGCGACCGCGTCGCCGAGTACGGCGTTCCTCACATGCCCGAGATGAAGCGGCTTGTTGGTATTCGGCGAGACGTACTCGATGCAGACGCGCTCTTTCTTTCCGTCGCCTAGTCCACAGAGACTTTCCGTATCGCTTTTCAAGAGAATGGAAGCAAGTGCGCGCGGGTCGAAAAAGAAATTAACATACGGCCCCGCAGCAGCGACAGTCAAGGGGATTTCTGATGCCTTGGGCGACACCTCGGCGATTTTTTGCGCGATGACGGCAGGAGCAGTTTTTAGTTCTTTTGCCAGAGAAAAGCAGGGAAACGCGCAATCGCCCAACTCGGGCTGCGGCGGAATCTCGATCAACTCCGGCGAAACGGAAATTTTTGCGTCCCAGACGGTTTTCGCGGCATTCCTAATATGCGCGGCAGCGAGTGCGGTAAGGTGCGCAAAAGGGTCAGATATCTTTTGTGCTTTTTTTTGTCCCATGGTGATGCCATTTGTTCATGTATGAAACACGCTACGACAGTTTCTCCAATTGCTCGTTTGTCTTGAGGAGTCCTGTCTCGTAATCGGCCAACTTTTCCCGCTCTTTTTCAATGATATGCTTGGGCGCGCGTTGCGCAAACTCTTGGTTTTCGAGCCGGCCCTTGATAGCGGCGATGTGTCGCGTGAAGTTTTCCGCCTCTTTCGCGAGTCGCGCACGCTCTTCCTCGATTTTCATCATGCCGAGCGGAAGGTAGATCTCCATGCACTCGGTCTTGATATAGAGGGCGTGTTCCGGACGTTCCCCGTTGTGCACCGCCTCGAATATATCAAGCCGCGCAAGTCCCTTTATCACCGAGGCGTTTTCTGAGATCAGACTCTTCGCGTGCGCGGACGGGATGTAGTACGCCTGGATTTTTTGACTGGGAGGGATGCCGTGCTCTGCGCGCGCGTTGCGGATCGCCTGGATCGCGCCTTGGAGTGCCGCAAAACGTTCCTCGTCGGCCTGCGACACTTCCTTTGCATGCGTCTGGGGCCACGAGTGGATCATGAGAAGGTTGGCGGCGTGCTTTTTGTCCGATGCAGCGATGTTTTTGAAGAGATATTCGGTGACAAACGGCGTAAACGGGTGCCAGAGCGCAAGCAGCGTTTCCAGAATGCGAGCAAGTGTTTCTTGCTTTCCTTTTTCGATTTTTGCAATCTCAAGATACCAGTCGGCAAGCTCGTCCCACGTGAAGACGCGAAGCGTCTCCGCTGCCTGAGACAATTGGTAGTGTGTGATCATGCGCGTGACATCAGCGATCGCGCGGTTCATGCGCGAGATGATCCACCGGTCTGACAGCGTGAGATGCTTTGCGTGCGCACTTTCGTCTGATATGCCGAACTCGAGAATAAAGCGGCTGATGTTCCATAGCTTGTTGATGAAGTTCCGGTAGCTTGCGATCTTCTCCTCGTAGAGGCGTACGTCGCTTCCCGGCGTCACGCCGACCAGCATGGAAAGTCGCAGCGCGTCTGCGCCGTATTTTTCGATCATCGCAAGCGGGTCGATGGCGGTTTCCTCCTTTGACTTGCTCATCTTCTTCCCATTTTTGTCGAGGACGAGGCCATGCAGGTACACGTCCGTGAATGGTTCCTCGTGCATGAAATACCTGGACATAAGGATCATGCGTGCGACCCAGAACGTGAGAATATCGTAACCGGTCTCGAGAACGGAGGTCGGATGGTAGGTTTGAAGCTCACCCTTTTTCACTACTTTTCCATGCTTGGTTTCGACGGTGTCGGGCCAGCCAAGGGTGGAAAATGTCCACAGTCCCGAGGAAAACCACGTATCCAGCGTATCGGTATCGCGCACCAGATCAGCGTTTTTGCACGCTGGGCAGATCCGCGGCATTTCAACCGAAACGATCGTCTCACCGCAACCCCCTTCTTCAGAACGGCAGTAGTACACCGGCAACTGATGGCCGAACCATATCTGGCGCGAGATGCACCAGTCACGCAGGTTGTTGACCCAGTGGTAGTACAGCTTTTCAAAACGCTTCGGTATGATGCGCGTTGCGCCCGTGGCAACCGTGTCGATGGAAACATCCTTCAGCGTCTTGTTATCCAGTGAGGGAACCGGACGATTCACATCGATAAACCATTGCAGCGAAATCGATGGCTCGATAACGGTATCGCAGCGGTAGCACGTGCCGACGGCATGATGAATATCCTCGGTTTTTTTAAGATACCCGTGATCAGAAAGGAGGTCGGTGATCGCGGATCGTGCCTCAAATCGGTCCATTCCCTCCAGACCTTTCAATATGGAAAGATCAAATCCCCCTGCGCGCAACTCATCGAGACTGATGCGTCCAATCTCATCGAGAACCTTGACCGTTGGCAGATGATACTTTTTTCCGAGCGCGAAGTCGTTGGGATCATGGGCTGGCGTGACCTTGAGAGCGCCGGTGCCGAACTCCTTTTCCACGTACTCATCTGCAATAATCGGAATTTCGCGCCCGACAAGCGGGAGAACCGCGGTCGACCCAATGGCCCACGCGTATCGCGGGTCATCAGGATTGACGGCGATCGCCGTGTCGCCGAGAAGTGTTTCCGGTCGCGTGGTTGCCACTGGGATCGAGTCGGACGAGTTGCGGACCGGATAGTTGATGGTATAGAGCGTACCGGCCTGCGGCTCATGCTCAACCTCGTCGTCTGCGAGCGTTGAGGTGCAGCGCGGGCACCAGTTGACCATACGATAATCCCGATAAATAAGGCCTTCCTCGTACATGCGGACGAATGCGGTACTGACGGACCGTGACAGGCCTTCGTCAAGCGTATAGCGCTCCCGCGACCAGTCGCAGCTTGCTCCCATCTTCTTGATCTGGTTCCGAATCGTCCCGCGCGACTCTGCGACATACGCTGCCACCTGTTCCAAAAATGCTTCTCGCCCAAGCTCCTGCCGAGTCTTTCCCTCCTTTGCCAGAAGTTTTTCAACCTTATTTTGCGTTGCAATAGAGGCATGGTCGGTGCCGGGAAGCCAGAGCGTCTTTCTTCCGAGCATCCGGTGAAATCTGATCAGAACATCCTGGATCACCAACATCGAGGCATGGCCGAGGTGCAGCATGCCCGTCGCGTTCGGCGGCGGCATTGCGATGCTGTAGGGCTCTTTCGCGTGTGGGAGGTTGTCCGGATTAAAATAGCCGGACGACTCCCATTCCGCATATATTGCATCCTCTACAGATGTCGAGTCGTATGTTTTCTCGAGCGACCGGTTGTTCATAGTGGATTTTAGAAACAAATCATTGCTCAACAAGCACAGATAAACCAAAACAGACAATACCAGGATTGCCTTCGTGCTTTATTGTATCACAGCCGAAAAAATTACAAAATAAATCTTTTTATGGTTTTTTGACCAGAGCATCTTATTGCGATATATTGATCTTGGAGGGTCTGTGTATATTTCCGCACGATTGCGCGGGCCAGTAGCTCAGTCGGTTAGAGCAGTCGGCTTATATCCGATCGGTCGAAGGTTCGAGTCCTTCCTGGCCCACCAGAGGAAAATCCCCTATTTTAAAGAAGATATGCCATACGCGGATCCTTTATCGATCGGCATTGATGAGGCTGGAAGAGGTGCGTGGGCAGGGCCGATTGTTGGTGCGGCAGTCATTTTTAAGAGAAAAATTCGCATTCCAGAGATCATTCGTGACTCAAAGACGCTTTCGCGCCATCAGCGCGAGGATGCAGCGCGATTTATAACGAAAAACGCATACTGGGCAATAGGATCGGTATCAAGCTGTGAGATCGACAGAATCGGCATTCAGGCGGCAAACAGCCGCATTTTTGAAAAGGCATTCGAAAAGCTCTCTCAACAGCTTCAGCAGATCGATAGATTCGATTCGTCGCGAATCCGTCTTTGCATTGACGGCAGACCGAATCGCGCGAGTTTTACCATCCTTCCATCATTTATCGTCGATGGCGACGCCCACATGCCGTCGATTGCTGCTGCATCTATCATCGCCAAAATTGCTCGGGATCATATTATGCGGCGTATAGCAGGCCGGATACAGGGCTATGCTTTCGAGCGCCACAAGGGGTACGGCACGCATGAGCACCGGTCGTTGCTTGTGAAACGCGGGGCATCCGTCGTTCACCGTGCAACGTACGCACCCGTCAGAGAAATACTTGAATCATCTGAACGATCATCTAGGACTTTGAGCACAGACATTGTACCTGTTTTGAAATAGGTTCCATAAAGAGCTATACTTCCAATATATATTCGCCACCTCATCGGCGAAATGTATTGGTGATTTTTTTCTATGCTTTCAGTACCCTTACTTCGCGGCGGCACTGGTCTGATCGATGCCGTTGCGGTTCTTGGGCGGTGCGACATTCGGGCTGGCTTTGTCGTCGCCGATCTTGGCTGTGGCGGAAACGGGCATTTTGTTGCCCCTCTGGCCCACTTGGTCGGCCCTGCAGGGCTTGTGTATGCGGTTGATATACAGAAAAAGGTCCTTCATGCGGTCGAGGCGAAGATGAGGACCCTTGTTATTCCGAACGTCTCGACCATATGGTCTGACTTGGAAGTACCAGGTGCCATGAAGATAAAGGACGCAAGCTGTGATATCGCGTTAGTTATCAACGTGCTCTTCCAGAATACGAAACATGATGCTATTATCGGCGAGGCTGCGCGAATCGTGCGCCCCGGGGGACGGGTTGTGGTTATCGAGTGGAAGCCAACCGCCTCCCCATTCGGCCCGCCGACTGAACTGCGCCTTTCTCCGACACAGATAAAGGGTCTTGCTCAGGACAAGGGTCTGCGTCTCTACGACGAGTTTGATGCAGGGAAGTACCATCACGCAGAAGTGTTTTTGAAGGGGTAGAGCGACTTCGTCGCGAAAGCATTCCTTCCATCGCACAGTGGCCGCCCAACGAGCGGCCACCTCTGACTCAGTCGGCAATTTTCTCGCTTCGCTCGAAAAACCATGCTTGCCGACTTCGTGCGGCGCTGGAAGGAATACTTCCGCTCATAATAATAAGTTCTAGAATTTATGAATCTCGCCCAACTTTTCGATCTGAACTACTGGATAACAACATATCCAGGGCCGATGAGTACGTCCTTTTTGATTGGTTTTTTGGTCTTTTTCCTGCTTCACTTGGCTGTTGCGGTTGGTTTATCCGTCTATGAGCGGAAAAACAAGGCGAGACTCCAAAAGCCGATCCGTCGCCTCTTCGGGAAGATACGCAGCGCTATCTATACGATGGCTTTTTTGGGACTTCTCTGGCTCTATTTCGCCTATGAGACACTTCCGGTGCTTTCTGCGCGTTTTTGGTTTCTCTTCTGGCTTCTTGGTGCAGCGATCTGGAAATATCATATCCTTGCGCACTATTTTACGAAAACAAAACAGGAGTTGGAGGAGATCCGCCTTCGCGAGCAACGGAATAAGTACCTGAAGTAGGGCGAAGATCAGAGGGTTTAAGTGGTGATGCATGTCTCCAGTTGCGCATGAACACGGGCGCCTTGGCGAGGAGCTGGCCTGCTCGTTTCTGGTACGTAAGGGATATGCGATCGCTGAGCGGAACTACCGTATCGCCGGCGGCGAGATCGAAATTATTGCGCAGAAGGATGGAATTCTTGTATTTGTCGAGGTGAAAACCCGTCTCTCGGACCGCTTCGGCTATCCTGAGGAGGCAGTGGACTGGCGCAAGTCGCGAAAGATGGCACGAGCGATCCGGCACTATTGTGCGGGCTTATCGTCGGAGCCCTCGTTCAGGATCGATATTGTCTCGGTTACACTTGATTTGGATTCGCGCCGCGCGAACGTTCGCCATATCAGAGATATTGAGTTCTCTGTTGAAGTTTAATTCGGCGTATTAAAAAAATCTGATTTGCAAACTTGTCCACAACCGAGAGCTCTACAGGCCAGCAAAAAGCTGCTATAATAAAGCAGTGATGTGAATTTCATTCGCAGCTTTTTTTGGGGTGCGGTCGACAACGTCCCGAAAATAATAGCTGTGCCGATGGACAAATCTTTAAATAATGGCGGTTCTCGCAAGAACCGAGAGCTAGAATCTTGAACAACCATATATGAAGCAACGCGTTTCACGCTTCGTAAGCAAGCTTACGATTTTTTCAACAATTTGGGCATTGGCGTTTGCTGGTTTTGTGCCGGTCACGAATGCGACAAATGATTTGCTAACTGTTTCTGATACGATGTCGCGGCAAAAGACCAGTACTGGC
Organism: uncultured Gammaproteobacteria bacterium; assembly: GCA_964621085.1. GTDB lineage: Bacteria > Patescibacteriota > Patescibacteriia > JACQRZ01 > JACQRZ01 > CAZUKY01. The sequence continues at coordinate 60,591 of CAZUKY010000005.1, read as the reverse complement.
GCAGAGCACATCATTCAGTTCGATCTTCCAGGCGGCGTGACATGGAATGCACTCGAAGATATTGTCATTGATTTTCCGGCTGCCTTTACGGTGAGCGCCACATCAGGAGGTACCTGGGTTGATGCAGATATCAAAGTTGAGCACGAGGTTAGCACTGCTATGGTCGAATTATCGACAGCTGATGCTGATATTAATACGACAGCTGCTGGCACTCTGACATTCTCATCAACCTGCGCTAACACTGCAGGATATAAGGCCGCAGTAACAACAGCTGCAGACGGCTCCGATCCCTCGTTCTCTATTCGTAAATGCAGTACCGCTGCTGCAGGTGATGCTGGTGGAACGATTAGAATTACACTGAACGACGCAGCGACGGCTACGACAAAGCTTCTCAACCCCTCGTCAGCAAACACATATCAGGTGAGTATCCGGCATTACGTATCTGAGGTTGGGGGAGATGCTATTACGACAGCCGCGAGCGCTGACAACACAAACGACAATGTAAAAACAGTTACTGTTCCGGTTGTAAGCGACGACCAGGTGAGCGTGACGGCGTCGATCGACCCGACACTATCGTTTGCTATTGATGACACGGCACTAGCATTAGGACAACTCTCGACGAGCCAGTTTTCGACCGATTCCCTCACCCTTACCCTCGGAACGAATGCAGATCAAGGGGCCGTCATCTCGGTTATCGGCACGAATGGCAATTTGCTCTCTTCATCAACGGGAGGTACCGTGGCAACTGTGACGAACGAGGAAGAAATCACCTATAGCTCCACGACGTCAGCGGCGGTTGGTCTTTGTGTCGCAGATGGCACCTCATTGACACGTGGTACTCATTATGACGCATCACTCGGCTCAGCGACTTGTTCGTCAACTACGACAGAAAATCAAAGCATTGGTCAGATTTTTACCTCGCATAGTAGCAATAGCCAGATTGTGACGACCGGAGGAGCGGCGCTCGCCTCTACGACAGCAACAGTTCGCATTTTTGCTAAGGCAAGCACGACGACGGCAGCTGCTGCGGATTACGCAGAGACACTCACGTTTATCGCAACTGCAACCTACTAAAGTCCTCGATCTTTAATGCCATAACTCCCATGCTTGTTATGAAGAAATACGTATTAAGTGCGTTTGCGGCACTGGCGATTGCCCTTGCGTTCGGTGTCCCGGCATCTGCTCTGACGCTCGCACCCGCAAGTACGACGGTAAATGCGAAACCCGGCCAGACCGCCGCGACAGCCGTTAAGCTTACCAATAATGAGAACGCTCCGGTTACGCTTCGCCCGGCGGCAACACTGTTTACGCCGGCGGCAGGTGACGAGTCCGGCACGCCGCAGCTTCTGGGTGACGCCTCCGGCACCGCAGCCGACTGGGTTGTCTTCAAAGAACAGTCCGTGACTGTTGCACCAGGACAGTCACTTGAAGTTCCGGTTTTGATCAGTGTTCCTGCCGATGCAGCTGGCGGTACGTATAACCTGGCGGTTGTCTGGTCATCTCTTGGCGAAGCGGGGGGAGAGGGTGTCGCCGTTCAAAGCGGTGTGACAAGTCTTATGCTTCTCGATGTCGACGGTCCAGGGCGGTCGCTTTCAGGAACACTCACAAGTTTTTCAACCCTTGGCAGCTCCGATCGATATAGCAGACTTCCGGTCGGGTTTGCGCTTCGCGTGACCAACACTGGAAATACCGCCTTCAAACCGCAGGGTACCGTTTCGATCCGTGACGCTTTCGGACGCACGGTTGAGACATTAAGTCTCAATGAATCGCGCGGAGATACGGGATACGTTGCACCCAACAGCACGCGCAAGTTTGAGGTGCAGTGGAAAGACGGTTTCGCACTCGGCAAATACACCGCCGTTGCCGAAGTTGCGATCGGTTCCAGTGCTCAAATGGCACAAGCCACCTTCTGGGTCTTGCCGACAGGTCTGATGGCCTTGTGGCTGATCATCGCCGTAGTCATTATTGCGATTCTCATCATGCTCATTCGCAACATGATGATGTCGATGAAGAAGTAGTTCAGCCCTCAGAATCACCAAAAGCGATCCCGTTTCCGGGATCGCTTTTTCGTTTCCGCTTTGATATGATTACAAGTGAAAGTAATCATGATTAATCATGACTGGTTTTGACGTGAAACCGTTGTTCGTAATCGGTGCGATCGCCGGGTTTTTTGCCGTACTTGTCACAGCAGGCCCAGTTTCTTCAGCAGGACTTACACGTGCGAGCGATACGATGAGTCGCTTGAAGGCGGGGACTGCAAGTAATCATACGATTTCTTTCATCTCAGCAAGCGGTATGAGTAGCGGCACCATCACGCTTGATATGAGTGCCGCGGTTTCATCATTCAATGGTCTAGACGAGACAGATATTGATCTGGCGTACGGCGCGGCAGGACAGGAGGTTTCCTATCAGCTCGCATCAGCGCCAGGAAGCGGAGTTTGGGGCATTGCCCTTGATGCCAATACGAGACAGGTGACGTTTTCCTATCCCGTAAGTAGCGGCACTCCGATCATTGCGGGAGATCGAGTCATCATTATGATCGGCACCAACGCATCTGTACAGGCAACCGGAGATCGTCAATTTCTCAATACTGCGGAAATCGGAAGCCGCAAAATCAGTATTACGGCAGGTCCCGACTCCGGAAATATCGCCGTTGCTATTGTTTCGGAAGATTCAGTCAGTATTGGCGTGAGTGTGGCATTGCTTGCGCCGACACAGTTCGGTGTGCAGGCGCTTGTCGATGGGTCTGCTCGTCTTACATGGGTCGATTCGACAAACGGCGGCGGCACTGAGCAGTATCGTATCGAACGCGCAGGAACGGATAATATCTATTCGCTTCTCGCGACCGTCAATGCGAATGGTGGGCAGTATACGGATAGCTCGGCAGAGCAGAAGACGACGTACCGCTATCGTATTCGAGCTGTCCGCGGGGCGTTGGAGAGCGCGTATGCGCCAGCTGTGACAGTAACAACGACGGCATTGAGCGGGGGCGCGGTTGTTGTGCCGTCTGAGGCATCGGGTCAGCAGTCGAGTACGCCGACGGACGCGCTGAAAAAAGATGAGCCCTCCTTACTGGACGATCAGACGTCTGCTGACTCGGATACGACTGAGACGGACAGAGTTTCGACTTCACCGTCGGATTCCCGTTCGATTGCCGCGCCATCTTCCACTCCTCAGGTGACAACCGGCACTCCAACAAATTCATCTGTGTTTTCGGGTGTACGCGAGCCATCCCCCGCCTCTCCGCCACCAGCAAGCGGCGGTTCTTCTTCGACATCAGGACGAGAATCTGAATTTTTTGCCGCGAACGCTGCCGGCGCATTCTCGCTTGGGGCCGATGCATCATCGGGTGCTGATGTATCGTTGCCAGCTGGGGCGGTGCCTTCTGCCTATCGCTTAGCGATTGTGCCGCTTGCGCTCGAAAAGGCGCGGGAAACAGAGACCGGATTATTCGTTCCGGACGGGAAAAATATTCCCGGGAATACACTGTACGACATTTCTCTTTTCGTGAACGACGCCGGCGTCCATGCGTTGTCAAAGGTGGCGCGCATCACCATTCGGTATGACGACTCCGCCGTCGAAGCCATTGACGAGCGTACGCTGCGCATACACTACTGGAATCCTGTTACGCGTCTCTGGGAAGCGCTCGATTCATCTGTTGATGTGAATCGCAATGCCGTAACAGCAACTGTCGATCACTTCAGTATTTTTGCGCTTATCGGCGATGCTCTCGACAGGCAAAGGGGCGCAAAAGAAGATGGCGCAGGAGCGCAAGAAGAAGTACAGCCGGCAGCTCCCCAAAAAAAGGAGTCAGCGGTGCTTCTCGGCACGGCAGCCGTACTCGGCATCGTCTTGAGCGGGATCGGTATCTTCGTGCGCGTGCGCAGGCGCGTTGGCGTTCTGGTGCGCAGGTAAGCGAGAAGGAGTGGTGCTGACTGCTTGAGTTTCCCAAGCGGTCGTCGTAGAATACATGAGTATGAAAAAAATTGTGTTGCGTACCGCGTGCGTCTTTGGGATCGTTTCTATTCTCGTTGCGCCATTTTCCGCGCATGCAAATTCTCTTTCGAATATCACCTATGTGGTGTCGTCCGCGACAGCGAGTGCTGCCGCGAATCATACGATTTCTTTTGTCGCAACGTCCGGCGTCTCGAGCGGACAGCGGATCAAGTTGGACCTTGCGAACCTGATATCAAGTACCGGTTCGGTAGATTACACTGACATCGACTTGAGTTACAGTGGCACTGACGCAACGCTTGCAAGCGCTGCTGGCGTGAGTGTGTGGGGAGTTGCGGTTGATTCAAGTTTGAAAACGGTAACATTTTCTTTTCCGTCATCCGGTACGGCGGTTGCCGCAGGAGCGACCGTAACGATCGAAATCGGTACCCATGCGACATTTCAAAGCACTGGTACGCGGCAGCTTGTCACTGCGTCGACTTTCGTTTGTCAAAATGACAACACAAAGTGGTGCGGCAAGCCTGTCTGGCTGGCGGCCGGCAACGACGTCAGTCTTACAAATGTCATGCTCGTTGGAGCAACCGGTAGCGTTCCTGAGCCGCCGCCAGCAGTTCCTCCGGTCGCGAAACAGGAATCACCGCCAAAAGAGCCTGATCCAGTCACAGAACCGAAAGAAGAAAAGCCGGCAGCCCAAGAAACAAGAAGCGCGCCGCAAGCCCCTCAGCCGGCTGCATCCGGCAGTGTAATAGAAAGAGTCGTCTCTCGCTTCGTTCCGCCGCCGCCTGTGCAGCCACTGCCAGCGCTCGCACTTATTGCTGATGAGCCGTCAGTCAAAGAAGAAGTCGAGACTCCTGAAAAAGACGATCGTACCGCACCGCTGTCGATCCGGCTTGCTGCGCCCCAGCGGGTCGTTATTCCGACAAATGAGAGTCGTCGCATTACGGTTACGCGCGAAGACGGCATGGGACTCGATATTGTCGTGCCGCGTCAGAGTAGTGAATTCCTGCGCGGCGAAGCGCCGAGTGGCGCAAAGCTCGCGACAGCAACCCTTGCGGGAATAGATATTGATCTTGCGCAAAAAACGCCGCCGTCCGCATTTGAGGCAAAGGCGAGCATGTATACGTTCGATATCAAGAACGTCTCCATTCAGCAGGCGCGGAGCTGGTCCGGTGTCCGCATACCGTCCGAGAAACGGGCCGTAAAAGCGCATGTGTATTTGATTACGGCATACGATCAGGCAGGCAATGCCATCACACGTTTTGAAAACCCTCTTTTTTATACGATCACTTTCCGCGCCGACGAGTTGGAAGATATTGATGCGGCGACGCTTCGCGCCTTCTCGTGGGATCCTGTCAGTGGAACGCTTGCAGCGGAAAAAAGCACCTTGAGCAAAAATGCCGTGAGCGGCAATCTCTCGCACCTAACCTATCTCTTAGTGCTCGGCGATCCGCGCATCGAGGGTGCCCAACCCGCTGACCGGCAGTCACGATCGGTCGCCGTCACGCCCGCGGCATCCTTGCAGGGCGTGCAGACAGCGATCATGCCAAGCGATGTGCAGTTGACAAGCGATGTCACGGGCAAGCGCATCGGACTCAATAGCAATAACGAGTTTTACGCCCCCGCCCGTACCCCGTATGAGGTCTGCATCTCAAAGACGGTTTTCCCGAAAACCGTGAAAGCGGTTGCCGTACTGCTCGGAAGTGACCGCTCCGCGCTTGAATGGGATGAGCGAAGGTCCTGTTATCGGGGCAAAGTGTCAATGCCTGACGAGAAAGGCAAGACTCCGCTGACTCTGCGAATCGTCTATGCGGATGATCAGGTGGCTCAAGTTCGGTTCTTTGCTTCCGTAACCGGCGGGGCGCTGCAAGCGGACATACTGAGCACGGTCGGCCCAGCCCTCGAGCAGGCAAAGGCAACCGGTGCGGCGATCAACACTGCTGTCGCCGCCGCAGTCGTGACATCTGAGCCTGTCTTGCAGTCGACCGTCGCCGTCGCGGTACCGGTTGCCGCGTTCACGCATCCTGCGATCATCGCGAATACTCTGCAATGGTATCACTACGCAAACCACTTCTTTTCAATCTTTTTGACGGTTCTTGGCATTCGGAAGCGCCGACGGCCGTGGGGAGTCGTGTACGACGCTATCTCGAAAAATCCCGTGGATCTTGCCATCGTCCGCCTTATTTCTACTCAGAGCAAGAAGCTTGTCGAGACGCAGGTCACCGACAAGGCGGGGCGTTTCAGCTTTTATGCCCAACCGGGAACGTATGAGCTTAGTGTCAGCAAGGCGCCGTTTCATTTCCCTTCTGAGATCGTGACAGGTTCGCGCGATGACGCGTATGCGGACGTGTACCGGGGCGATTCATTCGAGATTACGCACCCGGACCAGATCTTGAACATGAGCATTCCGCTCGACCCGCCGAATCCGGGTGCGTTTCACTCGCCGCTGCGCCGCGCCTTTGCCTCGCTGCAGCGCTCGACGCGGTTCCTGATTATGGGAAGTCTTGTCATCAGCGGAGTTCTGACCGTCTATACGCCAAGCGCCCTGAATACAACCCTTCTCATTCTTGGCGCTGCGCTCTTTGTGGGCCAGTACATTCTTTCCTCTCGCATCGAAAAGCCTTGGGGCGTCGTCTTCGATGCGTTAACGCTCGAACCGATTCCGCTCGCTGCAATCTCGATCTTTCAGTCCCCAGACAATAAGCTCTTGCGAACGCGCCTGTCGGATTACCATGGCCGTTTCAGCTTTCTCACGCCGCCCGGATCCTACATTTTGCGCGCCGCCAAAGACCGATACGCGTTTCCGCCTGCCGAGCGACCAAAGAAGAAGAACGCATACATGGGCGAGGTCGTAACGCTGAAAAAGAAGAACACGATGTTAAAGATCAATGTCCCCCTTCAGCCGCTTTCCGGAGAGCCGTCTGACGCGTCGTCACCAATAGTGCAATCCGTTGAGCCGGCATCGCTGTCTCAGAATTATTCCGATGCGGCCAGCTTGGCCCCGCCACCGGGCCTCCCTGACTCAGACAACCGAATGACGACTCAGCAGCCTGATTCGCCCGCCACTCAAGAGGCTCAGCAATCCGCTTGACGACAGGGGGCAGACGGTGTATACTTGTCATTATCGAGGGTAGCATCACGCTACCCTCTTTCTTTTAGAAAATTTACGCGATCATTGCGAGAATATATGAACAATCCAAAAGCCTCTGAAATAAAGAACTTGTGTGACGAAAAAGGCATTGCCCTTGAAGACGTCATTGAGGCGGTCGAGGCGGCGTTGGCAGCAGCCTACCGCAAGGACTTCGGCGAGAAGAATCAGAACATCAAGGTCGAGTTTGATATCAAGACCGGCGACTTTGATGTTTTTGACGTGAAACAGGTTGTGGAGGATATCGACGAAAGCGAGCTTGAGGAAGTCACCGACGAAGAGTCGTCGCCATCTGCGCACGGCCCGAGTGTTGCGCAGGCTGTCGAGACGGCGGGAGGAGAAGAAGGTGAAGAGGGAAAGAAGCGTTTTAATCCCAAAACCGATATCATGATTTCTGATGCCCGGCTCATAAAAGCGGACGCAGAGATTGGCGATGAAATTCGGACCGCCCTGCCGCCTCATACCGACGAGTTCGGGCGCATGGCCGCCCAGACGGCAAAACAAGTGCTTATCCAAAAAATCCGCGAGGCGGAGCGGACGATGCTGTTTGACAGCTTTAAGGATAAAGAAGATACCATCATGATCGGCACTGTCCAGCGGCGCGAAGAGTCGCGCGTGCTCGTCGACTTCGGTCGCGTGACCGCCGTTATGCCCATTTCGGAGCAGATTCAGCGCGAAAGGTACAATCAAGGGGATCGTATCAAGGTCTATGTTGTTTCAGTCGGATCCAATACGCGGGGTCCCGAGATCATTGTCTCGCGCGCGCATCCGAACATGGTGCGTAAAATTTTCGAGAGCGAAATTCCTGAGATCGCAGCAGGAAGCATCGAGGTGAAAGGCGTGAGCCGCGAACCGGGTTTCCGTTCCAAGGTCGCGGTTGTATCCCACCAGGAAAATATCGATCCGATCGGCTCATGTATTGGGCAGCGAGGCAGCCGCATCCAGACGATCATCGCCGAGCTCGGCGGAGAAAAGATCGATGTCATCCAGTACGACGAGGATCCGGAGCAGTATATTGCTAACGCGCTCTCTCCCGCGAAAATCAACTCGATTTCCCTGGACGAAGGAAAAGCACTCGCTCATGTGGGGGTTCCGCAGGACCAGCTGTCGCTTGCGATCGGCAAGATGGGCCAGAACGTTCGCCTTGCCTCCATGCTGACGGGTTGGAATATCGAGGTAGAAGGCGACGGGGTACTCCCTGACGAGCATGCGCACGACGAGGGTGATGAGGAGCACACCGAGGGCCCAGAGATCATCGAGTCGGGTGATGATGGAGACGAGGAGGCAACACCCGCACAGGATACAGGGAAAAAAGATTCAGACGAGGAATAACTATTATTCATAAGAGACGTAACGCTCACGCATAAAACGTATGTCACAAAGTCTCCTATTTGCGATCGCGACTTCTATCGGCGCGATCATCTACGGAGCAATTCTTATCCGCCTTATCCTGAGATTGCCGGCAGGTAACGAAAAAATGCAGGAGATCGCCCGTGCGATACAGGAGGGGGCGAGCGCGTATCTCAATCGCCAGTACCGCACGATCGCCGTTGTTGCGGTTGCGGTAGCGCTTTTCATCGCCTACTTTCTCAACATCGAAACGGCCGTAGCGTTCCTGATCGGCGCAATCTTTTCGGGCGCGGCCGGATATATCGGCATGAACATTTCCGTGCGCGCAAATGTCCGCACGGCCGAAGCGGCAAAGTCGGGCATGCAGCATGCCTTGAATGTTGCGGTGCGCGGCGGGTTGGTTACGGGGCTTCTGGTTGTCGGTTTGGGACTCTTGGGCGTTGCGGGATTTTATGCGGTGACCGGGAACGTTGCCTCGCTTGTCGGTTTGGGTTTTGGCGGCAGCCTTATCTCCGTCTTTGCCCGATTGGGAGGCGGTATCTTTACCAAGGCGGCCGATGTCGGGGCTGACCTGGTGGGCAAGGTGGAAGCGGGTATCCCCGAGGACGATCCGCGCAATCCGGCGGTCATTGCCGACAACGTCGGCGACAACGTCGGCGACTGCGCCGGCATGGCGGCAGACCTCTTTGAGACGTACGCTGTTACCGCGGTTGCAACCATGCTTCTGGGCTCCTATCTTTTCGGCATGGGAAATGCCGTGCTTTTGCCGCTCGTTATCGGGGCTGTATCTATCATCACATCGGTGATCGGAGGGTTTTTCATCAAGCTTGACGCCAAAAAGCGCATTATGGGCGCGCTGTATCGGGGACTGGCCGTGAGCGGCATTCTCTCGGCAGTGCTGCTCTATCCCATCATCATGACAATGATGGGCGATAATGGCGTATACCAGCCGTCGATGATTTACGGTGCGACGCTCGTCGGATTGGTAGTCACGGCATTGCTTGTCCTTCTCACCGAGTATTACACATCAACCAAGTTCGCACCGGTCCGCTCCATTGCGGCAAGCTCGCAGACTGGCCATGCGACAAATATTATTACCGGTCTCGCGGTCTCCCTGAAAGCAACCGTTCTGCCGGTTCTCGTCATCGCGGCGGGTATCTTTGTCGCCTACAACTTCGCCGGCTTGTACGGCATCGCGATTGCTGCGATGTCAATGCTCTCGATGGCCGGCATCATCGTTGCCATCGATGCGTACGGACCGATCACGGATAACGCCGGCGGCATCGCGGAGATGGCGGATCTGCCTGCGGAAGTGCGCGCAATCACCGATCCGCTGGATGCGGTCGGCAATACGACAAAGGCAATCACGAAGGGGTATGCCATCGGATCGGCAGGGTTAGCCGCACTCGTCCTCTTTGCCGATTATACGCATGCGCTCGGCGAGCTCCGCGGTCCGAACGCCGCTATCTTCCTTATTGATGATCCGAACGTGCTCATCGGCCTGTTTGTGGGCGGCCTGCTGCCGTATTTCTTCGCAGCGCTTTCCATGGAGGCGGTCGGAACGACCGGCGGGAAAGTTGTCGACGAGGTGCGCCGTCAGTTCAAGGAGATTCCCGGTATTATGGAGGGAACGGCAAAGCCGGATTACAGACGTACTGTTGATATCGTCACAAAGGCCGCGATCCGTTCGATGATCGCACCGGCGCTCTTGCCGGTCGTCGCGCCTATTGCCGTGTGGTATCTTCTGGGCGCAGAGGCCGTTGGCGGTCTCCTTGTCGGCTCTATCGTCACCGGTATTTTTGTCGCTATATCCATGACATCCGGCGGCGGCGCGTGGGATAACGCAAAGAAATACATCGAAGAAGGCAACTTCGGCGGCAAGGGATCGCTTGCGCATCAGGCAGCCGTAACCGGCGACACCGTCGGCGACCCGTACAAGGATACGGCGGGCCCAGCGGTCAACCCGATGATTAAGATTCTCAACATTGTCGCGTTGCTTATCGTCATGTTAAGCGTATAAGGGCTCGCGTGACACTGACTACTCTTGATCGCTGAAGAAAAATCCATTATACTTCCATTTCAACCAAGCAGTTCAAGAAACAGCGAGAAAATACTCATAATTATTCATAATTTTATTCATAATATATGAGCGTAAAAACGACTGAGACGGCAGAAAAGAACTATAAGGATCTTCTGGAGGAAACGTCAGTGCAGCTGGCAAAGCCCGGCGATATCGTATCTGGAACTGTCCTGTCTGTCTCGAAAAATGAGGTCTATGTCGATATTGGTGGCATTGCAACCGGCATTGCGCGAGGACACGAACTGATTGATGAGTCCGGCGAATACTCGAATCTGAAGGTTGGCGATGAGGTTTCCGCAACCGTCATTGATATCGAGAACGAGATGGGGCTCATGGAGATCTCCTTCCGGTCTGCCGGTCACAAGCGCGCCTGGGATCGTCTGCGCGAGCTTCTTTCGAGCGGGGAGATCACGCCGGTCAAAATTGTCGAGGCGAACAAAGGAGGCCTGATGGTGCAAGTCGGCAACGTATCCGGATTCATGCCCGTCTCGCAACTGTGTCCCGAACACTACCCGCGCATTCAGGGCGGAGATAAGAACCGCATTCTTGAGCGATTGAAGCTCTATGTCGGTGAGATGTTCGAGGCGAAAGTTATTGATGCGCAGGAGGCGGAGGAAAAGCTGATCGTCTCGGAAAAGGCGGCATGGGAAGAAAAACAGCGCGATGTCATCGGCAAATACAAGGTTGGCGACGTCGTCGAGGGTACGGTGACAGTCATCACCGACTTTGGCGTCTTTGTCCAGTTCGGGGAGGGGCTTGAGGGTCTCGTCCATATTTCCGAACTCGCATGGCAGCGCATTGAAAATCCGCATGATATTGTCAGCTCGGGTCAGCAGATCAAGGCCGAGATCATAAAGATCGACGGATCAAAAATCTTCCTTTCGATGAAAAAACTCATCGATGACCCATGGAAAAACGTGGAAGAGCGCTACAGTGTCGGCAAAAAAGTGAGCGGCAAGGTTCTTAAGATCAATCCGTTCGGTCTCTTTGTCGAGCTGGATCCCGAGATTCACGGTCTTGCCCACGTATCCGAACTTTCGGCAAAGCCCGTTTCCGACCCGTCCCAAATTGCGCACGAAGGCGACGTGCTTGATTTCGTCATCGTATCTATCGAACCCAAGGAGCATCGTCTCGGCTTGAGTATCAAGGCCTTGTCGCAAAAGAAAAAAGATGACACTTCAGTCAGCTCGGCAGGGGCAGACGGCTCGGCCGATCCCGCCGCGGGCGCGGATCAGCAATCGCAAAGCGCCGAATAAGCGCACGTAATCCATCCAACCGTGATACCCATGAATCCAATTGCAAAAAACATCCTCGTCTTCGTCGTGGTCGTGATCGGCATCGCGAGCTTTTTCAGTCTCTATTCGCGGCCATCCTTCCAAAAGGCAGAGAGTGCCGGCATCGAGACGCTTGTGTCGCAGATCAACGAAGAGAAGGTGAAGTCTATCGAGGTCAAAGGCGATACGCTGAATGTGACGCTTACCGACGATACGAAGGAGGTCGTAAAAAAAGAGCCGGTAGAAAGCCTGAGCGAACTATTGAAGAACTACGAGGTTGATGTCGAAAAGATGAAAAAAGTCGCCGTCGAGGTGAAAGGGCAAGGCGGAATGGTGTGGCTGGGAACCATCCTTTCCATCCTCTTACCGTTTCTGATACTCGGACTCTTCATTTTTCTTATGCTGCGTCACGTCCAAGGTGCGAGCAATCGCGCTCTGACCTTCGGCCTCTCGCGCGCGCAGCAGTTCGATCCGCAAAACACGAAAAACAAGGTAACCTTTGTCGATGTCGCCGGCGCGACTGAGGCAAAGCAAGAGCTTGTCGAGATCATCGAGTTTCTCAAGGATCCGAAAAAATTCATCAGTCTCGGCGCAAAGATTCCGAAAGGGGTCCTCTTGGTCGGCGCTCCAGGCACGGGAAAAACTCTCCTTGCCAAGGCAGTCGCCGGAGAGGCGGATGTTCCGTTTTTCCATGTGTCCGGCTCGGAATTCATCGAGATGTTTGTCGGCGTCGGCGCAAGTCGCGTGCGCGACCTTTTTGCGCGTGCGAAAAAAGAATCTCCCTGTATCGTTTTCGTCGATGAAATCGATGCGGTCGGGCGCCAGCGCGGCGCAGGCCTCGGGGGTTCTCATGACGAACGCGAGCAGACGCTCAACCAGATTCTTGTCGAGCTCGACGGCTTCGATCCGACGACAAACGTTATCGTCTTGGCGGCAACCAACCGCCCTGACGTACTCGATCCGGCGTTGCTCCGCCCCGGACGCTTTGATCGCCGCGTCATGATCGATCTTCCCAGCATTGACGACCGCGAGGCGATCTTGGCGGTCCACGCGAAGAACAAGCCGCTCGAAAAAACCGTCTCCTTGCGGAAGGTTGCGGAGCGTACGCCGGGATTTTCCGGAGCCGATCTTGCTAACCTCATGAACGAGGCCGCGATCTTGACGGCGCGCAACGACCTGAAGGAGATCACGGAAGACGCCATTCTTTCCAGTATCGAGAAGGTCCTGCTGGGTCCGGAGCGCAGGTCGCGGATCATGTCGGATAAGGAAAAAAAGATTACGGCCTATCACGAGGCAGGACATGCTCTTGTCGCGCACATCCTGCCCGAGGCGCCGCCCGTGCATAAGATCTCGATTATCTCTCGGGGTGCAGCCGGCGGCTACACGCTCAACTTGCCGACAGAGGACAAGCACTATCATACCAAGTCAGAATTCAAGGCAGAACTTGCCGTGCTGCTGGGAGGCTACGCGGCGGAGCAGGCCGTGTTTTCAGAGGTAACGACCGGTGCCAGCAACGACTTGGAAAAAGCGAGCAAGCTTGCTAAGCGTCTCGTCACCCAGTTCGGCATGAGCGATCAGCTCGGTCAGCGCGTTTTCGGCACGCGGGAGGAGATGGTCTTTTTGGGCCGTGAAATTTCTGAGCAGCGGGATTACAGCGAGAAGACGGCTGAGCTGATCGATCAGGAGATCGGCCAGTTCATCAAAGAGGCATATGAAACCGCTCAGCGGGTCATACGGGACTCTCGAGAAAAATTGGAAACTATAGTACAATTACTCATGGAAAAAGAAACGATCGAGCGAGAGGCGTTTGAAGGTATTTTTGCCCACGCTCCCGAGATCCCGCCCGCATCCGCTTAAAGCGCACATGGGGCGGCCCGCTTGAACGCCCTATGTCAGACTCTCATATCAAAAACATCACACCTTCCGCGGCAGCCGAAAAGTTTGACGACAAGATGCGCGAGCTGCAGCTGAAGGAAAAAGAACAGGAAGCCCAGATGGCAGCCTTTGCCGCTGGGCTTTCCTATATTTCATTGGTGGGCATCCCTATCCCCGTTGGCGCGTTGGAGAGTATTTCGGAGGCGGATGCGCGCCGGTATCGGATCGTCTGTTTTGCGGAAAGTCCCGGCGACCGCAAAGTCGCCGCCGTCGATCCGCATGCGGACGGGTTAAAAGAATTCTTAGACGAGTTTTCCAAAACGACACACAGCACCATTTCGCTCTACGTCTGTTCGGACGCAAGCTTTGCGAGTGCGATGAAGCTCTACGCGCAGATTCCCCGCGTTGTCGATGAACCCGACGGTGTTTCCATCGCGCAAGAAGATCTCGACAGATACGCCGGCTCTTTTTCTGATATCCGCACGATCAAAGACCAGTTGCGCGACGTCTCGATGACGGAGATCATCACTATTTTAATCGCGTCATCATTGGCGACGCGCTCCTCGGATATTCATATCGAGGCTGAGGAGAAGGACGTAAAGGTCCGTTTTCGCATCGACGGCATGCTGCACGACGTAGCTGTCCTCGAGCCTGCAGCCTGGCCGCGAATCGTTTCACGCGTAAAGTTATTGGCAGGCCTCAAGATCAATGTCGCGGATCGTCCGCAAGACGGCCGATTTACTATTTTTTTGAACGACGACAAGGTTGACGTACGCGTCTCGACGCTGCCCACCAGTTACGGCGAAAGCATTGTTATGCGCCTGCTCCGTTCTTCAGCAGCAGGCTTGGGATTTGACCAGCTCGGACTCTCGCCGTACAACTATGGGCTATTAAAACGTGAGATCGAAAAGCCCAACGGCATGATCATAACAACGGGCCCGACCGGTTCCGGAAAGACGACGACGCTCTACGCGATTCTTAATCACCTAAACGCGGAAGACATCAAGATCATTACGCTCGAAGATCCGGTCGAGTACAAGCTGGCCGGCATCAACCAGAGCCAGATCGATGTCTCCAAGAACTACACGTTTGCGGCCGGTTTGCGTTCGATTCTTCGGCAGGACCCCGATATCGTTATGGTGGGCGAGATCCGGGACCTCGAGACGGCAGACATCGCCATCAATGCCGCGCTGACTGGCCACCTTGTCATTTCAACCATTCATACGAACAGCGCCGCCGGCGCAATTCCGCGATTTTTGGCAATGGGGGTCAAGCCGTTTTTGCTCGCTCCTGCAATGAACTGCATTATGGGGCAGCGGCTTGTGCGGCGATTGTGTTCCGAGTGCAAAAAGGAAACAGCGCTCCAACCCGAAATCCGCGAACGCGTCACTGCACTCCTTGGTTCCATAACGCCCAATGCCGGAATTGCGATTCAACAGAGCTCAATGAAATTTTACGGTCCGGTCGGATGCGAGGCGTGCAATGGCCTTGGCTACAAGGGAAGAATCGGTATTTATGAGATTATGCCGATGAGTCCTCAAATTGAGGAGATTATCCTTTCTGAAAATGTCTCGGAGTACGCGATTCAAGACCGTGCGGTCGCAAACGGCATGATCACGATGGTGCAAGACGGCCTGCTGCGCGCGCTCGAAGGCACAACATCGGTTGAAGAGGTGTTTAGTGTTGCCGAGTAAAGACCAATCACTATTCTTAAAAAAAGAAAGGCCCCGTTCGCGGCAGGCGCGACGGGGCAAAATTATCGTGCGATTTTTTTTCTCGGCTCCCGATACGGAGTTTGTGTCCGTGTCGGGGCGAGCGCGAGCGCGTACAGGAGATTGGGATTGGGTGCGGGCAAACGCGCCTCAAACCACTTCTCCTGATGCTCTGCGATAAGCTGGAGCGGGCGCCACGGGGTGACGCGATGCAACCCATCCAGCGCGAATGCTGTGATGCCGCAACGCTCATGCATCTGATCCACATCCGCAGCCGACCAGATGCTTCCGGCAATGATCGGGATGTCGGTATGGCGCTGCAGATACTGCGCGTATTTCCAGCTCAGCTCCTGGGCGGGAATGCCTGCGAGTGAACCGTCGCCAAGGTGTTCGAGTGGACTGCGGTCCGTGACGCCGCGGTATACGGTTCCCCATGCCATCGGGCTGATCCTGATGAAGTCGGCATGACGGATCCGAACTCCGTATTCGCACTGCTCCAAACGCTCCAAGAGGGTCGGCATCGCTTGGAACTGCTCGATGGAAACCTTCAGGTATATCGGAAGCTGTGTGACGCTTTTGAGCATCTCGCAGGCGGCGACGGCGAAGTCGATGTTCTTTTCGAAGAGCTTGAATTTGTGCTTGCTCTTCACTTTGCTGAGCCGATACCCTGTCTCGTTTTGTGCGATGTTCAGTTCGATGCCGGCGATGTCCAGCTTGGCAAGCTCGCGGGCCATCAGGCCGATGAACTCGAGTCGGCGGGCGTGAATGGAGACGATGACGCGACGGCGTTTGCCTGGTTGGAGCTGCCGATAGCGTCCCACAAGTGGCGTATCGCGCGATCCCTCGTTGATGCGCAGGCCGTATCGCCTGACAAACGCCTCGAATCCGCAGTTCGCCAGTCCGTCAGCCGAAACGATGCCGACGACTTTCGGACTTTGAAACGCATCCTCGCCCCACGGCCATGTTCGGATGAGACGATGGCAACGGAATGGGTTGTACCACCGCTCATTCCCCTTTTTGGGGAAGAAGGTGATGGTCTTTGTTATCGTCATGAACGGCGCAGTGTCGAAAAGATCAAAGAAGGCGAGGATGTGGCGATGCCACCAGTATCCCCGCCCATCATATCCGTATGCGCCATCGGTCAAATAGAAGCGCATCGGATAGTCCTCGCGCGGGATTTCCTCGGGCATTTCTGTCCTCTCCTCCTCTCCGCGAAAAACCCTAGCATGAGCTGAAAAAAAAGTCGAGCCCCCGGACCGAAACTCGGCATAGGGCTCGAAAGAAGGAGTATTACGAGATGCGCTCCGACGGGTGCGCGCCGCAGACTAACGTTGACGCCTTTGTTGTATTTCTGCGAAAAAGAAAGATCGCTTCCTCGCCGCACGATGAGAAGTTCGATGATGTTTCCATGCGAAACCTATTTTTAATACCAAGGGGTCGAAGGAGCGTTCCCCATTTGAAGGGACTGCGAGACTGCGCGTCACAGAGAAGAAGGCTCGCGCCAAGATGCACGACGATCGAGTCGCCCCACCGCGAGCGATAGGCGCCTTCATAGCGCTCCGGACGGACAATTACATTCTTCTTTTCATTCGTCTCCAGCTCGTCGCAGAGTGCGTAGATCGTCTCAAAGATGCCCGTGTTGATCGCGCCGCACGCACTGTCCATCGCATTGGTCAGCGTGATGACGCCGATGTCGTTTTCCGCGTCGAGCGCGATGTGCGTGATGAATCCAGGAAAGCCGCCGCCGTGACTGACGATCCGGCGATTGCTGACAGAGTACAGTTCGCAGCCGAGACAGTACGAGTGGCCCTCGTCACCTGTTTCCCAGTGTGGACGTATCATTTCTTTTTTTGATTCCTTTGTCAGTAGGGCACTTGTGCGGCAGAGCGAGAGGCCATCGAGAAATTTTGCGAGATCAGGGACATTGGAAAGAAAGCCGGTCGCTGGAGCGTAGCTCTTCGTCGGTATGTTGCGGAATGTATCTGGCTGTTCTTTTTCGTAGGGAATACTGCGGGCGTGTCCACGCGCAAGCCACTTTTCACACGCGACGGAAAAGTCCGGCACAGTGCGCGTCATGCCGAGCGGTGCAATGATGTGGTTCGCCATGTATGTTTCGTACGGCATGCCGCTTGTTGCGGCAATGACCTGTCCCAGAATCGCGTAGCCGAAGTTGGAGTACTTGAACCGCGTCAGGTTTTCAAAGACAAGCGTCTTGGCGCAGACGGATTTTCTCAGAGCAGCCTCATCGGGAAAGGAGTCGTCTTCCCAGTGATGCGTCGTGCCGTCACGAAAGACGCCGGCCGTGTGGGACAGGAGCTGCCGGATTGTTACTGATGAGGCGTCGATATTCTTTACCTTGCCGCGAAACCAAGGTACGTGTACGCTGACCCGATCGTCGAGACGCAGGGCGCCTTTTTCAGCAAGCTGCAGGATCGCGACCGCCGTGAAAAACTTGGAGATCGAGGCGATACGAAACGCATGCTTTGCGGTCATGGGTATTCCCGCCGCGCTGTCGGCGTACCCGAACCCGTTTTGATAGACAAGTTTTCCACGATACACAATGCCGACGGCAAGACCGGTGGTCCGATCATATGCAATCTTACGCGGCAGCCAGGCATCAAGGATGCCTGCGGTCACGCGAATCGCCTTTGTATAGTTTTGTTGCATAAAAGTATTGAGTTGATTTGATTTGTGTAGGATACCTGATTAGTGCGAAGCCCCACTAAAAATGGAGGAGGCGAAGCTGCACAGCTGACAATTTCAATTTCTTCTTTTATGGCGAGTAAATTTAAGTTTGCGAGGGGGCAAATACCAAGTGTAGTGTATGAAAAATAATCAAACAAATCAAAAAAAAGAAAGGCCCCGCGCGGTAGCATCGCTACCGCGGGGGCCTCGGATCGGTTTTTCGTCCCTGGCTTATACCCACTCCGATAACGGGACTTTCTGCCGCAACCGATACAGAGTGAGCGGGAGTGTTACACTTAACGCTCCGAAGAACATGTAGAGCGGAAGAATGTAGTTCGCGAAGGTGTGTTCGGTAATGGCGAAGATTGCGAGGCCATAGCCGACAGCGAAGAAAGCCCAAGCAAACGGTCGGTCGCCATTCGGTTGCGTCCATACGAACACAATCGTGGGGATCGCCGCGAACAAGTCCGCAATGATTGCGATATAGAGTGCCCACTGGGCCATCTCCTTATTTTCGCGAACCACCATCCACAAACCGAGAGACATGAGACCAAACACGAGACAGGCGACCTCGACTCGGTTCGGTTTTGTCCATCCACCATGTCGTTTGAGAACTAGCAAGGTGATGAGGAGCGGGTTGGTGAATCCGAACACTGTCGGCCAGACGTTCGCTTCGGCCCCCGAACTTTTGTACGTAAGCAAGAGCACGAGGCCGATCAGCGTCCAGAGCGACCAGCTCGTCAAGTTCGGCTGCACTTTGCCCTGGTAAGTCCTGACGCTGTAGGGAATCACGCTTGCGATTACCAACAGCCCAGAAACCATGCCAATCGTTTCTGTGCCCAAGTTGCACCTGCCTTTTTGAGTTGAAAATGTACTACTTTGACTGAGTAACCATGACTCAATCATTTGGCAATATGTATAGCGTATTCCTTACTCTACGTCAAGGGGAACAAAAAAACCGCTTGGTAGCGGCTTCTTTTCGTTTGATTCTGGTGTCCGGGGAGGGATTCGAACCCTCAATCCTTACGGAACGTCATTTTAAGTGACGCGTGTATACCGTTCCACCACCCGGACAGGATTAATGTATTCCTACAAATGCTTTGCAATCCTTTCTTCTTCTATGAGTTGGCTTAAGGCTGTGACAGTTTGGACATAAAATGCGTAGGTTTTCTATTCTATTATCAGTTCGACAACCATTTACATGATCAAGTTCGAGGGGTATTCGTCCATCATTAGATTTTTTTGCCCAACCACATTCTTCACATTTTTGGTTCTTTAAACCGGCTGCGAATAATCGTAACTTTAACTTATAGCTTTGATAGGAACTATTTATCGTTAGAATTTCTGCGAGAGAAAGGAATGGCTTACCAATACCCGTCAACCCACGACTCCAAGCATATCCAGTAAAATGAGATGTGTTTAAACGATATTCTTTTATATATTTTTCAACTTGGGAGTAGTTGCCGCCGGCTTCTCGTAACCCCAACTTTTTTAATACCTGTCGTTTGCTTCTACTTGTGATAACCGCTTCCTTAAATTGATTTTCCGTCCATTTTCGCTTACGGGTATATTGCTTAATGGTAGACATAGACTCAATTGATGTATGTCTACCATTATATCTCTCTATAAATATCTTTTCAATACTCGTTTCACCGCGCGGACGATCGCTTTTTCGCTCATGCCGTACTTCTCCAAAAGCTCGGCCGGCTCTCCCGATTCGCCGAAGCTGTCAGGCATTCCAATCATCTCGACGGGTACGGGAAACTGTCGCGCAAGCAGTTCGCAGACCGCGCTTCCCATGCCACCCATGATCTGATGCTCTTCAACCGTCACAACTGCGCGCGTCTTGCGGACGGATGCCAGGATTGTCTTTCCGTCGAGGGGCTTTACTGTGTGATTATTGATTACTTCACACTCAATACCTTTTTTGTTGAGGCGTTCGGCGGCCACCAGTGCGCTATGGACGAGCGGCCCGCAGGCAACAATCGTCGCATCGCGTCCTTCGCGCAGAACAAGAGCTTTACCGATTTCAAAGGGTGTCTCGTGCGTCGTGATAACCGGAGTCTTTTCTCGACTGAAGCGGAAGTAGAGCGGGCCGTCGAATGCGCAGGCCGCTGCGACAAGTTTTTTTGTCTCCTCATAATCGCACGGCACGACCACGGTCATATTTGGCAAGACACGCATGATGGCGATGTCCTCAAGCGCTTGATGTGTTGCCCCATCCGGACCGACAGAGATTCCCGCATGGGCGCCCGCGATCTTCACATTCGCCCGATTAAGGCAGACGCTCACGCGGGCTTGGTCCCAGCTTCGTCCAGGAGAGAAAACCGCATAGCTTGAGACGAACGGAATTTTTCCGGAGAGCGCAAGGCCGGCGGCAATGCCCACCATGTTCTGTTCGGCAACGCCGCACTCGACAAAGCGCTCCGGAAATTTTTCCGCAAACGGCAGAACGCGCGTGGACTCCGCCAGGTCGCCCGTGAGAACAACAACCCGCTGATCTTTTTCTGCGCAGGCGAGGAGCCCATCGCCATACCCGTTGCGCGTAGGAATTTGCTCGACTTCTTTGGAAAAAAGCTTCGAATGCAAGGTCGGGTGGTAATTCTTTGCATGTTTGATTGGCATAAAAAACAACAAGAAGCGACTAATCGCACTCGCTCATAATCTTGCCGCGGAGTGTCCGCAGTTCGCGCAGGGCCTCGTTCGCCTGGTCTGCTTTCGGGGGAATGCCGTGCCACTGGTACTTGTTTTCCATGAAGTCAACGCCGCGGCCGGGAATCGTGCGCGCAATGATGACCGTCGGCTTTTCTGTGATTCGTTTCGCCGTCTCGCACGCCTCAACGATCTCGCGGATATTGTGTCCATCGATCTCAAGCACGTGCCAGTTGAAGGCACGGTATTTGTCTGCCAGCGGCTCGAGCGGCATGATGTCCTCTGTGTTTCCGTCGATCTGGATATTGTTGCGGTCGACGATGAACGTAAGATTGGAAAGGCGGTTTTTGCCGGCAAACATGATCGCCTCCCACACCTGGCCCTCCTGGTGTTCGCCGTCCGAGAGTACGCAGTATGCGCGATGCCGCGCCCCATCCATTTGTGCGGCCAGAGCCGCGCCGACCGCAACCGAACTGCCCTGCCCAAGCGGTCCGCTCGTGTGCTCCAAAGCGGGGAGTCGTCGGAATTCCGGGTGTCCCTGCAGAACCGATCCAAGTTTGCGCAGCGTGCCGAGAGTCTTTAATGGAACGTATCCCGCACGCGCCATTGCAGCGTAGCGCACTGGGCAGATGTGTCCGCAGGAGAGAAAGAGACGGTCGCGCTGCGCCCATGCGGGCTGCTTTGGCCGATGGTGCAGCACGTGGAAATACAGCGCCGTAAAAACATCGGCCATTCCCAAAGGTCCTGCCGAGTGCCCCGACCCGGCCTTTACAAGCATCTTGACGATGTCTTGCCGGAGGGTGTTCGCCACTTTTTCCAACCGCCTGACTTTACGATCTGAAATCATCATAAAATATCTCCCCTTCAGTATACCAAAAACAAAAAAGCACCCGAAGGGTGATTTGTTGCTTGGCATGTCTTACTGCTCGATGCAGTTCTACTGATCAGGATTGCGTCATCACCTTGAAGTAATTCTTCGCATACTCCCAGTTGGTCTTCAGCAGTCCCTCGCGGGCAAAGCGGCGATACGAGGAAAAGACATAGAGTGTCGGCTCGTAGTGGACGTATCCGAGCTCGCCGAAGCGACGTGCAATTGAGGTATCGTCTCCAAAAAACGTATAAGACGTGTCGATGCCGCCGAGTTTTTTAAAGTACTTCCGATAGGTCGCGAAGTTTCCGCCGATAACGACCCCTCCGCGCTTGAAAACCCTGCCCATGACCGAACCGAGCACGGGCATCACGATCCAGCGATACACCTCCTGCATGACATAAACAACATCATCCATCTTCTCATGGAAGACGTATGCTCCTGCAACCGCAACGCACCGCCGCTTGCGCGAGTGGAGTGCGCGGTCGATCTTTTCAAGCCAGTCCGGCGGCGGAATGCAGTCGGCATCCAGGAATGCGACGATCCGGCCTCGCGCCGCGTTGAGCCCGGCTTGGCGCGCCTGATTGGTGCCCTTGCGCTCTTCAAGGATAACTTTGTCAGCGCCCCATTCGCGCGCTACATGAGCGGTAGCATCAGTACTGTTATTGTTTGCGACGATAATCTCGAAGTCCGCCCGCGGAAACGACTGATTCTGTAGCGCACGCAATGCATGCGGCAGATGCGCTTCCTCGTTATGGGCAGGAATGATAACGGAGATCTTTTTCGTCATACTATCAAATCTCACGAGATATCAGCGCACAACGGCGCAGTATCGGGACGGGCGCACACGGAGGTGAAAAGCGCATGAGCCGAAACGAGGGCATCGGCGCCGCACTTCAGGAGCTCTGGTCCATTTTCCAGTGTCACCCCTCCGTCAACGATAATCTGCGCGCTGCGTGCGAGTGCTGCTGTCTCCGCAATCTTTCTATACGTTTTCTTCAAAAGCTTTTTACCGCTTTTGCCCGGCTGCACACCCATAATAAGGATAGCATCGGCAAGCCCCTGGGGCAATTGCAGTGACGAAATGGGAGTATCCGGATTGACAGCGAGGCCTGCCTGCAAACCGCTATTCTTTATATTTTCAAGAATTGATAGGTAATTTCTACCGATTTCTGCATGAATATGGACTCGCGAGGCCCCTGCCGCGCGCCATTTTTCAATATAATTGAGCGGTTTTTTGACCATCAAATGAACCTCATACGGAATTTCGCCAACAAGCTTCTTGACACTAACACTCGCTGCCCAGCATTTTTCTTTGGTAAAAGTGCCATCCATGACGTCGATATGGAGAAAGGGATTTTTAAATTCTTTTTTTATAATTATAAGCTTTTTTATCATTTCCTCCTCGGAATGGACGAGGAGGGACGGATAGATATGTTTCTTGAGTCCCCGTGGTATCATAAAAAAGTAAACCTGACTCTTGACAATCTGCTGAGCTTATGATATACTATTGGCACGTAGCATTGAAAAGCGGGGTAAGAAATATGTAGAGGAGGAACCGTCTCTCCCTTGGTGACTGGCTTACGGGCCGTTACAAAAGGGCTGACAGTCTACAGCATGAAAACGCGGGCCATCATTCACATTGCGTATGCAAATAGTATGCCCACATCGTTTTCAAGCACCGTGAGTCCTTCGGGCTCGCACAACCCCTCTGCATATTCCTTATCCCACATTGTACCACACCTCGCACAGTGGCTGGCGGCAGTATAGGTGGCAGGGTCGCGTGCCCTGACATCTATGCTGCCGCTTGTCATATAGGCTTGCGAATACGACTGCGCTCGTTGCATAATGGAATGCGCGCACAGTGTTCGCAAGTAGTTTGTTGGAGGATTCCAAATGAAGTGGTTGTCTCTGCTCGTGGCCATGCCCCTGATCGGCTGCAGCCAGCAGTCGCAGAGGGATGTCATCGAAGTTCCTGTCACGCTCGAGATCGTTTCTGTCGGCGCCGTTTCCTACAAGGATGTCGCGGCGGAGCGGGTCGACACGTACGAGAACCAGCGCTATATCCTCGAAGTCGATGGTCAGCAAGTGAAGGTCAGCGATCTCGTCTACGTGCGGCTCAAGGACTCGATCCTCAACTCGTATCCCTGGATGGCAGAGCGGCCGAACCTGCGCATCTTTTCGCATCTTGAGGATGAGGACGTCCCGTCACGGACCATCTGGCTGACCAACCGCACTGCGCTCGTCATCGCGTCGCCGGAGACCCGGCCAGGGTGCTTCAATACCTTGGTCGAGTACCCGAGGATCGATGGCGGTGGATTTGTCAAGAGCTCCACGTTCGGCTCTGCGCCGATGCGCTCGTTCGAGCCGTCGGCGATCAGTGGCTTCTGGGCTCTCTAGTTCTCTGGCGGCTGCGCTACCAGCGTGGCCGCCAACCCTCTTTGATCAGAAGTATTTTGCCAAGCGATTTTGCTTGATAAAATACTGCTGATCACTCGGCAGCTCACAGTAGACAACATGAGAGAATCAAAAAAAACAGCTCGGAGGCTGTTTTTCTTTTTTGAGGATTATGCGATCTTTTCAATCTTTCTGATCCGTCGCCGATGGCGCTGTTCTTTCGAGAATTCTGTTGTGAGCCACGTCGTCACAATTGCGCGCATATCTCTTTCGGAAATGAGTCGTGCGGGGAGGCAGAGGATATTCGCGTCATCGTCCGTGCGCGAGAGACGCGCGCTTTTCGTATTCCACGCAAGAGCCGCACGCGCGCCATTCAGTTTGTTTGCCGCGATGCACATGCCCTGTCCGCTGCCGCAGAGAAGGATGCCGCGATGCGTTTTTTTTGCCGACACCGCGCGCGCAACCGCTTGAGCGAATTCGGGGTAGTCGTCATTTCTGTTGATCTCATGTGCGCCGCAGTCGTGAAATGCGATCTTTTTTTCAGAAAGAAATTTTTTCAACTTTTCCTTCATGCGAAATCCCGCATGGTCTGCGCCAAGATAGAGCATAGGCAAAAAATTATGCATCCGTCGCTGCGACCGTTTCCGCCAGCTCGACCTCATCGCCAATCATCGGAGCAGATGCAGAAATGCCGAGTTCTGAACGGATCAGTGCGGCAAAGGTTTGCGACACATCCGCCTCGCCCATGGTCACAAAGACATGTCGAGGCCCCTTCTCAATGCCGCGGACAAAGTCGAGAAGTTGAGCCTGATCCGCATGCGCCGAGTAGCCGGCGATATTCTCGATTTTTGCGCGAACGGGGATCGTGCCTTCGTACATGCGCACGGTTTTTTTGCCGTCGACGAGCGCGCGTCCCATACTACTTATGCGCGCATATCCTACAAAAATGACTGCGCTGTTCGGATCGGGGAGGACGCGACGAAAATGATGCGCAATGCGGCTGCCGTAGCCGTGCGGATTACCGGCGAGAATGATCTTGGGCCCCTGAACGTCATTTATCTTTTTTGAGTCATCCCGTGTCGGGCAGAGCGTCAGACCGGGAAAGGAGAGAATGCCGTCTTCTTCGTCTCTGATGACCTTTTGCGCCTCATCGTTGAAGAGGTGCCAGTATTTGCGAAAGACCGCCGTTGCCTTGATCGCAAGCGGACTGTCCAAAAATGTCGGCACGCGCGGAATCTTGCCGTTTTCGATCAGATGGTTCAATTCTGCAAGCACCTCTTGTGTGCGCTCGAGCGCAAAGACCGGAATGATCGTCGTTCCCCCTGCGGCGATCGTCTGCTCGAGAATGCGTTCGAGTTTTACGATCCGCTCTTCCCGCGACTCGCGGACGTGATCACCGTACACCGACTCCATGAGAAGGTAGTCCGTCTCGCGGATCGGGTGGATCGATTTAAGCAAGGGTGTCGGACAGTTGCCGAGATCTCCGGTGAACGTTATTTTCCCGTCCGTGGTTTCCACTTCGAACATGCACGATCCCAGGATATGCGCTGTGTCGTGCGTTGTGATGCGCAGTGTTCCGATAGAAAACGGCATGCCGTAATCCGCCGCCTGAAAGAGGGCAAGCACCCCTTCCACATCAGCGGCTTCATAGAGCGGTTCGCGGCACTCTTGTTCGCACTCGTATCGTATGATATGCAGCGCGTCCTCCAGCATGACGGCGGCAAGATCTCGGGTGACCGCTGTTGCATAAACGGGTCCGCGGAATCCGTCGTGGTACAGTTTGGGCAGGCGACCGATATGATCGGCGTGGGCGTGCGTGATCAGGCATGCGTCTATCGTGCGCGGATCATAGGGGAAGTCCTGGCGGTTTTGCTCTTCGGCAAATCTTCCGCCTTGAAACAATCCGCAATCGACAAGGATTTTTTTTCCATCCGCCTCAAGGAGGTAATTGGCGCCGGTTACGCCGCCCGCTCCCCCGTGAAATGAAAGTTTTGAAGCCATACTGTGAGTCATGTTTGAACAGACTCATTGTATCAGCGCGGCCGTAAAAGGGAAAACAAATATGCTATGATGGATCGGATTGATTATGTCGCTGTGCGCATATGTTTGATATTACAATTATCTCAGTTGGCGCCTTGAAAGAAGACTATTGGCGTTCCGCTGTCGCAGAGTACGAAAAACGCTTGCGTCCGTTTGCGCGTCTCACAATTGCCGAGGTGTCCCAGACGCCGTTTCGATCGGCGGATGACCGGCGACGGGTGCTCGCTGCGGAAGCGGAAAAAATCCTGCGTCGTATTCCAAAAAATGCGATCGCTGTTGCTCTGGCAATCGACGGGAAAAACGTTTCGACAGACGAGTTCGCCGCATATATCTCGCAGCGCGGCGGCGGAGGCGCGCATCTGTGCTTTATCATCGGCGGCCCGCTCGGTCTCGACCCGTCTGTACTCGCTGCGTGTGCCGATCGCATCTCACTGTCCCCCTTGACGTTCACGCACCAGATTGCTAGAATTCTCTTGCTTGAACAGGTGTATCGCGCCGCAGCAATTCTCAGCGGAAAGCGATACCATTACTGAGTGTCAACTCACTCTCTGTGGGTATACTAAGGTATACCCTTGCTTGTTCGGAAATGAGCATTTATGCTCATTTCGCTCACTTCCCTGCGGGTATCGTATAGCGGCTATTATGCGTCCTTGCCAAGGACGAGATGGGGGTTCAACTCCCCCTACCCGCTCCAGAAAGATAGTAAGCGGAAACTCGGTTCTCTAAAGGAGCCGAGTTTTCGTTTGCGCGGGGGCATATAAAATTTTCGTCGAGGATCCACCGTATCGGACAAAATATTTTGAACAATTGGATCATTCTACAAAATGTCGCAAAAACCAATCACGCGCATGGACGCTTGCCTGTTCAAGCGTCCCCGGTTCTTCGAATAGATGACTCGCTCCTGGAATGATGGTCAGCTCTTTCGGTTCAGGAAGGAGTGAAAAAGCATATTGATTCATCTTTATGACCTCCGTGTCTCGCTCGCCGACCAAGAGGAGTGTCGACGCAGAGACTCTTCTTAAGATATCTTCCTCAACAAGATCCGGTCGTCCTCCCCGCGAAACCACTGCGGCAATATTTTGCTTACCGATCACGCATGCGCGAAGCGCTGACGCCGATCCTGTGCTTGCGCCAAAATACCCAATCGGTCGCGAGGGCTCCATGCGCTCTGCAATCCACAGCGTGACGTCGATCAATCGCTCGGTGAGCAGTGAGATGTCGAATCGATTTTCATAGCTCAGATCCTCTTCTTCGGTGAGAAGATCAAAAAGCAGCGTGCCGATATTCGCATCTTGCAAGATGCGTGCGACAAAGGTGTTGCGCGGACTGAGTCGACCGCTTCCGCTTCCGTGAGAAAAGATGACGAGCCCTACGCTTTGAGAAGAGAAATGAAGAATTCCATGTAAAACGACATTTCTCTCAAGAGCAATATCCACCTCCTCATTTTTCGTTTCGTTGTTTGACATAGGGCTTAGTGGGCTTCATATATGGGTTTACTCCACTGTATAGGACGGTTTTTTGCGCGAACTCCTTTCGTTTATACGTAATGCGAATCGAGTCGTATATCTCATAGGACCGTGATATGAAATACGTACTATGAGATTCAGAAACAGGGATGACGCCGGTCGGCAGTTAGCTGCGGCGCTCCATGGATTTGAAGGAAAAGATGCCGTCGTGTTTGCTATTCCGCGCGGGGGCGTTCAGATTGGTGCATGTATCGCTCATGCGTTCGGAGTTCCGCTTGACCTTGTCATGACAAAAAAAATCGGACACCCGGAAAATGCCGAGTATGCGATCGCAGCAGTTTCTGAAAATGGCGAGCTCGCGCAGAATGTTTCTGAGGTGGCCGCCATATCACCCGAGTGGTTCAGGCACGAGTCGTTTCGCAAGCAGGCGGAAGCGCAGGAACGGAGGCGGTTGTATTTAGGTAAAGCACCGTACCGGGATATTGCCGGCAAAACGGCAATCGTCGTCGATGACGGACTTGCGACTGGACTGACCATGAAAGCCGCTATCATGAGTCTCCGAAAGAGAAAGCCGTCTCGCGTCATTGTTGCAGTGCCGGTTGCTCCGCCCCAGACAGTCGCCGAATTAAGAACCCTTGCCGACCACGTCATTGCGCTGCATCAGCCGGAGTACTTCGTCGCAGTCGGCGCATTTTACGACGACTTTCCGCAAGTGAGCGATGAGGATGTGATCGAAACGCTCAAGGAATTCAACCCATAGCATTTTTCATCATGCCGAAGAAGTGGTCGCAAAAAGTGATGAAGGAGAGCAGGGCGCTTGATCTGGAAGCGGGCGTTTTCACGTGGGATGATCCGAAGGCGATTGCAGAGTCGCTGAAGGGGTCTGCCGAGCGAAGCACTCGTCGCAAGGCATCGCCGTATCAATCCGCGACGTCAATGCTGAATTTTTATATCAATCGGGCGGGAAAAAATCTTCCATCCGACCGGAAAGGGGTTCTTGAGCAAGCAAAAAAAGAACTTCGCAGCTTATATGGCCGACCGGATCGGTAATGTGATAATGTACCATTGAAACCTATGGAAATCGGATTTATCGTATCCGCATTCATTGCGGGAGTTCTCACATTTCTTGCGCCATGCACCTTGCCGATGATTCCTGCGTATCTGGGATTCATCAGCGGTGTAAGTTTGAACGATTTGCAGGATCCGGCAAAAGCGCGGGAGGCGCGGCGCAAAATCCTCTTGAACGGTGTCTTGTATGCGCTTGGATTCTCCATTGTTTTTATTTTTTTCGGAACACTGTTCGGGCTTGGGGGAGGGGCGTTTGTCAAATACCGCCACATCCTTCAGCAGGTGGGTGGCGTTCTTGTCATTGTGTTTGGGCTGTACATACTCAAAGTCATTCGCTTGCCGGGCCTGTCATTTCTGAATAGCGAGCGCCGTTTCCCGTTGGCTCGCATACTCAAGCCGGGAAAGCCGATCAACTCGCTTTTGTTCGGGTCGGCATTCGCATTTGGATGGAGTCCGTGCATCGGCCCGATCTTGGGCTCGATCCTCACACTTGCCGCGTCTTCTGCGACCGTCGCAACGGGCGCAGGTCTCCTTGCGGTATTCTCGCTCGGGCACTCGCTGCCATTTATTCTCATTGCATTAGGTATCGGATCTGCCTCGCACATACTCAACAAACTCTCGCGCTCTCTCGAGGGGGTTTCGGTAATCGGCGGCATATTCCTGATCATTCTGGGCCTCCTCATGGTCTTCAACCTCATGGGCGTCTGGGTGGGATTTTTCTATCAGCTTTTTGGCGATATTAATTACGACAAGCTCCTTGATTATCTCTAAAAATGAAAGGGCTCACTGGCGACGTTTTATTTTAAGAGGTTCGAGTAGCTCATTTTGCTTTACCAGATAATGCGTCAGTTCCTGCAGATTGACGTATGCAAAGCGAACAAACGCCGCGCTTATGGCAAGCGCCATCCACTCAATTCCTAGGGTAATGAGCGAGGATAGCGGGCCAAAAGAAATCCTGAGCGGCACGGTCCAAGCATGAAACGGGTTACTAAAGACGAGAAAGAAAAGACTGAGCCAATACGTGAAGCAGAAGCCGCAGGTGAGCGACTGGCGAAGGGGCCAGGGAACGTATTTTTCAAGCGTCTGCGTGATGGCCGGTATGTCTTCTTGAAGATTGCGCCAGAGCGCGGAAGTACCGGCGATTGCCAGGGCAGAGAGAATGGCATCAATCAGCATATACACTATACTGACGAGCTTTCAAGCATCTTCTTTCATTACCGAAGAAGAAGTAAAAAAATCCGGCCGCGTGATCCGCAGCCGGATGCCTGCGCTGGCGCCTACCAAATCTGTTCATCCGTCTTTCCTTTTTCTTCGCGTCTTTTCTGAACCGCGATCATCGCTTCTTCAGCGATACTGAGGTGCCGTTTTTTTCGGACATCCCAGATCCTGCCCGCTTTCTTGCAGCAGGTTTTCGCGGTGCCAGACTTGCCGCATCGCGCTGCCCCGCTGACATGGCACTCGCACCAGCACCCCCTTCCCTTTTTTTGCGACATTCTGTGTTTCCTCCCTTCCGGCGCTGAAACAGGACTAGACTGTATGCTCCGTGCGAGCCTATCGTATCAGTCCATGGGTTTTGAGTCAAAGTATTCCGGTGCGATCTTGCCGTCCTGAGTCGCCATGCTAGACTGCAGAAGCGATTTCATGTGTGTTTGTGACTCTATGGAGCGGGACAAGATCTGGATTGTCATTCCTGCATATAATGAGGCGAAGGCGATAGGGGAGGTTGTCACATCTGTCCGCGCACTTTTCCCTTCTATTGTGGTTGTTGACGACTGTTCGAAGGATGCGACCAGAGAGGCTGCGCATGCTGCCGGCGCGCATGTGGTGCGTCACGCGATCAATCGCGACCAGGGCGCGGCGCTGGAGACCGGCATGCGATATGCGCTGAGGCGGGGTGCTGAGATCATCATTCATTTCGATGCCGACGGACAGCATCGCCTTGAGGATATCCCTGCGCTCATCGAGCCGATCGTGAGGCGAAGAGCGGATGTTGTGTTGGGCTCGCGCTTCTTGGGATCTGCGGAAAATATTCGCTTCGAGCGGCGCGTTTTCTTACGCATGGCGATTCTCTTCACCTGGCTCTTTTCCGGTGTCAAACTTTCGGATGCGCATAACGGGTTTCGCGCGCTTTCTCGCGCTGCGGCGCAGACGATCCGGATTCGCGAGCGGCGCAAGGGCCATGCCTCGGAAATCATTCATGAGATCGGGCGGCACAAACTACGGGTTGCCGAGGTGCCGGTGACGATTCGCTACACCGACTATGCGCTTGGCAAGGACGCCTCCTCGCTCAAGCGCGTCGACTCCTCGCTTATGCGTTCATTCAGTGTCATGCGCCGCTTGTTTTGGAAGCAATTTTTCTTCTAAAAGTTTTTATCTATGGGAATACAAATTCTTGTCACTGCACTCAGCGCATATATCGTCGTGAAGGCAATGCAGAATTACCGGCGCAAAAATATCAGCCTTTCCATGACCTTTGTCTGGACGCTGCTCTGGCTCGGCATGATCGCGCTCGTCTGGCAGCCATCGCTGACCGACTCCATTGCCGGATTGTTGCGCGTCGGCCGCGGCGCGGATGCGGTTTTTTACCTCTCTCTCATACTGATCTTCTATCTCTTGTTTCGGCTTTTCGTCCGCTTCGAACATCTGGACACCGAAATCACGACACTGACGCGCGAACTTGCTATACTGGAGAGAGAACACAAGGAGTCCGCGGCCGCTGCTAAAAGTCGGATCGCTGCGACTGAGTGATTGAGTAACGGAACAACCCCATGCGTGCGCAAAAAAAATTCGCGACCTACGACGTAATCAGTATCGGGGAGGCGGGATTGGATACGTTTGTAAAAATCGACGAAGCGTCCCTCTTGTGCAATATCGATCGCGACAACTGCCTGATGTGCCTGCGGTATGGCGACAAGATCACGATCGAGAGCCTGCAAGAAACCCTGGCGCATAACGGTTGCAACTTTGCCGTCGGCACGGCACGGCTCGGACTGCGCGTTGCCCTGTATGCAAATATTGGGGATGACGAGGTCGGGAAAAAGGTGCTCGCAAAACTGGCAAAAGAGGGCGTGTGCGACGAGTATGTTGCCGTCACGCGAAAAAAAGCAAGCAACCACTCCATTGTTTTGAACTATAAGGCAGAGCGGACGATTCTCGTTCATCGGCAGCCCCACACCTATCGCTTGCCAAAGCTGAAGAAGTCCACCTGGATCTACCTGACCTCGCTGGGAAACGGCTTTCAGAAGCTGCATGTCCAGCTACTTTCGCAGATCAAGGCGAATGGCTTTAAGCTTGCGTTTAATCCCGGCGATGTGCAGTTGCGCGCGGGCGTGAAAGCGCTCATGCCTATTTTGGAGGTATGCTCGCTTCTGATCGTGAACAAGGAGGAGGCTGAAATGTTGCTTGACAAAGAAATCAAGGGAGACTTGAAAGAAGCGATGCGCGAGCTGCGATCACTAGGTCCTCAGATCGTTGTTATTACCGACGGGGACAAGGGCGCATATGCCTATGATGGCCGCCGACTCTATCGCACGCGGCCCTTACCTGCGCATCCGATCGAAAAAACGGGCGCGGGAGACAGTTTCTCAACAGCGCTCGTGGCGGCGCTCGTGTACGACAAACCGCTGAATGAAGCGCTCTTGTGGGGCGCGGCGAATGCGGCATCGGTGATCGAGGCGATCGGCCCGCAGGACGGATTGCTGACGCGCGTGCAGTTGGCGAAGCGGTTGAAGAGACGAAAAAGAGCCTAAGCGATTTTTCGTATGCTTGTCACATCGAAAAAGATCCTTGAGAAGGCGCGAAAAGAAGGATATGCGGTAGGAGCGTTCAATTTCAGCAACCTCGAGATGCTCCAGGCGATCATTACTGCCGCCGTCGAGGCGCGCTCGCCCGTAATTATTGCGACGACCGAAAGCGCCATCCAGTATGCGGGCCTCGAGAATCTGTACTCGCTTGGTGTCATCGCTGCCAAGGCTCCTATCCCCGTCGCACTTCATCTCGATCATGGAAAGGATCCGGCCACCGTACGCGAGTGCATCAAGATCGGCTATACGTCGGTGATGTTCGACGGTTCGCAGCTGCCGTACAAAAAAAATCTCGAGGTGACCAAAAAGCTCGCCTCGCTCAGCGCTGCGCACGGCGTCTCGCTCGAGGCGGAATTGGGAGCGATCCAGGGCAAAGAAGATGCGGTCAACGTCTCGGCGCGAGAGGCTTTTTTCACCGATCCGGTTCAGGCGAAAGATTTCGTGGAACGGACGGGCGCAGACATTCTGGCGATCTCCATCGGCACGGCGCACGGTCCGTTCAAATTTCCCGGAGAGACGAAGCTGGACTATCCGCGTTTGAAAAAGATCCGCCAGCTCGTCCGCGTGCCGCTGGTGCTGCACGGCGCGAGTGGCATTCCGGAAAAGATCCTGGACGCCCTGCATACCCATTGCAGCGATCTTGGGGACTGCTCGCGCGTGGCGAGCGCACACGGCGTCTCCGATGCAGCAATTCGGAAAGCGATTCGCGCAGGCATTTCAAAAATTAATATCGACTCGGATTTGCGCATTGCATTTTTGGAGGGCTTTCGCAGCGGCATATTGGCGCTGCCCCAGGAGTATGACCCGCGCGTATTTCTTACGCTTGCACGCCAGGAGGTCCGGACGGTCGTCCGGCAGAAGATGCGTCTTTTCGGGAGTGCGGGGAAAGCGAAGTAATACGTGCGACTCTCTCACATGGCTATGAAAATTTTTATCACCCGTCCCGTTCCGCCGCTTGCGATTGCGCTTTTGAAAAAAGCGGGACATTCGGTCGCGCGAAATACGAATAACGTGGAACTCTCCCGCACCGAACTCCGTCGCCGCGTAAAGGGGGCGCACGCCATCCTTTCACTCTTGACGACGCGCATCGACGGCCCGGTCATGGATGCTGCAGGACCACAGCTGAGTGTCATCGCAAACTACGCTGTCGGATACGACAATATCGATTTGGATGCGGCAAAGAAGCGCGGCATTGCCGTCACGAATACGCCTGCGCACGAGGTATCGCTTGCTGTCGCCGATCATACGGTTGCGCTTATCGCCTCTCTGTCGCGCCGGATCGTGGAGGCGGATACGTTCGTTCGAAAGGGTGCGTATCGGATATGGGATCCGAATATCTTCATTGGAACCTCGCTGTCCGGCCGCATGCTCGGCCTTGTCGGTTTGGGGCGGATCGGAAAAGAAGTCGCACGGCGCATGATCGGGGGGTTTGGTATGACGGTCGCGTATCATGATGTGAATCGCGATCGCGGATTTGAAAAAGAATGCGGCGCACGATACCTGCCTCTTGCCTCCCTCCTTTCCCGATCGGATGTCGTGAGTCTCCACGTCCCGCTCCTGCCTACAACGCGTCATCTGATCGGCGCGCGCGAGCTGCGAATGATGAGGAAGGGTTCATTACTCATCAATACCGCGCGCGGTCCGGTTGTCGACACCCAGGCGCTTTTTACTGCGCTGCAAAAGAAGCGCATCGGAGGCGCCGCCCTCGACGTGTTCGAGTGCGAACCTGCCATTGCCTGCTCCGCATCGGTCGCGCGGGAATGTGCCCGACTTCCAAATGTTATTTTCACACCGCATATCGGCTCGGCAACGACGGATGCGCGCGATGCGATGAGTCGTATCGCTGCCGAGAATATTTTAGCGGTTTTGAGCGGAAAAAAGCCTCAAAATAGCGCATTTTGAGGAAATTGATTCAAAAATGTATACAATAGCCTACCGGCGGGGCTTGACAGGACTCTTTTTGCATGGTATAGTGGCCCTACAGTATCCGAACGCATTGAAAAGCCTCTATTTATCAGGGATCTGCAGGCACGACAAGCATGGGGATGTACTGTCTCGGTCATCTGGCCTTGCTGGCTGATTTCGGCAAGTCATTCGGCATGGCTCGATGATCCGAACGGTGCATTTTCTTGTCTGCAGATCCTTGACAATGAGAGGTTATAAAGCCCGCATTACGCGGGCTTTATTATTGTCCATTTGTCTGAGAGCTAAACAGCTCTTCGGCAGATGGAGGTTCTTCGGATTCAGAAGGCTCTTCTGTGACAGGTTCTTCCATAGGTTTCTCCGCCTCTTTCGGTTTCTCCGCCTCTTTCGGTTTTGCGCCAACGAGGCAGACCGCAGGCCAGACGACATAGTGGCTCCGATACGTTTCTTTCATGGTTTCTCCTGACGCATACGTGATACGCCGCTCAAAGTATGCGTCTGCGCCGTTGTGTGCCGTCTCCGTGCACTTCTTTTCGCCGGGAGCCAAGTCGGCTGTTTCGATAATCTTTGTGCCACCCGATTTTTTGATGTTGTATACGGTCGGCTCGTCAATCTCGACGATGCGGCCGTCTTTTTTCCCCCAGAGACGAACATGCGCCTTTGTGCCGTCGACCCATGCCTGGATAAGGACATCATGGGCATAGTCGTTTTTAAAGCGGAAGTCCGGTTTTGGATCGTAAATGGTCGCGTCGAATCCGACAGGCGGTTCGTAGTAGCCTACGCGGTAAGAGTGATTGCGCCGTTCAAGGACTGGAAGGCCCGCATGCGCAACGGACCGGAACAAGGTCGTGGAGACTTGGCAGAGGCCGCCGCCGGACTCGGGTACGGTTCTATTTCCCTTGATCACCAGTTCGGGAAGAAAACCGTTTTCACTGTTGATTTTACCGAGAACGGAGATGAGAGAAAATTCATCTCCGACTCGGACAAGATGGCCGTTGAGCAGCTCCATGCCCCGCGCGATGTTTTTTCTCCGATTCGACGGACTGCCCTTAAAATCAGTCACCGCCTCGGCAACAATTTCCACCTCTTCGTTTTTCGGCGGTTCGAAATACTCGTCAGGATGATCGGCCAGCGCGAGCTCGACGCGCCGTTGGCTGCCCGAGAAAAGAGCTCCTTTGATATTCGCGAGACTTTCCTTCGTGTTCATGTACTTGCGAGAGGCGAGAGGCAGCGGAACAAGACGGTTGCTCTCCACCGTGTAGCGCTGCCGTCGCTCCAAGATAGCGGTCTCTTTCAGTTTTTTGGCGAGAAGTTCACGGACGCTCTCTTCGTTGATCGTGAGGCCGACGCCCGCATCTCCTGATTCGATCGAGACGGCTGCAAGGAGTTCGGATTGCGAGAGGGAAATGCGTTCATCGCCAACCTCGACGATAAACGCGCCGTTTCCAATCACGTTGCTTACGACCGGCACAAGTGGCTGGATGTCTTTTGTGCGAATGCGAGGAGTAGAAACTATTTTTTCAAGTGAGATATTGGGCGCGGTCCCGGATGCAAGGGAACGAGACAAGGCGTTAAACATTTTTGCAGTATCGATTGCCATTCCATTGGTATCGGGCTCGATAATGACATCGCCAGATGTCTGGTCAAGCGCGAATTGAGCGTCGCGCGGCGGGGTCAGTTGGTCGCGAAATGCAGATGTGATCGTTTCTTCAAGTTCGTCACCTTCGATAAAAAAAGAAAATGGAATAACTGCTCCATTCACGAGAGCGACAGTTCGCTCGCGGAGCTGCTGCGCGAAGGACCCCCGGCGGCCGTAGGACCACACGGTGTCGGCTGTGCGTACCGTATCGATGCCAAACAGCATGTCGGATGCGATCGGGACGTCGGGGCTCAGAGCAACCACAAGCGGGGTAATGTTTTCCGTCTTTCCGTCCAAGGAAACCCGAAGGCCGGCATCATGGACATCGGCAGCACGTTTTTCAAGGAATGCCGCCAACTCATGCCGCGTCATTCCGTCAAGGGCATGTCCGCCAATTTTGACACCAGGAAAAACCCGTTCCGCGTATGCGGCATCAAATGCTGCGATGCCGATCGCTCCGATGAGAATACACAACAGTACGGCCAAGATTGCGCGGGCCAGAGGCATTCCAATCGATTGTCCGAATGTCATACAGAAGTGGTCTAGAACTCGTCAGAAGAATCGTCTTCATCGCTATATGACGACGAGTCGTCTTCTTCCTGTACTTTGGGAAGCTCGATCGTTACGATACCGTTTTTGAAAAATGCGCGGATCTGCTCGGCCTGAACAGCAGCTGGAATCACAACCGTGCGTTGAAATGCGCCCCATGCGCACTCGCGTGCGTAGTAGTTTTCGTCCGCGACCATCTCATCTTCGCGCCGCTCGCCGCGGATCGTGAGAAGATCGTTATGAATCGAGATATGCAAATTATCAGGCTCAACGCCGGCGGCGTGCGCGCGGACAACAATCGCATCCGGTCGCTCATACATATCGATCTGCAACCCGCCGTCTTTGAGCGATTGCCAATGGAGCGCGTCATCGTCCGTTTCTTCGGACCCGAGATCGCTGTTTCGTGGCGATTGAAAAAGAAGTTTGAGCATATGCGGCGTGTGCGCTGCGAGAAAAGAGGCGCGAAAAAATTCGCGATAACTGTCTAAAGTATACCACACTTTGCTGCGGTGTGGATAACGGTACCTCCATGGAGAGGAAAACCGCGAGGAGTTTTAATAGACCGAGTCGTTCCTGAGAAACGCATCCAGTTCCTTGAGTATCTCCGCGTCTGTCTCTCGCGCGGCTGCGATGGCAGTATCCGGGTCGTCGACGAATTTTTCTTGAACCGTTTTAGGGGAAAGCTTGCTGATCGGCTGGCCGTCCGCAACGATGGTATTGTTGAACTGGCATCGTCCGCAACAGCCGCGCCCGATAACTTCTGTTCCGCTGCCCTTGAATGCTTCTGAGATTTTGCGTTGAATCTCATTCGCACCATTCGGCCCACAGGTCGGTCCGTGGCACACCTCGATTTTTTTTATTGTGTTTTTTTTCATAGTGCTGCGCATGTGAGGGAACTCTATCTGTGCAGCGACGCACAGTCAAGAGGCAGCCCGTCACTTATCGATAGCATGTTCTTGAATCTTGCCGTGCAATCGGTCGAGCTGCGCTTTGATCTCCTTGAACGAGTCGCGGAAGGCGGTCATGGCGTCGTGCCGTTCGGACCTCGTGACCATCACGCGTCCGGACTTCAAGATGGCTTTTATCGTCACTTGGATCGCACGGATCGTCTTGCTGGGCGTGCGCGACTCCTCAAAGCTGATGACGATATGATCCATGGGCGTACGGCGGTGATACGACTCGTAAAACGATTCCATGACTTCAAGGATACGGTCGCGCTCGATGGCACTGAACCGTTCCCGCTGGTCGTGGACGAGTATGGGAATCTCGACGGTTGGCCGGCTTCGGAGGATCGCTTCAAGAATATCCTGGTAGGTTATCAGCTCGCGCGGGCGTGCATCCCTGTCGATGAGGACGAGATTCGAATAGGGTGTCTCGGTCAGTTTATGAATATAGTCAGCCAGGTGCTCGTAGGTTGGCTCCGAATCCCGTTCCACGGAAACGGCCGGTTGGTAGTAGCGCCGCAGAGGATAGTAGTCCTGCGACACGAACTCGGTACCGTAGAATTCTTCCTTTGGGAATTCTTCTTTGTTGCCGCGAGACGTATGCCGCTGGCGAGCCGTGGGTTTCGCGCGCGCTTTGATGATGTCTTCGCGTGAGACGATGCCAGCAACGGCGCCGTTTTCCGCAAGCACAAGGACTTCCGAAATGCCGCGGTCGCGAAGCGCATGAAAGGCATCCTTCACGCAGCTCTCGTATGGAATCGCGACGGCTTCTTCCGGTTGAAGCGCCATGAGCGTTCGCGCGCCGAGTTCTGTCGGCAGGAATGCGCGAACAAGATCGGCAGCCGCAACAATACCGCCAATCTCTCCGTTGTCTGAAAAAACGGGCAGCACGTTCAATCGGCGGGCAACCATCTCGGCGGCAACATCGTATGCGCTTGAGCGTGCCGTCAGGTGCGGAGGAGGAAAGCAGGCGTGTTCTGCGCGCGTTGTGCGCGCCATTTCTTTCAGATACAGCGCGTCGTACATGGAAATGATGCCGACCAGGCCGTGCGGCGCTCCTCTGAGCGGCAATTCACGAAAAACAAAGATCGGTTCGAAGCTCGTGCGTACCAGGTCGGCGGCTGTTCCGAGCGGCGTTTCCGGTGTGCAGACGGCCTGATCGC
Source organism: uncultured Gammaproteobacteria bacterium (assembly GCA_964621085.1). GTDB lineage: Bacteria > Patescibacteriota > Patescibacteriia > JACQRZ01 > JACQRZ01 > CAZUKY01. Next base: position 22,004 of record CAZUKY010000005.1, on the reverse strand, counting down.
CAAACGGCCGGACGATGTCTTTGATGCTGTATTTTCCCATAGCAGATGAAGTGCGTCGGTACGCTCCTTCATATATACGTGCCCGATTCACGTATATCTTACATATGCCTTCATATGTCTCGGAAACGCATACCCTCGTACCTTAAGCGTTGGCTCTGGTGGGCTGAGGGGCGCAAGGAAAAGTATTGGTACGGCAAAACAAAACGGAAGCGTTCCAAGGTCCGCACGGATGAGGAGAAAAAACGAAAAGGCGCATAGGAAAGATCAGCCCTTCTTTTTTTATTCTGCGGGCGCTATACTCTCGCTAGTGCGCAGTGCAGAAAGGAGACGATGAGAGACATGGCGTTGGCGGGCTGGATCGCGATCATGGCGGCCGCGGCTATCGGTATGACGCAATCGGGAAGGCCAATTCCGGTACTTCTTTCAAGGCCCAACGAGCAGTTTTCGGTTGCTGGGCTGCGCTTTACGGCGACGGTGCACATTCAAGGAATGCTTGAGCTTTCCGGCTCGCGGAGCGCATATGACCAGACGTGCCGCCGTCTCGGCGTACCCCCGTCGCATGCCGTTCGCACGTGGCTTCTCAATAAGTATACTCAGCGCGTGGACGACCTTCTGGCCCGTGGCCAGGACGTGCCGCTGCATCCGGAACCGGCAGTGTACTTCTTTGATCCGGATGCGGAGTTGCGGGCGATGTTTGTAGGGATGCGGCTACACATTCCAGATGCGCCTCATAGCCTTATTTGTGACAGCGTCATCCGGCTGCGCCCGTGGCGCAGCGACCAGATAGTCTTTGTCTACTGAAAATTTGTTCTTTACGCCAATCCGGCACGCGCAACGCGCGGCCGGGTTTGTTTTTTATAGCGCTTTACGTGTTGCGCATTTTTTGCACACGCCAAAAAATTCCAGCGAATGTCCGGTTACCGACAAAAAAGTCTTGCTTGATTTTGCCACTTTCCGTTCCAAGTCCTCGATCATGCATCCTTCAAGTTCCTCAACCGTAGTGCAGATCGAGCAGACGAGGTGATGGTGATCCTTGTCATTCATCTCATAATGGGCATGCCCATGGAGAAAGTCGACATGGCGAATGATCCCGGCTTTCTTTAATCTCTCAAGCATGCGGTACACCGTTGCCGTATTAAGGTTTTTTCCAAGCTTTTTCTCGATATCCTGAACGGTCAGCGGCCGCGAGCTGCCTGACAAAACTTCCAAAACGGCTAATGCGCCATGGGTTACCCGAAACCCCGCGGTTTTCAGAAGTGCTGCTAATTCTTCATTTTTATGCGAGATTTTCATACGCGAAGGCAATGCAGGAAGTGTGTTGAGTTGGATGTCATAGCAGGCGAGAAGTTCTTCGATATAATTTTATCTTTTTTACCTTTTTCAAAGGTAGCATCAGTCGCCATAAACGAAAAGAAACCTCTCGCGTTTGAGAAGTTTCCTTTCATAGCCCCACGGGGAATCGAACCCCGGTTTACAGGATGAAAACCTGTCGTCCTAACCACTAGACGATGAGGCCAGAGTGATGAATCAATGATACTGATTGTAGGGCAAAAATCCTCGTTCGTCAAGAGAGAGTTGGCGGTTTGGACCTTGTCCGGCCATGCAAACACTGATACACTCGTACTGCTTTATATGTATGAAAATCCTTGGCATTGAAAGCTCGTGTGACGAGACAGCTGCCGCGCTGTTGGAAGTGAAGCGTGGGCGTTTTGTCTTGCGGTCAAACGTTGTGGCATCGCAGGTGAAGATTCATGCGAAAACCGGCGGGGTCGTGCCTGAGGGTGCCGCGCGCAATCACATTCTCAAGATCGTTCCGGTCATCGAGAAGGCGCTTGGTGGGGTGAAACCAGATGTGATCGCGGTAACTGCCGGTCCGGGACTGGTCACGTCGCTGTTGGTCGGCGTCGAGACGGCGCGGACGCTTGCCTATCTTTGGAAAAAGCCGCTCGTGTCCGTCAATCATATCGAGGGCCATATCATTGCAAACTGGATGGAGCACTCTGACATCGCTTTTCCCGCGCTGGCGCTGGTGGTCTCAGGCGGCCATACAGAGCTGAACCACATGAAATCTCATGGGAAGTATCGGCTGCTGGGAGCGACCCGCGACGACGCGGCAGGAGAGGCGTTTGACAAGGCGGCAAAGATCATGGGGCTCGGCTACCCCGGCGGTCCCGAGATTTCCCGCTGGGCGCAAAAGGGGCGTCCGGGCGTCTTTCACTTGCCTCGGCCGATGATCGACTCGGGCGACGACGCGTTCAGCTTTAGCGGCCTCAAGACCGCCGTGCTCTATCTTGTCGAACGTATGAAAAAAGAAAAAAAGTTTACCAAGAAAGCGATTGCCGACATCTGTGCCGAGTTCGAGAGTGCGGTCACCGATGTTCTGGTTGCAAAGACGATCCGCGCGGCCGGACGAGAGCGCGTTCGTTCGATCGTGCTCGGGGGCGGCGTGGTTGCGAATCGGCAGCTGCGCGCTGCGCTTGGGGAAGCGGTGACTCGCACTCTGCCCGGAGTCTCGTATTATTATCCGAGTCTTGGCTACTGTACGGATAATGCGGTAATGATCGCATTGGCCGGGTATTTCCGCGCAGAGAAGAAACTTTTTACGCCGTGGGAAAAACTTTCTGCAGACCCTAACTGGACGCTGTATGGAAAAACATCCGCATAAGCGGCTTATTACGATCAAGCACGCCGGCGAAGAGAAGGCGCACGAGGCTGCGTCGCTTCAGGATACTGTTGCGCTCGCGCGCAGTTTCGTTTCGACGCTCCGGGGCGGAGAGATCGTCGCGCTTTCCGGAAATCTAGGATCGGGCAAGACGACCTTTGTCCAATCATGCGCTCATGCCCTGGGCGTGCACGAGACCGTCACAAGCCCGACATTTGTTCTCATGAAAACCTACCGTGGGGAGCGACTTTCCCTGTGCCACATCGATGCGTACCGGCTCTCGTCAGGAGCCGAACTCGCCGCGATCGGCGCAGTGGATTATCTGGGCAGTCCGGACACCGTAACGTTTATCGAGTGGCCCGAGCGAGTCCGCGATATCGTGCCCACCGACGCGATCCATATCACATTTGAGATTCTTTATGCTTCCTGATAGGATTCATACGAAAATGAACGTATCGATCTATGCAGACCATTCACTCTCTACTCAAGTCGCTCGGATTTCTCGAAAGTGAGATTAAGACGTATCTTGTTGCCCTTGAAAGAGGGACTACCAGTATTATTGATCTTGCCAAATACACGCAACTCTCTCGGCAAGCGACATATGTTGCCGTAGAGTCTTTGGCGAATAAAGGACTGATGTCCAGTGTTACACGAGGAAAGAAAAAATACTACGTCGTCGACGATCCCGAAAAAATCGGGCAATATATCAGCCGCAAGGCGCACGAGCTGTCGCAGTTCGAGTCAGATTTGAAAGAGCTTCTTCCTGAGTTGAAGCTTAAAAAGGCCACCCAACAAACATCGGTCCGCGTGTATGACGGCAAGGAGGGTGCTATGCAGGTATTCATGGACATGGCGTCAACCACCGACAATGAAATCATTTACGAGATCGCCGACCTCGATGCCATTTATGCCATTTTTGACGAAACAGATGTTTCCCTGATCCGAAAAAAACTTTTAGAAAACAAGACCATTTCTTTCCATGGCCTGCTTACGGGTGCGCCAAAGGGCAGAAGTGCGCGCTCGATTCGCCACTACTTGCCAAAAGAATACGGGAACTTCGGGACAGACGTGCTTATCTATAAAAATAAGATTTCTCTCGTATCGGTAAAGGGAGGGATCCAATCCGTGATTATTGAGAATGAAGCCCTGGCGCAAACCCTCCGCATTCTTTTTAAACTTGCAACAGAGACCGCAAAGAAATTTCCCTCGGACTAATCCGCACTTATTGCACAAAGTAAAAAGCTGCACTAACGCGGCAGCTTGGCGCCCCCAAAGGGGATCAGTTCCCACAGCCCATTGCATTCCTCCTCTCTGCAGTGGAACGGAAACCGAGTTTGCGGTCGAGTAGTGAGCATGACGCTCGGCATGCCGAAGTTCTCCGGCATTTCTCGACCGATGTGTCGTACGTGGATCTCTGTACCCGAAACGCGAGAGGAGCGCGTTCGGAGAGACTAGGGGTTATTTACCCCTACCCTTCGGAAGAGCCCATAAAGTTCCTCCTTTCTGGGCTCGCATTCAGCGGTGTCGCCGGTGATTTGGCGAATACCGCTATCCAGTGACCGTATAAGCATAGCAGATCAGTTCGATATTGTCAAGTATCCGTTAGAAGAAAATGACATATTGAGGAATATTCCCCAGTATGAAATTGTATTATAAAGAAATAATATGACTATATGTCATATTTTTTTCGTTATATTTATAATTAAATTAAAGATTACTATAAATTATTTAAAGTAAATACTTGACATAATATCTCAACTATGCTAGACTGCCGGATGTTGGTTGACAGAATCGAGTCCTTGAGGAGGAGATTCGATCGGGGGCAGATACGAAAGGAGCATGCCCAATGACCAATAGCCAAGCCAAAGCCGTCGTCGGGCGGTCGTGGACGGGGAAGCTCGTCGCCCCGGAAACGCTCTCAGAGGCCCTCAACCAGCTGGGCATGACCGAGGCGGAGTACCGGCGATGGGTAGCCGTTGCCAACAAGGCAGAGCGGAAGATGCCGCGCTTCTTCATCCTGACGCCATCAGGATCGGGGAAGCACCGGTGATCGCCGCCACGTCGCACGCAAAGAAAGGAGAATCGCGCAAAAGGTGCAAGACACACTTGCACCCTCTTCTTTCGCTGTCTTCAAAAAAGACATCGGAAGAAGGGGAAACCCTTTGTTCTTTTCTTTCAAGCGATCTCCTGAGGGGTGGCACCCCTCTCTTAAGTCCGCAGCACTTGCGGTTTTAGGAGAGGGGAAAATAGCGCAGAAACGGTCTGTGCTGTCCGAGCAACCCTCAGAGAAGGAGTAAGAAAATGGAAAGCCTCACGAAGATCTTCGGCGCTCTCGTCACCACCTTCCTCGCCCCCGCGGGCACCTCGGTGTCCCAGGTGGGACGGATCCAGGCGGAGAACAAGCAAAAGAACGACGGGTTCTGGAGCTTGATCGACGATGCGATCGCCGGGGTGTTCGTCAAGGCGGTTTCCTTCCTGGGCGGCGGCGACAGCTCGCCTCGCGCGCTGCGCGGCACCACCGTCACTCCCGAGGAGCTTCGGGGGGTCGACGCGGTTGCCGAGCGCAACGCCGAGACGGCGACGCTGATGCACGGCCTCAAGCTGCATCAGCGGCTGCGCGACGCGCTCGAGACCATGGACCTCCGGCCCTTCGTGGCCGAGGCCATGCCTCAGCGTCCGCAGCAGCCAGCCGCGCCCAAGAGCGGCTCGACCTGTGACACCAGAAGGTTCATGGACCTCTCGAGCATCGATGAGATGATCGAGAACCTGAGCCCCGAGGTGCTCGCGCAGTTCGACTTCGCCTTCTGGCAAGAGGCGATCGGACTGAACAGTCGGGCCGCGGCGATCGGAAAGCTCCTCTCGGAGAACGGCGCCTTCTTCCGCAAGTTGGCCGCTCCCTTGCCGAAAGGCAGCGAGCAGCCGACCCAAAACGGGGTGATCATCACCACGTGGGAGCGGGCGTACGACTCCGGGGCCCTGGAGGGGCTCTCGCGCATGCGCGACGAGCTCCAGGCGCGGTACGACGATCTGCAGAAGCGGCTGAACAGCTGTCGGAAGCAGATCAAGGACGCCGTGCGCGAGTACAACCTCGCGCATGAGCGTCGCTACCAAGCCGAATTCGGGGCCTACCAGCTCGAGGTGAAAGCCTACGAGCTGGAGATGGAGCGCCTCCGGTCGGCCGCCGAAACGCTGCGCCAGCAGGCCCTGCAAGAGATTGCAGGTCTGCAGGTCCGCACGGAGTAGGCGGCCACACCCGGGCTTGGGTGCGGAGAGCCTGACACGAGACGAACACCGAGAAGGATGTTCGTCTCGCGGATGGGCTCGAAGCGCCACCCTTCGGTCGTCATGTCACAAGATGGCATTGGGCGCTTCTTGCGCCTGATGAATGATGCTGAGCCAGACGGCTCCGCCTCACATCTCGGAGCGACTCCCGCACCCATGGATACCAGCCTGTGTCTGGGTCTGCGGGGAGGAGCTCGTCTGAGGCTGTGACTGCGGCTGCGTCTGAGTCCACACATTCATGACGATCGAAGGGGCGCCCGACGTGTGCCGGGAAACGGTGACGTGCCAACGTCCTTCTGGTGCAGGTAAACCAGGGGCGACTACCCGCCCACAGCGTGTGAAACCGACCAACGGTCGGCCAGTGAGCAGGTACTACGCGCAACTCCCATCAGGTTGCGCCTCTTCTTCAGATGATTCCGTGTTTGTCATCTGAAGAAGGGTTGTCTTTGATGCGCATCGACGAATCGGACACTCCCTCTCGCCCCAGCGCCGGCACTGGTGCGTGAGGGGATGTAACGGTTTCGCTCTTGAGCGAGGCGTATCATCTGCGAGCCGGGAGTGAGTCCGATCCCGTAAAATCAGGCTCAAAAAAACAACCGCGGCGGCCTAAGCCACCCCGTCATTGGTGGAGCACCTCGTACGCCAAAATGACGTTAAGGAGAGGATGCGGATCTGATTGCTGGCACGGCGGTCAGATCTCAAGATAACGTGCTGAGCCGTTCCCTCCAGAGCGAATTTCTGAAGGGGGATGCGCTGATCCATAGCAGCGCTGCTTTGCTCCTTTGAAGAAAGGAGACACGTTCGTAGACGATGGTACGAAAAACTCTGAGACACGCGGGTTCGACTCCCGCCATCTCCACCATTTGGCGATATCGCATCGCCACGAGGACCGCATATACCTCGTTAAAAAACGGGCGTCGCCTCGAGTATCGCAATGCGATTGCGCTCGGCGACCGGGAACATGGAAACGTGTTCCCCCTCTTTCGGAGATCCGAATATCTGCGAGTTTCCGAAAGGGGTTGAAGGTGTCGCGCGATATCTTGCCTCGAAGGTCCGCGAAAGGGAGGTTCTCTCATGTCGACTCTCAGCAGCTTCGAGGTGACCGAGATCGCTCAGGCGGTCTTCGTCAACTCCCCGACCCCGCCACAGGACGTCTCGGATGAGGCGATCCATCACTTCATGGCGTGCGAAGCCTGCTTCGTGCGTGTCATGATGGCGGTGGCAGTCCTCAAAGTCTCCTATGAGATTCCACTCGATGATATCGAGGACGACGCTGCGTTCGAAGACGAGTTCTTCGCGCGCGTCACGCTCGAACTCCTCGAGCTCCTGGGGCCCTGATCGTTCTTTTATGCTTCGCGGAAAAATTTTCCGCACCCTTTTTGACCTGACCTCGTCAGAGATCGCGTCAAAAAGGGTTTTTGTTTTTCAAAAATAGAACCGCTATTTGAGCTTCTCGCGGCTTCTTGATAGGATTGAGGGGATCAAGCTATGGAGTCCTCTCAGGAACATATTTCAATCCCAGACCTCAAGGGCGAGGACAGTCTTTTTGATGTCGGCCTGCGGCCGCAGACGCTTAACGAGTACATCGGGCAGCATGCCGTCAAGGACAACTTGCGCATTTTTATCGACGCGGCAAAACAGCGGGAGGAGCATCTGGAGCATGTTCTGCTCTCGGGGCCGCCCGGGCTCGGGAAGACGACAATGGCCCACGTGATCGCGAATGAGATGGGTGCGAATATTCGCGTTACGTCCGGGCCCGCGCTGGAGCGCGCCGGTGACTTAGCTGCCATTTTGACAAATCTGGGAAACGGCGACATTCTTTTCATCGACGAGATCCACCGACTCTCAAAAGTCATCGCCGAGAGCCTGTATCCGGCAATGGAGGATTACGCGCTCGATATTGTTCTGGGCAAAGGACCGGCGGCGCGCACGATCCGACTCGATCTGCCGCGCTTCACGCTTATCGGTGCGACAACCCGCGTCAGCCTGTTGTCCGGGCCGCTGCGCGACCGTTTCGGGAATCTTTTTCACCTCGATTTTTACAGCCATGACGATATTAAAGATATTCTCGCGCGCTCGGCGCGCATTCTGAATATCGGCATCGAGGCCAATGGGGCGGCAGAGATCGCCTCACGATCCCGCTGTACCCCGCGCATTGCGAACCGGCTTCTCAAACGCGTAAGGGACTACGCGCAAGTGAAGGGAAGTGGTATTATTGAGCAAGCGGGTGCTGATGCAGCATTGACCGCCATGGGCATCGACAGGAAGGGCCTAGATGCGATGGACCGCAGGATCCTCGAGACGATTATCGGTAAGTTCGGCGGCGGGCCGGTCGGGCTGAATACGGTTGCCGCATCGCTCTCTGAAGAAATGGAGACGATCGAGGACGTGCACGAACCCTACCTTATGCAGATCGGTTTTTTGCAGCGAACTCCGCGCGGGCGCATCGCAACCGAGCATGCCTACGCGCACCTCAATCACTCATCGGAACATAAACCTCAAGAATCATCACAACAGGCATTCCTATGACAGACATGACGCCAATCTTTCGCTCGCTGGGATTTTCCGATGGCGAGACGAAGACATATCTAAATGTGCTGGAGACCGGCCCCAGCACCGTGATCGATATTACAAAAAAGACGCGACTCTCGCGCCAGACGATCTACAATGCCATCGAGACGTTGGTAGAAAAGGGTCTCATGTCTACGGTTACCAAGGGCAAAAAACGTTATTATATCGCCGAGCCGCCGGAAAAACTGTACTCATACGTCAAGCGCAAAGAGCTCGAATTTCGGGATAAAGCGTCAGATATCGAGCGCGCGATGCCGGAACTTAACCTTCTTCAGGGAGGGGAACGCCCGACCGTAAAGGTGATCGAAGGGAAAGAAGGAGTGCACGCATATATTACGGATATGGAATTTTTGCAGGAAAAGACCTGCTACGAACTGACCGACTTAGAGGCGCTCTTGTCCACTCTTGATAAAAAGGACGTGCAATCGTTGCAGGAGCACTTGAAGAAGGCCCGTACCGAATTTTACGGCATTTATTCCGGCGCCCCAGCCGGTAAGACGGCAAAATCAAACCGCTATTTTTTGCCGGACAGTAAGGGCGGCTTTAAGTCCAGTATTAGCGTCTACGGAAAGAAGATCGACATTACGACGTTCCAAGGAAAGATGTACACGATTCTCATTGAAAGTGAGACGCTTGCAAATACATTCCGCCTTCTTTTCGATCTTGCGCTGCAAGGCAGCAAGGATCTTCCTACGGATTAAGTATTTTAGAATGTAAATAGGCCCCGGTGGAGAGGTTCTCTCTCACCGAGGCCAAGGGATGCATGAGCCTCGGGCCGCAGGTGTCGCCCTAGGGTCGCGATGGTCTCATGTTGGGCTTGATGCGCCCTTCTGTTTCGTAACGTATGGCTGTCTTAGCCGAAGTTACTGGTGCACGCTGTAAGGCGTGTACCAACTGCTTGGAAATGATCGACAACCGGGGACGTTATCGACGACAGACACCCGCGGGAGGGGCTACAGGCCTCCGCCGCCACCACTCTCGTGGCATCGGCGATCTGGCCCGGGCTTGTAGGCGCTAAGCCTGATCTTCCCGCTCATAGGGTTCCTCCTTTCGTTTTTTTGCTATGCACGCCTCACCGGGGCGCGCACTCACCCCTTATTCCCTTCAGTTCCTTATTGCTGAGTGCAGCTTACTGCAAAAACCCCAACCTTCCGGAAGTTCGGGAATAATATAGCAGTATAGATAAATAGCTAGAGCTTGTCAATAGTTCTGTGGACAACCGGATTTTTTATAGGCTCAGGAAGACAAAAATACGATATTTTTTCGTCGAAAAAGAGTATATTTTTGTTATAAATAAAAAGAAAATAGCAATTTCTCTGGTAAATTGTCAAAAAACCCATTGACATACCAATCAACCAATGCTAAACTCATCATCGTAGTGGGGGGAACGGTGGTCAGAGTCGGCATTTTGTTCGTCCTTGGCACGATCCCGCTCACCGCTCTTTCAAGAAGAGACCCCTGGGATGAGGTTTTCCTCGTCCCACTCAGGATTTTCATTCGCCATGCGAAGAGCGATGCGGATGCGCGTTCTGAGTGGGATAGGGATTGTGCATGCCACCCTCTTTTAGACGGTTATGGCCCCCCATGGCCGTCTGCAAGAGGGTTTTTATTTTTGGAAATAGCGTTCTTGAGGGTCTGAAGAGAACTGAAAAACGTTTTAACGACAAAGACCCCGGATGACCGGGGTCTTTTCGTGTTTCAGGAAATTTATGCAGCTTCCTGATTGTAGTCGCGGCGCGGGCCACCGAAGCTGCGCGGGCCGCCGAACTTTTCGCGGCGCTTGCGGTTACAGTCGCGGCAATAGATGCGGCCGTAGGTCCCGTCTTCCTTTTCCGTCGGTTGGAACGGCAGCTTTTCGATAGCCGCTCCGCACTCGGTGCAGGTCAGGTTGAGCGACGTGACGTCAAACAGCTGACGCATCGGGGCAGGACCCTGATTGTTCTGGTCGTACATAGGTTCACCTGATTAAGAGTATCGAATCGTCGTGAGGTGAACCGACCTTTTCGTATTCATCGTATTTTTCGCCTCAAGTGATCGTACACCCAGTATAGACGAATAAGGGGGGAAAGTCAATACATACAGCCTATGAAATGAAGGATATTCGAGCGTTTGCGTTTGGGAAAAACCTCTGCTACAGTGACAGGGCTTTTTTGAAGTTTTGAGCCTGATTGCATATGATTATAAGAAAAGGAATCGCATTTTTTGCGCTTCTCGCGGCCGGGGCGGGAGTTTTTGCCGTTGTTTCTTCGCAAAAGCGCGAAGAACCCCCGAATATCGTCAGCGTGGTCCGTGGCGATATTTCCGAGGAGGTGCTTGCTGCGGGTGTTGTCGATGCCGCACAGTCCATAGAGTTAAAGGGCGAGGCAAAAGGTCGTGTGACAAAGGTCCACCGAAAAGATGGCGCGCCAATCAAAAGAGGAGAAGCGCTGATCGAGATCCGGCTGGATAATGCGGCCGCGACGTCCGAGTCCCTTGCGCGCAGCCTTGCTGAAGAGCGGACGCGCCTGCGCTCGTTCGAGAAAACTCTTTCAGAAGATACAGCGCTGTTGGCCCGAATCAAAAAAGCGCAGACGGTTGCCGTCGAGTCGCCGCAACCTCGGAAACTAACACCATCGCCAAAACCGTCGACACCAGTCCCGTCTGCACCCACATCGCTTTCGCCTCAGCCGCCTGCGCCAAAACACGTATCGCCAGCGCCCAGCGCGTCCGCCTATGAGAAGCAGAAGCAAGAGGCGCTTGCTGCGCTTGAGGACGCAAAGAAGCAGGCACGAGAAGATTTGGCGCGCGTCTACGCGCCCGTGCCGGAGGTCTTTGCCTTGCTTCATCTGCGCGCTTTCGATGCCGTCGGCCAGTATTCTCAGGAACTGTTTTCCGGATCGGACACATGGCTTGCAATGCGTCCTGGCGTGAGCCCTACCGCCGCCGAGCTGCGGGAGCGGCGAGCGAATGCGCTCTCCGCGGCTCACTCACTGCAGAGTGTCCGACTCGGCGCAAACGCGTTCGATTATAATGGCCTTGATACCGGCATCATCATTGCGCTGGAAAACGGGGAGACGGTGCGGACGTACCTGACCCGCCTCGCAGCCGCACTGGACGTCGCCGAAAACATTCCATCTGCAACCGCGAGCCATTACAAAAATAAAGTGCTCTGGTCTCGCTCAAATATCGCAGACGCGCTTGCACAGCTCTCGGCACGGCGGGATGCGATTGCACGCGAGAAAAAGGCGAGCGCAGAGCGGATCGCACATGCGCAGTGGTACGTTGACTTTATTATGAAAAATCCACCAGCCAAACAGGCTGCATTACAGACGGTCTCCGCGGCGGCTCTCGAGCCGAAAGTGCAGACGGTCAGCGAGAAACAAGCCAGAGTCATCCAGCTTGAGGCACGCATTCAAAATACCCAGTCACTTATCATACAACAGAAGGCGCGCATCAACGCACTCGAGCTTCAAAACGCTGCCTTTGCACGGCACGGCGGGACGGTCACGGTCGCATCGCCGATCGACGGGAACGTTCTGAGTGTGTCAGTTACAGAGGGGGCAGTCGTAGGTCCCGGAACGTCGCTTGCCACAATCGGCACCGGGACGAGTCCTCTTGTCCGCGCGGTCGTACCGGAGGATGGCATGGGGAAGGTTGCCGTCGGCAACCCGGTGCAGCTGACCTTTGATGAGATTTCAGGAGAACGGTTCGGCGGCCGCGTTACCCGCATAGAACAAGGCGAGCGGCAAGGTGATCGAGTACTGAATGCCGTTGCATATGTCGCGCTCGACACGGCCGAGAAACGGATTTCAAGCGGCATGACTGCAACCGTCGCGATCATCGTATCGACGAAACATAACGCGGTGCTTATTCCAAACGCCGCAGTGTTCGACGGCGAGAAGGGAGTTTTTGTGAAGGTCTATGAAAATGGCGAGACAAGGGACGTGCCGGTAGCGCTTGGGATCCGTTCTCGCGACGGGCAGACAGAGGTCCTTACCGGCGTGAGCGAAGGGCAGAAACTTCTCGTTGAATCGTCCGACGGGCGATCCTAATGCATTACGGCAACCTTTCATAAAAGAAAAAACCCAGGGTAGTAACCTTGGGTTTTTTCTAATGCTATCGGGAGGCCGTAGGCCTACTCCTCAGAAGCGCCGTCTTCCTGGCCTTCCGAAGCCTCTGAGCCGTCATCAGCCGGCTGCTGAGCAACTTCCTGCTCCTGGACATCATCGAATGTCATAGGCTTGTCGCATTATGGATTAGTCTGTTCAGTATCTCATGAGAGGCCGGATGTGTCAAGGGTGTTTTCTCTGAAATGTTTTAAATAGAAAGAGAAACGAGGCGCGGCCGGAATTGGCGCACCTCGTGCAGACGCCCTCGTCATTGACGAATGACTATTTTCGTATTGTTGCGGATGAAGAAGTTCCGACGGAGCGAGCCATTTTCGAGCAGGACTGCCGAGAGCATCTCCTCGATTTCCGGCGAGCACTCCTCGAGCGCGAGCCGCTTTCCGTACATGCCCGGCCCGTCGGCACGGATGAAGTAGGCGCTCGCGATGACCCATTCCGACCGTTCCCCTCGCGCGAAGCGCGCGAAGTTGACGAGGACACGGTCCTTCGCCGCGCCGCCGTTGCCGTTGTTTTGGTAGATGATGTCCATGATACGGCAGTCGGCTTCCTTAAGTTTACCAAGACTTCCGTCCGGCTGTGATCCGATCTCGAAGATGTTCGGTGCTATTTCCCGGTAGACGATGTGATCCACCTGCTGGGCGTAGTAGGATGTCGGCGGTTCCACGGGGGCAACCTCCTTATTGCTTTGCGGAGACGGTACAGCTCAGCGAAATGAGCACTGAATAGAATAGCGCGCACGTCTCTGTCGGTCAAGTGCGCATGCGACCGACCGGAGGCTGTAAACTATGCCGCAAGAAATCCGCTCGCTTGGTGGCTCCACAAGGAGGCGTAGATTCCCTTTGATGCGATGAGTGCGGTATGTGTGCCATCTTGGACGATTGAGCCGTTTTTCAGTACGATGATCCGATCCATTTCGCGCAAGGTCGAGAGACGATGTGCGATAGCGAAGACGGTTTTTCCTTCCATGAGCGCGTGCAGCGCTTTTTGGATCGCAACCTCGCTCTCGCTGTCCAGGGCGCTGGTTGCCTCATCGAGAATCAGGATGGGCGCATTCTTCAAAAGCGCACGCGCGATCGCGATGCGTTGCCGCTGCCCGACCGAGAGCTTGACGCCGCGTTCTCCGACGAGCGCATCATAGCCCTCCGGAATGGCAGTGATAAAGTCATGCGCCTGGGCTTTTTTGGCGACCGCAATCATCTCTTCCTCGCTCGCATCGAGTTTGCCGTAGAGAATGTTCTCCCGGATCGATCGGTGGAAGAGGAGCGGCTCTTGCGGGACGATCGCGATGTTTTCGCGCAAGCTTTCTTGTGTCACCTCGCGAATATCCTGCCCGTCGATTGTGATGGTGCCTGAGCGGACATCATGCTCGCGAAGCAGGAGTTTCACAAACGTCGTCTTGCCGGCTCCGCTGGGTCCGACAATGCCGATTTTTTCGCCGCCGTCAGTATGAAGCTCCAGGTTTTTGAAAACGTTACGTGGATCGTTTTCATATCCGAACGTCACGCGCTCGAAGGCAACCGCGCCGCGGGATACGGCAAGCGGCACGGCATTCGGCTCATCGGTGATCGCGTGCGGTCGCGCGATATCCTTTAATCCATCGCGCATCTCTCCATACGCCTCCATGATAAAGTTCATATTTTGTCCGATGTGGGAGAGATCGCGCATGAAGCCGCGGGTAAGCGCCACGATCATCACCAGCGATCCCAGACTCATTGCTTCACGCTGCCAGAGAAAAAACGCCCAGAGGATGACCCCGCCGATAAAAAGCGAGATCAGAATGTTATTGAACAAAAGGACGCGTTCGCGGAAGTTGTCGCTCGCGACATCGGCATCGCGATGCTCGGCTATGGACGTGTCGAGGCGCTGCAGTTCATGGCCGCGCAGCGCGAACTGCTGAACAGCCGTGATATTGGTGACCACGTCGATCACCTGACCGCGCAGATGCGCGGCTGTTGCCGCCATTTTTTCCGACAGGTCTTTTTGTTGCCGCGTCAACGCGATGTTGATCGGGATGAGGAGGAGAAATCCGACCGTAAATCCGACCGCAAGCGCGGTGCTTGCCGTTGCGATGAGGGTAGCCGTGACGAAAAAGGTAAACAAGGGGCTGAGCATGCTCCAGATGAAGTTGTTCTGCAGACGCGCCACATTGCCGGCAACCTGCGTGACGCGATTACTCAATGCTCCTGCAAACCGTTCGTTAAAAAAGCCAATGCTGTGGAGTGAGAGGTATTCGAACAGCGACTTGACCGCCTGTGTCCGCGAATGGACAGTCAGGTAGTTGAGCATGTATCCGACCCCGCGGATGCTGCCTGCGGCAAGCAAAAGAAAGAGCGGATAGGCCGCAACCCAGAAGAAAACATCGCTGATCGAGCCGTTTGTTTCCCCATAACTGGTCGCCGCGTCAACAAATTTCTGGAATGCATAGGATTGCAGTCCTCCAAGCAGGTCGGCGAGAAACAAGAAAAAAATGGCACCGTAAAACCATCGCGAATACGGCCGCGTCGCGTCCCAAATGAAACGAAACGTCGTTCGGGGCAGGTTGGCGTTCGGATTGTGCATAAGGGGAAGTCGTTAGCGCTTCTCTTGAAAAAATTCGATCGGGTTGTGCCACTTCTCGAGCTCTTGAGCGTTCTGCACATATCCGCGCAGATCAAGCTGTGTTCCTTTGAAGAGCGCGAAATGCAGATGCGTTCGCTCGCCATCCGTTTCGTCTGTCCCACCTTTTCCTAAAAAGCCTATGCGCATCCCGCGCTCCAGCCGTGTCTCGAGGGAAGGAAGGCGATCGGGGTCCAGGTGCCCATAGATTGCGATCACATTCTCGCTTCCGATGGAATGCCGGAGCGCTGCCACGCCGCCATAACCTGTTGTGCGGTCCGCAAAGATCACAACACCATCTGCAATCGCGTTCACGGGCACATCGCCGGACGCGTCTTCGTACTCGACATCAACTCCCGTATGATAGCCGCGGAACCGCTCGGGCTGTACGGGTGAGGTCTTGGGTTCGATAAAGATGCCGAACGGTTTTTTTGTGACTCGGGAGAGAAACACCGTAATCGGCTCGGCAAGCGTTCGACCACTCTCGCCAGTATCAAGCGATGTCAAAAAAGCTTGGTAGGCCTGTTCCGAAAGATCGGGCGATTTTGCGATGACATAAAAAACGGAGGGCGACTGATCTGAGATCCTAATATCAGTCACAACATGCTCGTCATTGCGCCAAGCAGGTTGGTGAGCAAACGCAGGAACTCCCGCTTTCTTTTTGATGCGGTACCGGACAGAGGGCCTGCCGTTTATCGATGTTTCTCTCCGCTCAAGGATATCGACCGTGCGGAGCGTGAGAAAGTGATCTGCGGTAAAATGGCGAATAAAGATCAGAGAATTTTCCAGTGGAGATGTTTTTTCTTTGCCAAAAGGGTATACGGAGAGCGCTTCGATCTGAGAAATGGCTGCAATATCCCACTCGGTCGGGATGCGCGCTGTGAATCTGAAATGGGAAGTTGCGTTCGGTACGGATCGCGTATCGATCAATTTTTCGCGTACGCTGCTAGGTTTTTCTATCGTCTCATAAGGGATCGACGCATCGGCAGGTGTTTTCTCTGATGGCTTTTCAATCGGCGCAGGTGGTGCTTCATCAGGCTGGCGAGAGAAGACAAATGTGACTGCCAGCACGCCCGCGATCGCGAGGATGAAGAGAAGAGTTTTCGCTTTCATAGTCAGATTATCGTATCATCGGCATGATGGGATGTAAATTCGCGTCCGCACTTTTTCTCTTGCCTTTTGAGGTGATTATGACATAATCGGATGCGTCGGAACCGCTATTTGGAGGAGGTTTGGGACGTGTACGGATTGGAAGTTTTCGGACCGTTCATCATTCTCGTGGTCTGGATCGGACGCCTTCATCTTCGGATCAAGGCGCATGAACGCGCGTCCAAGGAATATGGAGAGAAGGCGGCACTGTCCGAGGCGCGTCAGAATCTCATTCTCGACCTTCTCGTAAATAGGGAGACCAAGGATCCGAGATGGTGGGACGCGCGCGAGCAAGATGCCCGCGATCTGGATGTGGCAATCGCGAAGTATCCCGATGCCGACAAGCGCAACCTCGAGATGATCGTTGCGTTTGCGCGCTCTCAGGTGGGCGTCGTGCGACAAGCGCATACCGGAGAGCGGTGACGCGGTCGCCGAGGAGGAGAAAGGAATTAAAGGAAGAGTGGTCGGAAGCTCGCTGCGTCGATCCGAAAGTCCCCCGCCGTATCGGCGATGAAGGGGACTTATTTATTTTTGAACCATTGGCATAATCGCTATTTTCTGTAAGAGTACTGCCTTGCGATTGTCTTATGTGCTGAAACTCATGTGACGCAGGACGAATTTCTTTCTTTTTACGATCGATACGCGGAGCCACTATACCGGTTTTGCTTTTTTCGCGTGCGCAGTTCCGAGGACGCGAGCGATCTTGTGCAGGACGTGTTCATGCGCGCCTGGCGGTATTTGCAACAGGGTGGGAGTGTTGAGTATATGCAAGCATTCCTCTACCGTACCGCGCGGAATGCCATTATCAATCACGCGAAAAAGAATCGCCCCGTTTCTTTGGACGAGCTTTCTGACAGCGGTTTTGATGCGTCTGCTCATGGGATATCCGAGATCGATCGGGCGGATTTCGCGCATGTTGTGCGCATACTGGATCGTCTGGATGATGCGCATCGGGAGGTCGTCATTCTCCGTTATATCAACGGCCTGGAGCCGCGAGAAATCGCCGAGGCGCTCTCAGTGTCTGCAAATGTCGTCTCGGTGCGGCTCCATCGCGCGATGGAGAAGTTGCGCGATCATCTTTCATCAAACATGTATGCTTGAACATTTTGAACAGGCGAAAAAACTGAAAATGCCCAAGGTAGAATTCGACCGCGTGCGGGCGAACCTTGTCGCATGCATCGAAGAGGAGGCGCTGGCTGTAAGAGATGGGAAGCAAAGCGGTCTTATGTACGGATCCACTTCTTCATTCATAAGACAGAAAAAAAACAAGCGTATGCCAATAGCAATCGGCATTATCCTTTCTTTGCTGCTGGGAAGCGGCGTCGCGTACGCCGCCGAGCAGTCCCTTCCCGGCGATCCGCTGTATCCCGTAAAGGTATCGGTAAACGAGAATGTGCGCGGCGCGTTCGCGTTTTCTCCTGAGGCGCGAGCGCAGTGGGAGACGCATCGGCTGGAACGCCGTTTTGACGAGACGGAACGGCTTGCGCTGCATTCCGAGTTCAAAAAAAAGCGGTTCATTATTGCAGGCGCGAATTTCGAAAACCACACCGAGCGCATGAAAAAAATGATCGAACGGATGCGGCAGAACGGCGAGTCCGAAAGCGCCGCCGAGATTGAGGCGCGCATGAGTGAGATGGTTGCATTACATGCGGAGCTGCAAGCGGCGATTTCCGACGAAGACAAAGAGGCGATTAAGCAAAAGCTCTCTACGTTTCATGAGAACAAGATACTGTTTCATGGGAGTGGCCGCGGCGGCAAAACAGTCGTAAAGATCGCGCCCGGACTCGATCAGATGATTGCAAGCGCGAAAAAGAATTACGAGAAGAAAATGGATACGATCGGCGCTGAGTCTCAGATCCAGATTGAAATGCATCTGAAAAAAGCGGTCGAACTATCCGCAGAGGCTGCTGCGGCAGTCGGATCCGACCAGAAGCGCTCACATGAGCTCTCTGCGCAGGCCCGCGCCGAAGTGCAGGCTGCTCTGAGGTTAATGGCAGGCGAGCGCGGCGAGAAAAACGGAAAGGTGTTTGGCACAGGCGAGAAGCGACAGATGCCGTTCCCAGGATTGGAACTGGATGTCCAGTAAAAATGATCGCAAAAAACGAGCTCCTCAGGGCTCGTTTTTTGATTCTGAGCATCCGAAATGTGAAAAAACAATGCCGCAGTGCGCGTACGCTCTGCGGCAGAATCTGAATTGTCCCTACGGTTGCGAGACATCAAGATTTTTCCGGACGAATGAGTATGGTAGGAGCTCGCCCAGCGTGAAACACTGGATATCCTGCACATTCAACGCGTGATCGAGACGCGCGCCGAAAATCGGCGTGGCGTCTGTCGCGAACTCGCGGATATGCTGCCGGCAACGGCCGCAGGGCGCTGCCCACATGTCCGGCTCTTGCGGCACTACGAGCGCAATGGCAACGCGTTCGATGCGAGGAACGAAATAAGCCGTGCCGATGCCGCTTGCCCGCGGCTGAATACTCGCGATCGCTCCTTCCTCGGCATGCGTGCCGGAGTACGCGGCATTTTCGAGATTCCAGCCGGTGTAGATCTTGCCTCCTTCCATGACCGCCGCTCCGACACTGTACTTCGAGTAGGGTCGGTAGGCGAAGGAGACTACTGCGACAGCGGCGCGAACGAGGTCTTGATCATCGTTCGTAAGGTCGCTGAGCTGAAGTATTTTCATTCGCACTTCCTCCTAAACTCGGGCTGCCAGTTCGTCTCGCTCCGCCCGCACCCATCGCAGCCGCGTACGTTCCCGTTGCGCGGATTTTGCCGGATTGTTCCTGCGCATCCGGGGTGATGCATTCCCGGAAGCGCATCCCATGCTTTGGAAACAGGAACAGCCAGTGCGGCTTCCGTATTCAGGAAGCCTTTGGCTGACGCGGATGCATCGCTATGCATCCGGCCGGACCTCCTTGGTCTTGCCGGCCATGATCGAGGCCGGGATAGCGTTCACGTCGATTCCGTAGGATGCTGCGAGTGCAACGCGCGTGGCCGGCCCGAAGTGGCCGTCCGCCTCGACGTTGAGTTTCCGCTGGAGGTTCCGCACGGCCTCGGCCGTCTTCTCGCGGTAGTTGCCACTGATGCTGACGGGATTGCCTTCGTCCATGCGCATGGCCTTCAGCATGAGTTGCAGCACTGTGACCGCCGGCCCTTCGGAACCTTCGTTCAGTTATTCGGGAAAGAATTTCTTCTGCATCGAACCGTCCTTTCTTTACCTCAGCATTGATCCTACATTTTTGCGCTAGTCTGTCAATCGTATGGTCATGAATTGAGGCTGTCATATTACTGTTACTTGAAATAAAAAAACAAAAATCGAAGCTTTTACACTTCGATTTCTGTTGGGGTGCCATCGTGGAGGATGTTGGAACTACCATTATTTTTGGGGATCACCAAGATCCCAAAGAATTTTGAAATACGTACGCATTGCTTTGACCACGTGTTCGTCTTGTATTGCGATATGCACACTGGGTAGGGCATCAAAAATGCTCATGACAACCGTAGAGTAAAAGATCTGAACCTGGAGAGGCGAAGAGAGCTCTGTTTCTACATAGCGGTATTTCCTTTTAAGATTCACCGGCTGGTCGTAGAAGTAATTGCGGGCATTATATTCGACTTCTCCGCGCAGTTCCGAAAAACATGAGAGCTCGATAGATATCTCTTTTTTGATCCTAACCCGTTCGAAAAGATCAAGCTTTTTTGATTCAAGCATTGCTTCGAGGAATTTTTTTGGCTGTGTCGAGAAAACATGCACGGGAGTTTTTGGCGGCTGTGTCTTGATCAATTTCATTTCCAGGAGCCCGTACGCATGGTTGCCATGATACAGCTGCGCAATGGTACGTTGGCTGTTTTTTATTTCTGCTTCAAGAAGGGGTTTGAGAAGCTGGTCAAAGTTTTCCCGCTTTTCCTCCAGTCGTTCCTGCAGAGTGCTTAGTGATATTGCGGTCGCTTTTTTGTTACGATTATTCTTTGTCAAGATAATCGTACCCCGCCCGGACATTTTTTGAAGTTCCCGCTGGATCGTTTCGCGATGCAGCAGTGTGTGCTGATGAAGCTTTTCAACGCCAAGGGAGCCTAAGCGAAGCAGGGTGGTATAAAGAAGCGCCTGGCGCTCATTTTCAAAAAAACCGGTACTTTTTACGAGTGATTGTTCAATTTGTCCCATAGATGTAATAACTATATCATTGACACAAAATTGTGTCAATATATGTATTGAATATGAGAGGGGAAAAAGATACTATAGGCATGACTGGAGAGGAGGAGTCGTGAAAGCTAACGAAAATCTTATTGCAGAAGCCGTCGACTTCTGCAGGATGGTTATCAGCGAGGGAGACCGCGAGGGAGACAATATTCTCTTAAGCGACGAATTCGAATCGCAGTACCGGTCGCCGTGGCTCGCCATGCTTGCGGCGCTCGGCTATCTCCGGCTGAAGGGCTATGCCAAGTATGGGGGGTTCCCTCAAAAGAACCCAAACGTAAGGTTGTACGCATTGGATGGCAAGGATGCTCGCCGGTTGGAAAATGATATCCTTCTTGCCGAGAAGAACAGAGAGGAGTGGCTGAAGGAGCTCGAGCGCCAATCACTCAACGAGGAGGCGCGACGACTACGCGAGGGCCAGGAGGAGTTGGCTCGGATTGAGGCTCGGCTTCGTGAGCTTGAATAGTCGTTGATCTCAATCATCCGCACATTCGACCACCTTTCGCATGAGGTGGTCTTTTCTTTTTCGTTTGAACTAATTCCATATCTCAACCAAAACAAAAATCGAAGCGGTGAAACTTCGATTTCTGTTGGGGTGAGCGACGGGGATCGAACCCGCGATAGGAGAGCCACAATCTCCTGTGTTACCACTACACCACGCCCACCATGTATTTTTATTTTTGTGCGACCAAAAAGAGGCCGACAATAAGGAGAAGGATACCGAAAAAATTGATCCACGTCAACGGTTCCTTGAGCACGAGAAACGAGAGTGCAAGCACGGTAATGAACGTGCCTGCCATGAGAATAGGAAAGCCATAACTCAAAGGAAGACGTTGCAGGGTCATGGAGTAAAAGGGGAAGCTTGCGATCATGAGGAAGATGCCAAAGAGAAGCGTCGGGTTGGCGAACTTCGCGAGCGTTTCTATCGAAAGGGCGGTCGGCAGATTTTGCGTGCCGAGCTTAATGAAGAGGTTGCCGGCAGCACCGGCGACAATTGCGATTACAACGACAATGAATGTAGTCATATAGAATGGTGTCTCTATTGTACCAAGTTAGAACCTATTTTCAAAACAAAGTGAGGTAATCGCATGCGCGGAGCGCGTGGTTGCTCTAACCAAAATCGTACGCTCCACGAAAGCCCTGCCACCGCCTCGCTTCACTCGGCAACCCCAAAAAGAAAAATGTTCCTTGCTTTTCTGATTTTTCGCGGGGGTGATTTTTTCTAAAAATGGAAAGGACATTTTTCTTTTTGGGGTTCTGCCCTCCAAGTATTCGGGCAGTGTGGCGGGGCTTCAATTCGGACTCGGTTTTGCGAAAACTATTTTCTGGGGATTTGGATTTTCGCAAAACCGAGACTAATTTGTTTTTACATTTTGTCCGCGCGGAGGAGGGGTCTGGGGAGGAATCCGCGCGGGCTTTTGTTCGGCGGGATTTTTAGCTT